>DASTGH010000283.1:0-91756 GCA_035719345.1 Anaeromyxobacteraceae bacterium
CCTCTCCTCCACTCCGTGGGCGTGCTCCCCGTCCAGCGCCGGAACGCGCGGGTGAAGGCGCTCTGCTCGGCAAAGCCCAGGAGCCAGCTCACCTCGGCCATCGAGACGTCGGGAGCGCGCAGGAACGCCTCCGCCCGCTCGCGCCGGACGGCGTCCACGATCACCGCGAACTGCTCCCCCTCCTCCGCCAGCCAGCGTTGCAGGGTACGCGACGACGTGCCCAGCGCGCGTGCCACCGCAGCGACGGTGGGCTCGCGCCCCGGGAGCGTCGCCGCGATGGCTGCGCGGACACGCTCCTGGACCGGCGCGTTCGACGAGCGGCGATCGCGGAGCGCGCGAGCGTGGGCGTCGAGCGTACCGAACAGGCCGGCATCGGCGGTGCGCGTGGGCCGCTCCCAGGTGGTCCGCGCGATCCCGACCGCAGCGTCGCGCGCCGAATACGTCGGCTCGAGCCCGAGCACGCGCCGATGCTCCGCTGCGTGCGCCGGGCGCGGGAAGGTGAAGGAGACGCCGAGATCGGGCACGCCCGCGTCCACGTGGCGGATGCGCGACACCACGATGGCGAGGGTGTACTCCTGCGCCTGCGGCGGAACCGGGCCCTCGAGGCCGCGGAACGCGAGGCGCACGACCGCCGGCGCCTCGTCGACCGCGAGGATGGCGCGCGGATCGACGAGGGCGAAGTACTCCGCGACCCGGCGGAGCCCTTCCCCGACGGTCGCACCGGTCGCTCCGAGGAAATCCAGGACGCGAAACGCCCCGAAGGGCGTCGCCTCCGCAGCCCGCAGCGCGAGCGCGGGGTCGGCCGAGACGACCACCGCCTCGCGCCAGACCGCATCCGCCCGCTCGGCGGGAATCCCGGAGTCCGGCACGTCGAGCTGCGCACGCTCGAGCCCGGCGCGACGGAGCAACAGGGCGCCGTCGAGTCCGAGCCGCTCGCACGCTTCGACGAGAGCGCGTGTCGCGACGGGGAGGACGCTGGGGCCCACGAGCGCCAAAGCTACCACCGTGGCGCTCGCGGCCGAACGATTGGCGCGCGCGGGCGAGTCGGCGGGGCGCCTGCAGCGTCATGGTGCGGTGCGAACCCCGCAGCACCGCAGCACCGGAGCTCACATGGAACGCCCAGCCCTCGCCACGCGGCCGTCGACGCCTGCGATCCCTGCCGAGACTTCACGTTCGACCCCCATCGGGGGCGCGGCGTGGAACGCCCTCGCCGGCGATGCCATCGCCGACCGATTCCCTACCTGGGCGCTCGTTGCCACCGCGATCGTCCTCGCGACGCTCGGCACCTGGCGCGCCGGCATCGAGCTCCTGGCGTGGGCGGCGCCGGTGCCGCTCGCGCTGGTGGCGGCGCGACTCCGCGGAGTCCGGGGCCGCGCGCTGCTGTGGCTCCTCTGCGCTGCGGCGGCAGCCCTCCCCGCGGTCAAGATCGTGACGGCTCCGGTCTCGTATGCGTTCGCGCTCGCCTATGGAATCCCCCTCGGCACGCTCACCTTCTTGACGCTGGCCGGCTGGGACGTCGTGCGCCGGCGCGTGCCCGCGGGGTGGGCGATCCACGCGCTCGCCGGCCTCATCGTGCTCGCCGACTGGGTCGGCGTCGCGCTCACCCCCGCCGGTCACTGGGCGAGCCTGGCCGTGAACCACTCGACGAACATGGCCCTCCTGCAGGTCGCCTCGCTCGGCGGTCTCGGCCTCGTCACCCTGGCCATCGCGTGGCCGACGGCTGCCGCCGTGGTCCTGCTGCTCACCCCGGCGCCGCGTCGTCCCTGGCGACACGCAGCGATCGCGGCCGCCGCGACCGTCTCGGCGATCGGCTTCGGCACGTTCCGGATCGCCGGCGCCGGTGAGGGACCGACGGTGCGGGTCGCCGCGGTCACGGTCGACTTTCCCGCGCAGCTCACGTCCATGGAGCAGCTCCGCGGCGCCGAGGCCCTCCTCTTCGAGCGCTCCGAGCTCGCCGTGTCGCGCGGTGCTCGAGTGGTGGTGTGGAACGAGGTCGCGACCCTCGTCGAGCCCGACGAGGAGGGCGCGCTCGTCGCCCGCGCGGCCGCGTTCGCTCGCAGCCACGGTGTGGATCTCGTGGCCGCGTACGGGATCGTCCGCTCGCGCCAGCCGCTGCGCTACGAGAACGTCTACCGGTGGTTCGGCCCGGAGGGAGCGCAGGTCGAGCGGTACGCGAAGCACTTCCTCCCGCTCGGCGAGCCCGCCATCGCCGGGACCGAGCCCCTTCGTGCCTACGATCGTCCGTGGGGGCGCGCGGCCGGTGCGCTCTGCTACGACTACGACTCACCCTCGCTCGCGCGCGCCCACGCACGGCAAGGCGCGGGCGTGGTGCTCCTTCCGTCCTCCGACTGGCGGGGCATCGATCCGCAGCACACGGAGATGGCGCGGGTGCGAGCGATCGAGGGTGGGTTCTCGATTCTCCGATCGGTGCGCGCCGCCACCTCCGCCGCGATCGATCCGCAGGGCCGCTTCCGGGCGACGCTCTCACCGTGGGAGGAGAACGACCGGGTCCTCGTCGCGACCATCCCGGCGCGGCAGGTGTGGACGCTCTACTCCGTCGTCGGGGACGCACCCGCCCTCGCGCTCGCACTGGCGCTCGTCGCCGGGGCTCTCGCCGCCGGCCATTCACCGCGCGACTGAAACCGCACGCGCGAGGTTGCGGCGGTGCTCCGACGGCGACGTCCCGGTCCACTGCCTGAACGCGCGCGCGAAGCTCTTCTCGTTGCGAAAGCCGGCCGCCCACGCCACCTGCTTCACGGAGCGAGCGGTGCGGCGAAGGAGGTCGAGGGCGAGCTCGCGACGCGCCTCGTCCTTCAGCCCCTGCAGCGACGAGCCCTCCTCGCGCACCTGGCGGTGCAGGGTCCGGACGGAGACGTGGAGCTGGCGGGCGAGCTGCTCCGCGGTCCGGACCCGCTCGGCGCGGGTCCGCAGGAGCTGCCGCACGCGCTCGACGAGCAGCCGATCCCGCCGGTACTGCAGCACCGTCAGCGGCAGCGCGCGCTGGAGCATCTGCCGGAGCGCGTCCTCGTCGCGGAGGAGCGGCAGCGCCAGGTACCGCGCGTCGAAGCTGAAGCCGGCCTGCCTCGCCCCGAACGCCACCCGCCCCGGGAACATGAGGGGGTAGGCGCCGGCGTGCGGCGGCGCGTCGAAGGGGAAGCTCACGCCGAGCAGCGGGATGCGTGAGTCGACGGCCCAGCACGCATACCCGTGGACGTAGCGGAGGAGCGTGACGAGGCAGAACTCACGCAGCTCGCCGAAGCGGCGGTGCTCGGCGATCGACAGGCTCGCGGCCGAGCCGTCCTGTGAGAGCTCCAGGACCGCGTCCTCCGTCAGCAGCCGGTGGTGACGGCACCAGCGCTTCAGCGCCACGCCGAGCGTCGGCGACGTGATGGAGGCCCGGCAGAGCATCCCGTAGCTGCCCCACGGCAGCTTCCGGGAGAACCAGCCGAGCGCCTCGTCGTCGAGCTGCCGCATCGCGGCGTCCGACACGATCTCCATCTGCCGGGCGGTGATGCGCGCCGACGCGTCGTCGAGCTGCGCTGGCGCGACCTGTGCCGCCTGCAGCGCCTTGCGCGGGTCGGCGCCGTACCGCTCGAAGGCCCGCACGATGGCGCGGACGAACGCCATCGGCGTCTCGGCCCGTGGGGGCGATCGGTCGGGGTGGCGCGGCGACCGCGTGGCCATTCACCCATTCTCGATCCGGTGGCAGGATTTGCAACCCATCTGGCGCTTTGTGCGCCGGCGAACCGCCTATCGTCTCCGGTCGAACCCCCCGGACCCGGAAGGCCGCATGACCCGCTCCTACTCGCAGGGCCTCTCCCACGCGCCGCTCCTGTGCGAGACGATCGGCGAGAATCTGCGCCGCACCGCGGCGAGGTTCCCCGACCGCGAGGCGCTCGTGGTGCGGTCGCAGGCGATCCGGCTCACGTACCGGCAACTCGAGGAGGAGGTGCGCCGCGTCGCGCGCGGGCTCATGGCGCTCGGGATCGGCAAGGGCGATCGCGTGGGGATCTGGGCGCCGAACCGGGTCGAGTGGGTGCTCCTGCAGTACGCGACCGCGACCATGGGGGCCATCCTCGTCAACATCAACCCTGCGTACAAGACGACCGAGCTCGAGCACGCGCTGCGCCAGTCGGAGGTGAGCGTGCTGGTCGCCGCGCGCGCGTTTCGCGGCGCCGACTTCGTCGGGATGATCGAGGAGGTGCGCGGCCGCTGCCCGGCGCTGCGGGAGATCGTGGTCCTGGAGACCGGCTGGCAGCAGCTCCTCGACCGCGCGGCGGCCGTCCCGGACGCGCAGCTGCGCGAGCGCGAGGCGACGCTCGAGCCCGACGACCCCATCAACATCCAGTACACCTCGGGGACGACCGGCGCGCCGAAGGGCGCGACGCTCACGCATCACAACATCCTCAACAACGGGTTCTTCGTCGGGGAGGGTCAGCGACTCACCGACCAGGACCGCGTCTGCATCCCGGTCCCCTTCTATCACTGCTTCGGGATGGTGCTCGGGAACCTGGCCTGCACCACGCACGGCGCGACGATGGTCATCCCGGCGGAGTCCTTCGACCCGGTCGCCGTGCTCGAGACCGTGACGGCGGAGCGATGCACCGCGCTCTACGGCGTGCCGACGATGTTCATCGCCGTGCTCGACCATCCGCGGTTCGCGGAGTTCGCGTTCCCGACGCTGCGCACCGGGATCATGGCCGGGTCCCCCTGCCCGGTCGAGGTCATGAAGAAGGTGCAGACCCTCCTCCACATGCCGGAGGTCACGATCTGCTACGGCATGACCGAGACCTCACCGGTGTCGACGCAGACCTCGGTCGACGACCCGCTCGAGAAGCGCACCACGACGGTGGGGCGGGTGCACCCGCAGCTCGAGGTGAAGATCGTCGACCCCGCGTCGGGGCGAACCGTCGCGCGCGGCGCGCGCGGCGAGCTGTGCACCCGCGGCTACTCGGTCATGCTCTCGTACTGGAACGATCCCGACGGCACCCGCAGGGCCATCGACGCCGCGCGCTGGATGCACACCGGCGACCTCGCGACGATGGACGAGCAGGGCTACGTCAACATCGTCGGCCGCATCAAGGAAATGATCATCCGGGGCGGGGAGAACGTCTACCCGCGCGAGATCGAGGAGTTCCTCTACGGCCACCCGGCGGTGAGCAGCGTCGCGGTGATCGGCGTGCCCAGCGAGAAGTACGGCGAGGAGGTGATGGCCTGGGTATGCCTCAAGCCCGGCGCCACCTGCGACGCCCCGGCGCTGGAGGCCTTCTGCCGGGGGAGGATCGCCACCTACAAGATCCCTCGCCACTGGAAGTTCGTCGACTCGTTCCCGTCGACGGTCACCGGGAAGATCCAGAAGTTCAAGATGCGCGCGCTCGCCATCGACGAGCTCGGCTTGCAGCGGGCCGCCGCCACCAGGACGGCCTAGGCGACCACCGGAGGAGCGCACATGGAGGCACTCGAGGTGAGCAGCTGGAACGCTGTCACGACAGACCCCCACGGCGCGGCCGGACGCGCGCCACCGCGCGCGAGCGACGCCGTGGTCGCGGCGCTGCGCTATCCCGGACTCGATCACGACCTCGGCGAGACGGCCGACCTCCTGCGCGAGACGGTGCGGCAGTTCGCGGCGACGGAGCTCGCGCCGCGCGCCGCCGAGATCGACCGCGCGAACCACTTCCCCATGGACCTGTGGCGGAAGATGGGCGCGCTCGGGCTCCTCGGCGTCACCGTCGACCCGCGCTTCGGCGGCGCCGGGATGACGTACCTCGAGCACGTGATCGCGATGGAGGAGCTGAGCCGGGCCTCGGCCGCGGTGGGGCTCGCCTACGGCGCGCACTCGAACCTGTGCGTGAACCAGATCCACCGCAACGGCAGCGACGAGCAGAAGGCGCGCTACCTGCCCCGGCTCGTCTCGGGAGAGCACGTGGGCGCGCTCGCCATGAGCGAGCCGGGCGCCGGCTCGGACGTCGTCGGCATGACGCTCCGGGCCGATCGCAAGGGCGATCGCTACCTCCTCAACGGCACCAAGATGTGGATCACGAACGGCCCGCACGCCGACGTGATCGTCGTCTATGCCAAGACCGATCCGTCGGCCGGGCCGCGGGGCATCACCGCGTTCCTGGTCGAGAGGACCTTCCGCGGCTTCTCGACCGCGCAGAAGCTCGACAAGCTCGGCATGCGGGGCTCGGACACCTGCGAGCTCCTCTTCGAGGACTGCGAGGTCCCGCAGGAGAACGTGCTCGGCGTCGTCGGCCGCGGCGTGAACGTGCTCATGAGCGGCCTCGACTACGAGCGGGCGGTGCTCGCCGGCGGCCCGCTCGGGATCATGCAGGCCTGCCTCGACGTGGTGTTGCCGTACGTCCACGAGCGCAAGCAGTTCGGCCAGGCCATCGGCGAGTTCCAGCTCATGCAGGGCAAGCTCGCGGACATGTACACCACCCTGAGCGCGAGCCGGGCGTACGTGTATGCGGTCGCGCGCGCCTGCAGCGCGGGGAAGACCGCCCGCAAGGACGCCGCCGGCGCCATCCTGTTCGCCTCCGAGCACGCGACGCGGATGGCCCTCGACGCCATCCAGTGCCTGGGCGGGAACGGGTACATCAGCGAGTTCCCGACCGGGCGGCTGCTCCGCGACGCGAAGCTCTACGAGATCGGCGCCGGCACGAGCGAGATCCGCCGCATGCTCATCGGGCGCGAGCTCTTCAACGAGACGGCCTGACCCGCGGCCGGGAGCGAAGGCCATGAGCGTGCTCGACACCGCCGTGAACCCGCAGTCGCCCGACTTCCGCCGGAACGCGGAGGCGATGCGGGCGCTGGTCGCCGACCTGCGACGCGAGGTCGCCGCCGTGGAGCTGGGCGGCGGCGAGCGCGCGCGCGCCAAGCACACCGGGCGCGGGAAGCTCCTCCCGCGCGAGCGCATCCGCCAGCTCCTCGACGTCGGGGCGCCGTTCCTGGAGCTGTCGCAGCTCGCCGCCCACGGCATGTACGAGGGCGAGGTCCCGTCGGCGGGGATCCTCACCGGCATCGGACGCGTGAGCGGACGGGAGTGCGTGGTGGTCGCGAACGACGCCACCGTGAAGGGCGGATCGTACTACCCGCTCACCGTCAAGAAGCACCTGCGCGCGCAGGAGATCGCCCGCGAGAACGCGCTGCCCTGCATCTACCTCGTCGACTCGGGAGGCGCGAACCTCCCGCAGCAGGACGAGGTCTTCCCGGACCGCGACCACTTCGGCAGGATCTTCTACAACCAGGCGAACCTCTCGGCGGCCGGCATCCCGCAGATCGCGGTCGTCATGGGCTCCTGCACCGCCGGCGGCGCGTACGTCCCGGCGATGTCCGACGAGAGCGTCATCGTCCGCAAGCAGGGCACCATCTTCCTGGGCGGGCCGCCGCTCGTCAAAGCCGCGACCGGCGAGGTGGTCTCGGCCGAGGATCTGGGGGGCGCCGACGTCCACAGCCGCACCTCCGGGGTCACCGACCACTACGCCACGGACGACGCCCATGCGCTGCGCATCGCGCGGCGCATCGTGGCCAACCTGAACGCGGTGAAGCGCCCGGAGGTCGCGCTCCAGCGCCCCGTCGAGCCGCGCCACGACCCGGCGGACATCCACGGCGTCATCCCGACGGACGCGCGCAAGCCCTACGACGTCCACGAGGTGATCGCGCGCGTCGTCGACGGCTCCGAGCTCGACGAGTTCAAGCGGCTCTACGGGACGACCCTCGTCTGCGGCTTCGCACGCGTGTGGGGCTATCCGGTCGGAATCGTCGCCAACAACGGGATCCTCTTCTCCGAGTCGGCGCTGAAGGGGGCCCACTTCGTCGAGCTGTGCGCGCAGCGCGGGATCCCCCTCGTCTTCCTGCAGAACATCACCGGGTTCATGGTGGGATCGAAGTACGAGGCGGGAGGCATCGCGAAGGACGGCGCGAAGATGGTGACGGCCGTGGCGTGCGCGCGCGTGCCGAAGTTCACGTTCCTCATCGGCGGGAGCTTCGGCGCCGGCAACTACGGCATGTGCGGCCGCGCCTACTCGCCGCGCTTCCTGTGGACGTGGCCCAACGCCCGCATCTCGGTGATGGGGGGCGAGCAGGCGGCGAGCGTGCTCGCTCAGGTGAAGCGCGACGCGATGGAGGCGCGGGGCGAGGCGTGGTCGCGGGAGGAGGAGGCGGCGTTCCGGGCACCCATCCGCGAGCAGTACGAGACGCAGGGGCACCCGTACTACGCGACCGCGCGCCTGTGGGACGACGGCGTCATCGATCCCGCCGAGACGCGGACCGTGCTGGCGCTCGCCCTCTCCGCGGCGTTGAACGCACCGATCGAGAAGACGACCTTCGGCGTCTTCCGGATGTGAGCGCGGGCGAGAGAAGGAGGAGCGGGGTGTTCGACAAGATCCTGGTCGCGAACCGAGGCGAGATCGCGTGCCGCGTCATGCGGACGGCGCGGCGGCTCGGGATCCGGAGCGTGGCCGTCTACTCCGACGCCGACGCGCGGGCGAAGCACGTGGCGATGGCGGACGAGGCCTACCGGATCGGCCCCGCGCCGGCGCGGGAGAGCTACCTGTGCGCCGACGCGATCCTCGCGGCGGCCCAACGGAGCGGCGCCCACGCCATTCACCCGGGGTACGGCTTCCTCTCCGAGAACGCCGAGTTCGCGGAGGCGTGCGCCGGGGCCGGCCTCGTCTTCATCGGCCCGCCGCCCGAGGCCATCCGCGCCATGGGCTCGAAGAGCGCCGCCAAGCAGCTCATGGAGCGGGCCGGCGTGCCGCTCGTCCCCGGTTATCACGGCGAGGACCAGTCGGAGGCCCGGCTCGCCGCGGAGGCGGAGCGGATCGGCTGGCCCGTGCTGGTGAAGGCCACCGCCGGGGGCGGAGGCAAAGGCATGCGGGCGGTGGTCGACGCCGCGTCGTTCCCGGAAGCGCTCGCCGGGGCGAGGCGCGAGGCGCGCGCGTCCTTCGGCGACGATCGCGTGCTCCTCGAGCGGTACCTGGCGCGCCCGCGGCACGTCGAGGTGCAGGTGTTCGCGGACGCGCGCGGCGGCACCGTCCACCTCTTCGAGCGCGACTGCTCCATCCAGCGGCGGCACCAGAAGGTGCTGGAGGAGGCGCCGGCGCCCGGCCTCGGCGAGGCGCTGCGCGCGGCGATGGGCCGGGCCGCCATCGCGGCTGCGACGGCGATCGGCTACGTCGGCGCCGGCACCGTCGAGTTCCTGCTCGACGAGGACGGCCGCTTCTACTTCATGGAGATGAACACGCGGCTCCAGGTCGAGCACCCGGTGACGGAGATGATCACCGGCCGGGACCTGGTGGAATGGCAGCTCCGGGTCGCGGCGGGGGAGCCGCTCCCCGCCGCGCAGGGAGACCTCGCCATCAGCGGCCACGCCATCGAGGCGCGCATCTACGCCGAGGACCCGTCGCGCGACTTCCTCCCCGCGACGGGCGTCGTGGCGCACCTGCGCACCCCCGTGGAGAGCGCCCACGTCCGCGTCGACACGGGCGTCCGCGAGGGCGACGCCGTCACCATCCACTACGACCCGATGATCGCGAAGCTCGTCGTGTGGGACACCGACCGCGCCGGCGCGGTCCGGCGGCTCCGCGCGGCGCTGGCCGAGTACCAGGCGGTGGGCGTCACGACCAACCTCGCCTTCCTCGGCGCGGTCGCGGCCCACCCGGCCTACGCCGCCGCCGAGCTCGACACGCGCTTCATCGAGCGGCACCGCGCCGCTCTCGTCGGAGACGCGGCGCCGGCGACGGACGCCGTGCTCGCCATCGCCTGCCTCGACGTCCTGCTCCGGCGAGCCGCCGACGCCGAGGAGGGTTCGCGCGGCTCGGGCGACCCGTACTCGCCCTGGCACCGGACCGACGGCTGGCGGCTCAACGCCGATCATCACCACGCCCTGTGCTTCGTCGACGGCGGCGAGCTCGTCCGCGTGCTCGCCCACTACCGTCCCGGTGGCTTCCTCCTCGACCTGCCGAACGGTCCCGTCGAGGTGCGCGGCGAGCGGAGCGGCTCCGCCGACCTCGTGGCCGAGGTCGGCGGAGCGCGCCTGCGCGCCACCGTGGTGCGGAGCGGCGACGACCTGGTCGTCATCACGGGGGGCCGCGGGCACCGGCTGACGCTCCATGACCCCGCCGCCGGCGCGGACCACGACGCGGGAGGCGGCACGCTCACCGCCCCCATGCCGGGCCGGGTGGTGGCGGTCATGGTGGAGAGGGGCGCCCGGGTCGAGAAGGGCGCACCGCTGGTCGTCCTCGAGGCGATGAAGATGGAGCACACCGTCAAGGCACCTCGCGACGGGCGCGTGACCGAGATCTACTTTTCCGTCGACGCGCTGGTGAGCGAGGGCGCGCAGCTGGTCGCGCTCGAGGAGGCGGCGCCGTGAGGTTCCCGCGCCGCGTGAAGGTGGTCGAGGTCGGGCCCCGCGATGGGCTGCAGAACGAGGCCGCCGCCGTCGCGACCGCCGTCAAGATCGGGCTCGTCGACCGCCTGTCCCGCGCGGGGTTGCCCGCCATCGAGGCGGCGAGCTTCGTCTCGCCGCGATGGGTGCCGCAGCTGGCGGACGGGGCGGAGCTCCTGGCCGGCATCCGCCGCCGGCGAGGCACGTCGTACGCCGCGCTCGTCCCGAACATCCGCGGCTTCGACGCGGCCGCGGCGGCGGGCGTCGACGAGGTGGCGGTCTTCACGGCGGCGTCGCAGTCGTTCGCGCGCCGCAACGTGAACGCCTCCATCGAGGAGACCCTGGCGCGCTTCGCGGAGGTGGCCGCCGCCGCGCGCCGGTGCGGGATCCGGTTGCGGGGTTACGTCTCGTGCGCACTCGGGTGCCCGTACGAAGGCGCCGTCGCGCCCGCGGCCGTGGCGGAGCTGGCGGAGCGCCTCGTCGATCTCGGATGCGAGGAGGTATCGCTCGGGGACACCACAGGGGTCGGCACGCCGCGAGCGGCCGCGGCCCTGGTGGACGCCGTGGCGGCGCGCGTGCCGCTCCGCCGCGTCGCGGTCCACTTCCACGATACGTACGGCCAGGCGCTCGCGAACGTGCTCGCCGCGCTGGAGCGCGGTGTCGAGACGGTCGACGCCGCGGTCGGTGGCCTCGGCGGGTGCCCCTATGCCGCCGGCGCGTCCGGAAACCTCGCCACCGAGGACCTCGTCTACATGCTGAATGGCCTCGGCGTCGAGACCGGGGTGGACCTCGACGCCCTGCTGGCGGCCGGCCGGTACATCGCGCAGCACCTCGGTCGCGCGCCCGGCTCGAAGGTGGCCCGGGCGAGCGAGCAGGCCGTGGGGGCCGTGGCGTGGCCGTCGAAGCGCGCAACGCATGGGATGAGCGCCACGGCGCCGCGTTAGCTCAGCGCGTTTCCGCGAAGAGCGCCTCCACGATCCGCCCCACGCCGCGGACCACCGCCTCCTCGTCCACGCCCGGCGGCGGCGCGTGCACGAGCCGCCGCGAGACCGTCGAGACGACGACGGCGAGGAGCCAGCCCAAGGCTCGGCAATCCTCGCGCGTCCCGGCGCCCCGGCGCTCGAGGACGCGCGCAAGGGCGATGGCCGCCTCCGCTTCCCTGGCGTCCCCGGCCCCGTGCGCCACGTGGCCGAGCTGCGTGTCCATGGCGTGCATCAGTTCCGGCTGGCGGGCATGCAGGCGCAGCAGGTCGTGGAGCAGCGACTCGACGGCGGGCGCAGGCGCCTCCTCGCAGCCCTCGAGGTCGCGCAGCGCGCGGGCGACGAGCGGGTGGACCTCGGCCTGGTGCCGCTCCATGAGCTCCCGGAACACGTCCGGCTTCCCGGAGAAGTACTGATAGAGCGATCCCACCGAGACGCCGGCTCGGTCCGCGATGGCGTTGGTCGAGGCTCCCTCGTAACCGCGCTCCACGAGGAGCTGCGCCGCCGCTTCGACGAGCGCGTCGACGAGCTCCCGTGCCCGGGCCTGCCTGGGCGCCCGCCTCTCGGCGGCCGGCGCGACGACGCGAGCACCGGGCGCGTTCGAAGTGCGAGAGCGACGAGAGGGGCGGCGCTCACGCGCGATTCGACGTGGTTTTCGGGCGGGGTGACGGGGCATGGGAACGCGAGTAGTGAACGTGAGCGATCGCTCATATTCTACCTCCATTCGCCGCAGGAGGCACGTCGGCCCCGAGCCGCCAGCCAGGAGAACCGCAATGAGCCACGCACACGGGAAGCTCGCCAACGGGGCAGTCCCCGCCGGTCACCGGCCGCACGTGGTGCCCTGGTGGCTGGGGCCTTTGCTCGCGAGCCCGATCCGCCGTCTGCGCGAGAATCCGGAGCGTCTCGTCGCCGCGTTCGTCGGGCGGGGGGACAAGGTCCTCGAGGTGGGGCCGGCGATGGGGTTCTTCACGGTTCCGCTGGCGCGGGGCGTGGGCGAGCAGGGGCGCGTCGTGTGCGTCGACGTGCAGCCGCGCATGCTCCGGGGGCTCTCGCGGCGGCTGGAGAAGCGGGGCCTGGCCCGGAGGGTGGCGATCCGTCAGTGCGGCGCGGACAGCCTCGGCATCGAGGATCTCGACGGGACCATGGACCTCGTCCTGGCGATCCACGTCGTCCACGAGATGGAGGCGCCCGGGGTCGCGTTCCAGGAGATGGCGCGGGCGCTGCGCAGCGGGGGCCGGCTGCTCCTCCTCGAGCCGGCAGGGCACTGTCCGGAGCAACTTTTCCAGGCGGAGCTCGACTGGGCGGCTCGCGCCGGGCTCACGCGGATCGGCGATCCCGAACACGTGCGCGCGCGGGATCACAAGGCGCTGTTCGAGAAGAGGTGAGCTTCACCGGTGGACCGCGGTGCGCGCCCCGAGCGTCGGATATGGAGTTGAGACACCGAAGTCGATCGCCCCCTCCCCCGCGGCGAATGCCCTATCTCCCCTGGGCGGGCGCCGCGATGACGCCCAGCGACGGCATGAGCACGTAGCGCGCGTTCGCGAACAGATCCGCCGCATTGATGGCGGTCACCAGGGTCGCCGCGCGCTCGGGGATGACGACCATCATCGTGGCGTACCCGGCCGCGCCGCCGGTGTGGCCGACGATCGTCGTTCCCCCGATCTCGAACGACTCGAGGCCGAGCCCGTATCGGTGAGGGAGGCCGGTCTCATCGGGAGCGTCGACCATGGTGGTCATCTCGACCAGCGTCTCCGGATGCGCGAACAACCGGCCGGCGAAGAGCGCCTCGACGAACCGGGCGAGATCCTGCACCGTCGTGACCATGGCGTTCCCGCCCGCCGAGCCGGCCATCGATGGATCCACGTAGGAGAGGTCGATCGGGGCGCCGCCGACGGCCACGTAACCATGCGCGTCATCGGCGGTGACGGTGCGGTCTCCCGGCTCCGGCAGCTCCGTCGACGTGAGGCCGAGGGGCGCCAGCACGCGCGCGCGGACCTGCGCGCGCCAACCCGTGCCTCCGGCCCGATCCAGCACCATTCCCACGAGCGAGTAGTCGGAGTTCGAGTAGCGCCACGAGGTCCCGGGCTCGAACCAGGCGGGCATGCCGGCGATGCGGTCGAGGATCTCGTCGTTCGTGTAGACGTGTGCCGGATCGGTCGCAGCGGTCGCGTGGACCTCGTCGTCGACCCAGTCGGGAACGCCGCTCGTGTGGTTGAGCAGCATGCGGAGCGAGATCCGGTCGGCGTTGGCCACGCGGTCCGTCACGGCTTTCGGCAAGAGCTCCGGCAGCTTCTGCTCCAGGGAGAGCACGCCCTCCTCCACATGCTGCAAGGCCACCGTCGCGATGAGCGACTTGAGGATGCTGCCCGCGCGGATCCGGCTCTCGGGCCGGAGGGGAATACCGGCCTGCAGGTCGCCCATTCCCGCGCTCCCCGCCCAAGCGGCGTGGGCCGGCTCCCGGTAGTAGGTGATGGCGCCCGGAAGCAGGACGTCCTGCGTCGCCACGGCGCGGTCGAGGACCTGCTGCAGCCCCGCCTCCACGCGGGCATCGTGCGGCAGGGGGGATTCGCTCCCGCAGGCCACCGCTCCGGCGAGGGCCAGCGCGGCAGCGGCGAGGGCGATGGGGTGCGGAAACAGCCTCGGCGTCGTCATCGTTCGCATGTGTGACCTCCCTTTCAGCGCCTGGATACGCGCGAACGAAGGGAGTGTCGGCCGTGCCCATGAACCCGGACGCCGGCGGGCGTCCGGCTTTCTTAGCCTTGCGACTTCAGGACGGATTCCTGCGCGAGCGGCCGACCCCAGAACCCGGCGGAGTGGTGCCCACCCGGGGAGTGACGCGCCCGTCCAGCCCGCTGTTGCGCGGGCGCGCCCTAGACGGCGAACCGGATGTTCATGATGTCGCCGTCCTGGACGACGTACTCCTTGCCCTCGAGCCGGAGCTTCCCGTCGTGCCGGGCCTTCGCCTCGCTCCCCGCGGCCATGAAGTCCTGGTAGTGCATCACCTCGGCGCGGATGAAGCCGCGCTCGAGGTCGGAGTGGATCCGGCCCGCGGCGCGCGGGGCCCGATCGCCGCGGCGGATCGGCCAGGCGCGCACCTCGTCCTCGCCCACGGTGAAGAACGAGACGAGGTCGAGCAGGTGGTAGGCGGCGCGGATGAAGCGCGCGCGCACGGGCTCCGCGAGGCCGAGCGAGGCGAGGAACTCGGGCTGATCGGACGGCGGGAGGTCCGCGATCTCGGCCTCGATCGTGGCGCAGAGCGACAGCACCTCGCACCCGCGCTCCTTCGAAGCCGTGAGGACGGCAGCTGGCGGCGCCGCGGCGGCCTGTTCCTCGGGGACGTTCACGACCACGAGCATCGGCCGGCGCGACAGGAACGAGAAGTGCGCGAGCTCGTTCTCCTCCGCCTCGGTCCACCTCATTCTCCGGAGCGGCTGCCCGGGGTCGAGGTGCGCGTGCAGCCGCTCGAGCTCGTGATGCTCGGAGGAGCCCTGTTTGTGCTCGCGCGAGAGCCGCTCGAGCCGCTTCTCGACCAGGCCGAGATCGTGCAACACGAGCTCGGCGTCGAAGTCTCCCAGCTCGCGTTCGGGGTCGCCGGGCGTGCCGTCGAAGCCGGAGAACCCGCGCACGACGAGGCAGAATGCGTCGACCTCCGCGAGCGCCCGCAGCGCGTCGGCGTCGAGGCCCGAGCCCTTCTTCGAGGGGCCCGGCACGTCGACGAAGTGCATCTCGGCGTACGTGGTGAGCTTGGGCTTGAAGATCGCCGACAGGGAGTCGATGCGCGGGTCGGGAACCTTGATCACGCCGAGGTTCACGGCGCGCGCGGCGGCGCCGTGCTTGTGCTGGCCGGTGAGGGCGTCGAACAGGGTGGTCTTGCCCGATGGGGAGTAACCGACGAGGCCGGCCTTCATCTGGGAGCCCTCCGCGGCCCCTCCCGATGCCGGGCGGTCGCGGAAGAACCCTAGCACCGGTCGCGGGCCAGCGGAGCGCGTCGGGCGGCCCAGCGCCCCCTGGGGCGCCCGCGGCCTGTCCGTCCCGAGACCTACGGCACGTCGATCGGCGGCTACTGCGACGGCGCCTGCGCATCGACCACCTGCGGCGGCTTGCGGACGGGCGGACGCCGCTGCGTCTGTGCGGGCGAAGGACGCCGCGTCTTCCGGACCGGCTCGATGCCGACCGGGCGAGCCTCGCGCGCGGAGCGCAGGATGGCCTCGATGACGCGGACGTCGGCGAGCCCCTCGTGACCGTCGGGCTCCGGTTGCCGGTCGTCGAGGATGCAGCGCGCGAAGTAGGCCAGCTCCGCAGCGAACTGGTCGACCTGCGGGAACTTCTTTCGCGACGAGCGCTCGTGCACCGTCAGCGTCAACTCGAGCGCGCCGACGTATTCGTACGCAGGGTCAAGCCTCAACTCACCCTCGCTACCCACGAGGCGGTAGCTCCCCGTCGGAGCGCAGTCGAACGCGCAGGTGAAGCTCGCGAGCCGGTCGCCCGGGAAGCGCAGGAGCGCGCTCCAGCCGGCCTCGATCCCCTTGAAGCGGCGGTCGCGCGGGTGCGCCGCCGTCGCCATCACCTCCACGGGCTCGTCGCGGAACAGATAGCGCGCGGCGTTGATGCAGTAGACGCCGAGGTCCCACACGGCCCCGCCCCCGAGGCGCGCTTGCGTGCGGATGTTTCCGGGCTCGACCTGATAGGAAAACGTCGACGTGAAGTAGCGGGGGTCGCCGATGCGACGCGACGTCGCGATGCTGACCGCCGCGAGATTCGCAGGTTCGAAGTGAAGCCGGTACGCGACCATGAGCTTCACGTCCGCGTCCTGGCAGGCCGTGATCATCTCCCGGCAGTCCTCCTCGGAGGTGGCCATCGGCTTCTCGGTGAGCACGTGCACGCCGGCGCGCGCCGCCTGGAGGCACGGCTCCACGTGCTCGGTGTTGGGGGTGGCGATGTACACGGCGTCGACGTCGTCGCGCGCCAGGCACTCGTCGAGGTCCTCGTACCGGTAGGCGGGGACGCCATAGCGCTCCGACAGCTCCCTGAGCTTCTTCGCGTCGCCCGAGACGAGCGCTGCGAGCCGCGCCGACTCGCGCGCGTGCTGGAACGCGGGCAGTACCGCCACCTGAGCGATGTGCCCGAGGCCGACGACCGCGTAGCCGATCGTCCGCTGCCCCTGTCGGCCCCCCGACTTCCCCATCCGTCTCGTCACGGCGCTATCCTCCTGCCCGAACGGTCCACAGCGCCGCCCGGCGCGGCAAGCCGGGAACGCAGCGGCCCTTACAGACGTGCAGAGCGCGTCACGTCAGGGTAGTCGGAAGCTTCGTTCGGAAGTGCTTCCTGGGCTTCGGAGGCCATCTCCACGAGCCACGGCGCGGCAAAAGCGGTGGGAGGATGATCGACCGGCGCGCGACCGGCGCCGGGCTCCTCGCCGCCGCGCTGTTCGGCGCGGCGACGCCTGCCGCGAAGCTGCTCGTTCCGGGTGCGGGCCCCCTCATGCTCGCCAGCCTGCTCTACCTCGGCGCAGGCCTCGCTCTGATGGTGTTCGCCACCTTTCGCAGCGGTGGCGAGGCACCGCTCCGGCGTGAGGACCTGCGCTCGCTCTTTCCGATGATCGTCGCGGGCGGCCTGGTCGGCCCGGTCCTGCTCGTCATGGGACTCGGGCGCGTCTCCGGCCTCACCGCGTCGCTCCTCCTCAACCTGGAAGCCCCCTTCACCATGGCGCTCGCGGTGCTGGCGTTCGGCGATCACCTCGCGCGGCGGGAATCCGCCGGCGCCGCCGCGATCGTCGCGGGCGCCATCCTCCTGGGCTTCGCGCCAGGGCCACTCAGGGCGGATGCCGCGGGTGTCGCAGCGATCGCGGGCGCCTGCGCGGCCTGGGCGCTCGACAACAATCTCGCACAGCGCCTCGCGCTCAAGGATCCCGTGTCGGTCGCTCGCGCGAAGACGCTCGCCGCGGGCGTCATCGGCCTCGTGCTCGCGATCGCGACGGGCGATCACCTCCCGCGATTCGGCGTGGTGCTCGGCGCCCTCGCCGTCGGCGCGGTCGGCTACGGCGCCAGCATCGTCCTCCACCTCGTCGCGACCCGCGGCATCGGGGCAGCGCGGCAGGCGGTACTCTTCGCAACGGCCCCGTTCATCGGTGCCATGGCTTCGGTGCCACTGCTCGGGGATGGGATCCTGCTGCGAGACCTCGTCGCCGGCGCGCTCATGGCTCTCGGGCTCACGCTCGTGCTGCGGGCTCGACATGCGCACGAGCACGTCCACGACGCCCTCGAGCACGAGCACTCACACGTCCACGACGAGCACCACCAGCACGGACACGCTGGCCCCGTCACCGAGCCGCACTCGCATGCGCACGGGCACGCGGCACTGGTTCACGACCACCCACACTTCCCCGATGCCCATCACCGGCACGGGCACTAGGCTGGTCGCTCTCCGTCTGGAGCTCCATGCTCAGCTCCGGAATGCGCCTTCGGGCTGGCCCTTCGCCACGCACTGCTGGCAGTACGCGTACAGAGCGTCGTACACGATCCACTCCGCGCGGTTGATCTCGTGATCGTCGCGCAGGCCGAGGTGCCGGAAGCCCTCCGCGATCGCCTTGAGGCCCCAGCTCTCGGGCTGGTTCCACAAGGAGTTGTCCGTGTCGGCGCCGTTCACGATCTTGGCGAGCAGGACCAGCGCGGGGTCTTGGTCGGAGAGCTGATACCTCCGACAGAACGCGTCGAACGAGCACTCCTTGCCCCGGTGACCGAGCTCGGCGCCCGCGGTGTCGTACGGCGTCGCGTTCTCTCGCTGCGCGGTCGCGGCCACCTGCTCCGTCGGCACGAACAGGAACTCGGCATCGCCGTCGATGAACTTGCGGATGAGCCAGGGGCAGGCGACGCGGTCGACCTTCACACCGGCACGTGTGATCCACTTCATGGAACCTTCCTCGCTGCCGGCATCGCGCCGGCGGTTCGTTGCGTAGCAGTTGAATCATCCGAGATTCAACATGGCCACATCACCCTGGGAGGGCCCCTCAACCCCCTGACGAGGGTTCGGGCGCCGCGCCCCACGCCGGCCCTGCTTGGCACGTTTGAACCTGGACGATTCACTTGCTAGATACGTATCGGAGGCGACATGGGTTCCGGGATGAAGATCTTCCGCGGCGCGTTCGCACTCGCGAGCGCCGTCGCTGGTTTCGTCGTGACGCCCGTCTCGGCGGCAGAGACGGGTGATCCGTCGAGATCGGCGCTGGACGGGCAGCAGATCGAGCAACTGACGGGCGCGAACGGGACCTTCGACGCGAAGGAGGGGGTCTTCAAGGTCTCGGTGCCGCGCACGGATCTCCGCGTCACCGCGGCGGGGGTGAAGATTCCGCCGTCGATGGGCCTCACCTCCTGGGCCGCATTCGGAGGGACGCCGCAGCACACCATCGTCATGGGCGACCTCGTCCTGACCGAGGACCAGGTGAACCCGGTCATGTCCGTCGCGCTCGAGAGCGGGCTCGAGGTGACCGCGCTGCACAACCACTTCTTCTGGGATTCGCCGAAGGTGATGTTCATGCACATCGGCGGCATGGGTGAGGAGAAGGCGCTCGCCGCAGGCGTCGGCAAGGTCTTCGCGAAGATCAACCAGACGAGTGGAGGCGCAGGAGAAGTGCCGAAGGCACAGGTCGATCCCGCCCAGACCACGATCGACGGCGCGAAGATCGACGCCATCCTCGGCAAGATCGACATCGTCGCCATCCACCAGCACATGACCGGAGAGCAGCCGCGCGTGCTCTTCCTGCACTACTGGGGCGTGGGCAAGGCGCAGGACCTCGCGCGAGGGCGCCGCTCGGCGCTCGACAGGACCGAGACCAAGCTCGGGGCACGGTGACGTGCTCCGAGGCACGACCATGGCGCCGGACGGACATTCGAGCCCTCCGCCGAAGTCGACCGCGTCGCCGACCGAGGAGACCCCTGTCGCGTCCTGCACGATGCGGCAGTTCCTGCTGTACTTCCTCCGGCTCGGTACCTTCGGCTTCGGCGGACCGATCGCCCTCGCCGGGTACATGCAGAAGGACCTCGTCGAGGAGCGCCGCTGGATATCGAAGCAGGACTACCTCGAGGGCCTCGCGCTCGCCCAGCTCATGCCGGGGCCACTCGCGGCGCAGCTCGCGATGTACCTCGGCTGGATCAGGGCGCGCATCCTCGGCGCGTCCCTGGTCGCCTTCTGCTTCGTCTTCCCATCGTGGCTCATGGTGCTGGCGCTGTCGCTCCTCTACGTGCGCTACGGCGGGCTCGCCTGGATGCAGGGCGCGTTCTACGGCATCGGCGCGGCGGTCATCGCCATCATCGCGCGGAGCGCGGTGAAGCTCGTGAAGATGACCCTGCAGAAGGACAGGCTCCTCTGGGCCATCTTCGCGATCATGATGGCAGTGACGGCCATCACCGCATCGGAGATCGTGTGGCTGTTCCTGCTCTGTGGAATCCTGGCGGTCTTCGCGAGGGCTCCACCCCGCCTGCGGGCGACCACCTCGCTGCGAGGTCTCGCGCCGGCCTGGCTGCTCACCGGCCTCCACGGCGCCTCGTCGCTCGGCGCCGTGGGAGCCGTGTTCCTCTACTTCGCGGCCGCCGGCGCGTTCGTGTTCGGGAGCGGTCTCGCCATCATCCCGTTCCTGCACGGGGGGGTGGTGGACAAGTATCACTGGCTGACGGAGCGGCAGTTCGTGGACGCCGTCGCCGTGGCGATGATCACGCCCGGGCCGGTCGTCATCACCGTCGCATTCGTCGGGTTCCTGGTGGCCGGTCTGGCCGGAGCGGCAGCGGCCGCGGCCGGCGTCTTCCTGCCGTGCTACCTGTTCGTCATCATCCCGGCGCCCTACTACCGGCGCTTCGCGCAGAACAAGCAGATCAAGGCCTTCGTGACCGGGGTGACGTCGGCGGCCACGGGAGCCATCGCCGGCGCGGCGATCGTGCTCGGGCGCCGCGCCGTCTTCGACATCCCGACGGCCGCCATCTTCGTGGGGACCCTGCTCTTGCTCACCAAGGTCAAGAAGCTTCCCGAGCCGCTCGTCATCCTGACGACAGGGGTCATCGGGGTGCTGCTCCGGGGCGGGCTCGTCCGATGATGACCCCGAGCAGCGTCAATGCGTCGCCGGATAGGGGTCCCGGAACGTGAGGAGGCGACCCTTGCCCGGGTCGCAGACGTAGACGTTTCCGAGGTCGTCGGCGGTGACGCAGTGTGCTTCGCGAGCGGTCGAGACCTTCCCGAGGACCTCCAGCGCGCCCCCGCTCCCGACTCCGATGACCGTCAGGTCCGCGGCCCCCCCGCCGGGCACGTACAGATGTGAGAGCTTGGCGCCGTACGCGATGATGTCGACGCCATCTCCGGCGGGCGCGTGCCCGATCACGCGGCCCTCGTGGCTGGCGTCGAGGACGACGGCCTTCCCCTCCTCGCAGCCGACGAACGCGAGCCCGCGCTCGCTGTCCAGCGCGAGCCCGCGCGACCCCGAGCAACCGTTCTTCCAGCGTCCGACGACGGCGCGCGACTCGACGTCGATCGCGATCGTGCCGTCGTGCCAGGTGTTGGTGTACGCGCGGCGGTGGCTCGCATCGATCTCGAGCGATTCGGGGCCATCGGGTACCTCGATCGTCCCGGTCCGCGTCAGCGTGGGAGGGGCCTTCCCATCGACCCGGAACGTCTCGATGACCTTCTTCCCCGGCTCGCTCACCCAGACCTCGTGCGTCGTCGCCACCCAGCGCACGTAGTCGGGGCCACCGCCGAGGCGTGCGCGCGCGACGATCGCCTTGCTCGCCGGATCGACGACGACGACGGCCTGCTGCGTGCGATCGGTCGCGAAGATGAAGCCCCCTCCTGCTTCGGCCGAGGTCGTGCTCTCTCCATGACCGCGCCCCGCCGCTCCCGACGCGCTGAAGCCGCGGATCTCCTCGATCGAGTGCGTCTCGGGATCGACGAGGTCCACCCGTCCGGTGCGCCCGGCCGGCACGAGCACCTTGTGGATCTCGGCCGAGAAGCGGAGGTCGTCGAAGCCGACCGGGCCGTCGGCACCCGGCAACGTCAGGGGGGAAGGCGTCACGGATGCGGCAGCGACCACCACGGCCAGGACGGTGACGGTGTTCATGCGTTCCTCGTCATCTCGGAAACCCCACGCTGAAGGCCCAGGTGAGCCCGGCGCGGATCTCCGCCGTGTTCACCCCGCCGGCCCGCGCCAGCCGCAGACCCGCGTCGAACGACAGCCCATCCCGGACGCGCCAGATGGCGCCGGCGAGTCCGGACACCGCGGTCGGCACGTCGCGCTCGGTCTCGACGAAGACCTCCGCGACCGGCCGCACCGCCCACGCGTCGTGCACCTCGAGGATGATCCCGCCGAAGAAGCCCGGCCTGTGCGCGCGCGTCCAGGCCAGGGCGGCATTCAAGTGCACGGTCAGGTCGGGCCAGCGCTGCGACACGATCAACGAACCTTCCGCTCCCATACCTGAATCATCCCCGTCGATCGTCGGCAGGAGCGCTGCCACCTCGGTCGCCACGCTCGGGCCCGTCTTCTCCTGGAGCGTCCCCTCGCGCAGGACCTTCTTCACCGAGAGCGCAGGCTCCTCGACGCGGGACCGCGGCCCGGTGATGCTCTCTCCGAGCTGCATGACGTGACGTCCCTCGAGCACGAGCTCCCATCGATGCGCAAAGCCCCAGTTGATGACGACGCCGGGAGTCACGAGAAACCGGTCAGCCCCTTCCTTCACGAACCCGAGCGGTCCGAGCTCGATCTCCATCTCCCCCCGGTCGGCGACGGCCGCATCCGTCGAGTCGAAGGGTCGGTACGCGTGTGCCGCCGGCGGCCACACGAGGAGCGCGATCAACGCCCCTCGCAGCGCCGGACGACCGCGTGTCACTGCAGCGGCTTCACGGAGAGGGCGTCGAAGTGCGTGACCGAGTCGGCCTTCGTCCAGAGACCCACCTTCCCCGCGTCCTTGATGGTGTCGTCCTTCGCGTCGATGATCGGCTTGCCGTCGAAGACCACCTGGAACCGATCTCCGTGGACCTCCACGGCAAGCGTGTGCCACGTCCGGCTCGCGACCTTCCCGCTCCAGCCCGCGAACTGACGTCGCGTGCCTTTCACGACGCGGTAGAGGCGGACGTTGTCCTCGAGCGCGTTGGCGCGCGTGACGTAGTAGTTGTTCTCGTCCTGGTACCGGAACACGAGGCCGCACGCCTGGTCCGTCTTCCCTGAGATCGGCTTGCAGCGGACCTCCAGCCGCAGGTCCTTCACGACCGGCGCGTCGGCAACCGCTACCGGGAACCGACCGTCCGTGTCGTCCGTGTCGACCTGAGCGAGCACGTGATCGCCGGCGGGAGCGGTGGGATCGACCCGTATCACCCACTTGCCCGGTCGGCCCTGGCCCGTCTTCCCGAACGAGAAGCCGGCAGGCGCCTCGTCGACCTTGTCGTCCTCGAAGTCCCACGCCTTCGCCGCGTCCCCGGCTCCGGCAGTCCCGCCGACCCCGAGGAGCAGCGCGATGAGCAGTGTCGCTCGCATGGCTTCCTCCGCCTTCAAGGCGAATCGGCGCTCCGACTCCTCGCTGCAACTCCTCCGCGAACCCATCGTCTCAATACGCGCCGTCGGCGGGGTGCGCGAGGGTTCTCGTGCGGCCCGTGGACCAGCCCCGAGCGGGCGAGGAGCTGCTCATCCCGAGCCGCCGGAGTCACCCATCCGACGCGGCCGGGACGGCCGCAGGTCGTTCGCCAATCCATGGCTTGCGTGCGCCATCATTCGTCAATCATGCAAATTGCTGCGGCCCTTTCGGATCTGCCGAATCATAGGGCAATGTAGCGATACGTACGAGATCGACGCAGACGCCGCGCGCGGAGCTTTCAGCAATCTCGCGCAATTACATGTTTGCGCACATCGCCGACGTTGGATTCCTATGTATCCCATTCACGGCAATTTCACACCCGCCGGCCGCTGGCTACCCTGGAAGGGCAACCGGGAGGGACACGAGCCACACGGCACCCAGGAGGAGGCGGCACATGAGGAGATCCGTCGCTGTGGTCTCGATCGTCCTGCTGGGAAACACGGCAGGGGCCACGGCACGCGACGTGGCCCGCCACGACGTCACCGTCAGCTCGGTCGCGCACACCGTGCCTCACATTGCGCTCGTCCCCTGCCATCGCGCGGGCGCTCCGGTGTCGGCTGCACGAGGCACGCGGCCCGCGAAACTCCGCAGGGCACGACCCTGGGCGGCGCTCCCCTCCCGGATGGCCCTCGACATCGCTCAGGTCGAGGCGGTCGTGATGGAGCGAATGCCGAACCGGAACGCCGCACTCCAGCGCGACGTCGCGAGGGCCATCGACGAGGAAGCGCGTCAGGCAGGCCTCGACCCGCTCCTGATGCTGGCCCTCATCCATGTCGAGTCGTCCTTCGACCCGGGCGCGGTCTCCGACGCAGGCGCCATCGGCCTGATGCAGCTCCGCGAGCGCACCCTGCACCGCGAGATCGAGAGGGCCGGGCTCGCTCCCGCCGATCCGCGCGATCCTGTCGCCAACGTGCGCGCGGGGACCCGGTACCTGCGTCGGCTCGTGACTGCCTTCGGGAGCACCGATCTCGCTCTCATGGCCTACAACGCGGGGCCCAACCGCATCCTGTCCTATTACCGCGCTGGTGACATCCCTGACCGGTTCCATGGCTACCCGCGGCGGATCCGCTCGGAGCGGGAACGACTCCGTTCGATGGTCGAGCGGCGCCACCGCGGTGCCGAAGCGGCCGACGTGGAGCGCGCAGCGAGGAAGGGCGGCTCGCTCCCGCCCTTGTGATCACTGCTCCGCGGGCCACCCTCCATCGCTGGCCGAGTCGGGACGGTGGCTACGAGCCCGCATCCCTGATACGAGGCACACGTCGTGGCCGCGCTCGCCTCCATCGCCTGTGCGCTCGCCGCGGTGGTGGGGCGGGGCCTCGGGCGATGACGATGCGGCGTGAGGAGCGGACGACCCCCGTGAACGGCGCGCCAGGCAGGGGGCGCCCCCTCGCGCCCGTCCCCGCGGTGCTGCTCGGGATGGTGAGCGTGCAGGGCGGCGCGGCGGTGGCGAAGGACCTCTTCCCCGCGCTGGGCGCGCTGGGCACGGCGGCGGCGCGCATCACGCTATCGGCCCTGGTGCTGCTCGCGGCGTTCCGCCCGCCGCTCGCGCGCTTCGGCAGGGCGCACTGGCGCGCCGTCATCCCGTACGGCCTCGTGCTGGGGGCGATGAACTCCATCTTCTATCTCGCGCTCGAGCGCATCCCGCTGGGGCTCGCAGTGACGCTGGAGTTCGTGGGACCGCTCGCCGTGGCGGTGCTGGGCAGCCGGAGGCCGTCGGACCTCCTCTGGGTACTGCTCGCGGCGGCGGGGATCGCGCTGCTGCTCCCCTGGAACGCCGCGCAGGTGAGCGGGCTGGACCCGCTCGGCGCGGTGCTTGCGCTCGTGGCCGGCGGGTGCTGGGCCGCCTACATCCTGCTCGGCGGCCGGGTGAGCCGGCACTTCACCGATGGACACGCGGTGGCGACTGGCATGCTGTTCGCCATGCTCCTGGTGCTGCCCTTCGCGGTGGTGGACGGCGTGCTGGGCCGGCTCACGCCGCCGCTCCTCGGGGCGGGGCTCGGCGTGGCCCTGCTCTCCAGCGCGGTGCCCTACACGCTGGAGATGGTGGCGCTGCGCGAGCTGCCCAGCCGCACCTTCGGCATCCTGATGAGCCTGGAGCCGGCGATCGCTGCGCTCGCCGGGCTGCTCTTCCTCTCCGAGCGGCTCGCCGCGCTGCAGTGGCTCGCGGTGGCGCTGGTCAGCGCGGCGTCGGCGGGCGCCGCCCTCACGGCCACGGGCACTCCACCGCCGCTGGAGGCCTGATCCCCGTACTCGCGTCACCCGCGACCGGGCGAGTCTGAAGAACTGAATCAAGCCCAAGCACGAGGAGTGGACGGGATTCCACAGCTGCAGTCCTGGATGCCGGCCTTCGTGGCGAGCATCGCCCTTCACCTCGCCGTCATGCGGCGTTCCAGATCGCGGAGCCTGTCCCGCCGCGCGCGGAGCGCGGCGACGGCTTCCTCGTCGGTGCACGCGACGAACCGCACCGAGTCGCCGAAGCGCGCCTGCGCCAGGCGGCCCAGGTCAGGTCCGATCACGGTGGCGATCTTGGCGTAGCCGCCGGTGGTCTGGCAGTCCGCCATCATGACGATGGGCGTCCCGCGGCCCGGAACCTGGACCGCGCCCGGGCAGATCGCGTCGGAGACGATGTCGGCGCCTGCGCGGTGGCGGATGGGCGGGCCGTCGAGCTGGTACCCCATCCGATCGTTCCGGTTCGACACCTGGTACTCGTTCCCCAGGAACGCTCGAAGCCCCTCCTCGAGAAACAGGTCGTCCTGCGGCCCGAGGAGGACGCGCAGCTCGAGGCTGCGCTGCGGGCCGGGCAGGAGCTGCTCCGGGACGGCGCGAGGCGCCGGGCTGCGGCGCCGCGGCGGAACGAAGGCGAGGACGTCGCCGGCGCGGAGGGCGCGCCCCTGGTGACCGCCGACGCCGGCCCGCGTGTACGTGGAGCGGCTCCCGAGCACGACGGGGACGTCGAGGCCGCCCCGGACCGCCAGGTAGGCGCGGCATCCGGCGGCGGCCGAGCCCAGGGCGAGATCGGCCCCCGCAGGCACCGGGAATCCCGTGCCGTTGCGGACGGGCGACCCACCGA
Organism: Anaeromyxobacteraceae bacterium; assembly: GCA_035719345.1. GTDB lineage: Bacteria > Myxococcota > Myxococcia > Myxococcales > Anaeromyxobacteraceae > Anaeromyxobacter_A. Next base: position 26,041 of record DASTGH010000283.1, read on the forward strand.
GCTTCGCCTGCATGTCGGCGCCGAAGAGGCCCACGAATGCGTCGCGCTCGAAGCGCAGCGTCGCTCCGAGGAGCGTCATCTCCAGCGCGGCCTCCCCTGCCGCGTTGCCGGCCAGGAGGTTCGCGATCGCGTAGGCCTCCTCGTCCATCGCCCCGGCGAGCGGCATTCCGAACGCGCGGTACCCGCGCCTCCCGGCGTCCTGGACGGTGGTGAGCAGGCCCGGCTTGAGCACGGTGATCATGCGCCGTCCGCGTCCTCGATCTCGGGGGAGTAGGTGCCCTGCGCGACGCGCTGCTCCAGGGCGCCGAACTCCGCCGCCCCGACGGGCCGAAATCGGAGTCGGTCGCCCGCCGAGAGCAGGAACGGCATGCGAGACGTGGGATCGAAGAGCCTGAGCGGCGTCCGACCGATGAGGCGCCATCCGCCGGGGCTCTCCACCGGGTAGATGCCGGTCTGCTCGCCCGCGATGCCGACGGTGCCGGCCGGGATGCGTGGCCGCGGCTGGTCGAGCCGCGGCGCCGCGATGCGGGGAGACATGCCGCCCAGGTACGGAAAGCCCGGCGTGAAGCCGAGCATGTACACGCGGTAATCGATGGACGAGTGGAGAGAGACGACCTCGTCCTCTCCGAGGCGGTGGTGCTCGGCCACGAAAGCGAGGTCGGGTCCGAACTCGCCCCCGTACGACACGGGCACGTGCACGAGCCGCCCTCGCCGGCCCGCCGCGTGCGCGGGCAGCGCCGCGACGAGGCGCTCGACGCGCGCCACGAGCCGCGCCCTCGGGACGCGCAGCGGGTCGAAGACGAGCAGCAGGGAGCGATAGGTGGGGACGACCTCCTGCACCTCGTCGACGAGCGACCGGCGGACCCTGGCCGCGAGGAGGTGGACGCGCGCGTTCACCTCCTCGTCGATCGATTGCCCGAGCTCCACCGAGATCGCGCTCTCCCCCACGGAGAGGAAGCGCGCGCGCGGCATGGCGCGGTCGCTGAGCCGTGCCCGAGGGCTACGCGAGCTTGGCACCCTTCGTCTCGGGGATGAGGTAGATGGAGATCGCGCCTCCCACGAAGGCGATCGCGAGGAACCCGAGGGCGCCGCCGAGGCCGAGCTGGGTGGAGGCGAATCCGATGACGGTGGGCGCGACGGCGCTCACCATGCGCCCGGCGTTGTAGCAGAAGCCGACCGCCGACCCGCGCGCGCGCGTCGGGAAGAGCTCGGAGATGAACGCCCCGAAGGCGCTGAAGTAGCCCGAGCCGAAGAAGCCGACGAGCGGGCCGAGCGCCAGGAGCAGCGTCGCGTTGCGCGTGTTCCCGAATACCCACACCAGCACGGCGGAGGCGAGGAGGTACCCGGCGAACGTCGGCCGCCTCCCGAGCTTGTCGGCGATGAACCCGAACGTCACGTAGCCGAAGAAGGCCCCGATCATCATGGGGATGATCCACACCGGCGCCTTGGCGATCCCGAGGCCCGCGCCGCCCTTCTCCACGGGCAGGGCGAGGAAGCCCGGCATCCAGGTGAAGAGGCCCCAGTACGCGAACATCACGAAGGTGCTGATGAGCGTGGAGAGCAGGGTGAACCTGAGGAGCCCCGGGCCGAAGATCTGGAAGAAGCCGAACTCGCTCTTCTGCTGCTTCACGTGCCGGGCCCTGGCCTCCACCCAGATCTGCGGCTCGTCCACCTTGGTCCGTATCCAGAGGGTGAAGAGCGCCGGCAGGATGCCGAGGAAGAACATGGCGCGCCAGCCCCAGGCCGGGAGGACCACGGCGGCCGCGATGGCGGCGAGGATGTAGCCGATGGCCCAGCCGCTCTGCATGATGCCGACCGCCTTGCCGCGGTGCCGGGCCGGCCAGGTCTCGGAGACGAGCAACGCCCCCGACGCCCACTCGCCGCCCATGCCGAGGCCGAGCAGCGTGCGGGCGATGGCGAGCTGGGTGAGGTTCTGCGCCAGGCCGGACAGGCCGGAGCAGATGGAGAAGACGAGCACCGTGATCATGAGCGCCTTCTTGCGCCCGATGCGGTCGGCGATGGCTCCGAAGAGGATGCCGCCGAACGACGACGCGAAGAGCGTCACGGTGACCATGAAACCCGCGGCGGCGGGCGCGTGGCCCCACTCCTTCATGATGGTGGTGAGGCAGAAGGCGTAGAGCATCACGTCGAAGGCGTCGAGCGCCCAGCCCATCTGCCCCGCGAGGAGCGCGTACCATTGCTTGCTGTTGATCTCCTTGTACCAGGGGAGCGCCACGGCCGACGGCGCAGCGACAGCCTCGTCTTTCAGATTCCGCATGCGTCCTCCAGGAGGTTCACGACACGGGGATCCGATCGCGGATCGGCGTACAGCTCGAGGTCGACGCGCGCGCTCTCGAGGTAGCGAATGCCGCCGTCGGGCGCGATCTCGAAGGCGCGATCGTGCCCGGGGACCACCGTGCCGGCGAGCTCGCGGATGCGCCGGTAGTTGGCCTGGGCGGTCTCGCGCGTGAAGAAAGACGGCGGGGGCTCGCCGCGCACGAAGTCCCACGCGTTCTTCACGGCGTCGCCCGCGAGCAGCACGCCGTCGTCCTCGAGCAGGAGCCCCGTCGTGCCCGGCGTGTGCCCCGGGAGGACCACCGCGCGCAGGCCGGCGATCAGCTCCTCGCCGTCCTTCACCGTCACGACTCGGTCGCGGACGAATGGCACGAGCGCCCTCGGCACGAAGGGATCGCCCGCCGCGAGGTATCCGGCTTCCTGCACGTGGCGCCACTCGCTCTCGGAGAGGACGACTGGGCAGCGGAAGATCTCTGCGTTGGCGACGTGATCGTAGTGGAAGTGCGACGCGAAGACGAGATCGACGTCGCCGGGATCCACGCCCAGCTCGCCCAGGCGCGAGAGGAGCGGATGGCGATCGCCGAACGAGCCGGTGTCGAACAGGATGGTATGGCCGGCGCGCCGGAGGAGGACGACGTTGCACCAGCCGAGCGCGCCGCGCTTCGAGGACACCGGGACACCCGGGAGCACGATCCGGTAGGGGGGATTCGTCATCGCACCACCCTCCGCCGGCCCCGGGCGAGCCCCGGTCCGGCTCGATGCCCGCCTGTTCGTCCCGAGAATATCGAACCAACCGGGATCACGGCCAGATTCGCCGAGCAGCGAGGCAGCGAAGAGGCGGGACAAGGGACCGCAGCGAAGCTGGTGCGGGGAAACCTCCTGATGAATCAGGGGCCCGCGTGCGCATGCCAGCACCTAGGCAAGCGAGCGAACAGCCCGCCCAAGACGGCGTTCCTGGAGACCCGGAGGCTACCCGACGGCGCCGGTGCCCACGCTACGGCTCGGCGATCTCTCGGGACTCCGCGGAATTTCCGTGATCCCGCGCCATGACACCCCGCTTCCGAGACTCAGTGAACCGCTGTCGTGAAGATGAAGACGTCCTCGTCGGGCCCGGCCGAGTTGGAGTTGCGCGTGTCGGACCAAACCATGTGGACGACGTCGCCCGTCGGGCTCGCCGCGACGCTGGAGTAGTCACCCAGGAACCCTGCCTGCGCGGGGTTCGCCTGCGGGCTCGGGTTCGTCTGGCTGTCGCTCGCGGGCAGGTATCCGCCGAACCCCGCCGCGCCCTTCACCTGGAAGCCGTAGCCGAACGTGCCGTCGCCGACCGCGGCCGCGTGGACCGCCGTGTTGGCGCGGTGCATGCTCACCACGACCTTCCCGCTCGGCGAGGTGACCGCCGCGGACGGGAAGAAGAACGCGCCGCCCGTGGTGAGGACGGTGCCGCCGCCGCCCGCGTCACTCCAGTGTGCGCCGCCGTCCGTGCTCTCCGAGACGACGACGTCGTAGTTGCCCCGCCCGACCGACGCCCGCGTGTCGGTCCACACCGCGACGAGGTGGCTGCCGTTGGTCGGGTCCAGCGCCACCGTCGGGAAGTCGTTGCTCCGGACGTTGAGCGAATCGACGCACTGCTCCGGCCCGCGGCCGAAGTCGCACAGCGCGAGCCGCGTCTCGTCGTCGACACCCACCTTGACCGGCGGGTCGGCGGTGAGGATGTCGCCGTTCACGTGGACATGCACGCCGAGCTGCTGGTTCACGAGGGTCGGCGTGTTGCCGTTGTTGAACACGACGAAGACGTCCCCGCTCGGCAGCACCACCGGGAACGAGCCCTGGTCGAAGTTGCAGGCGTCCGCGGGGAAGCGCGGACTGAACGTGTTGCCGAGCGTGCAGAGCGGCGACTGGCCGCTGATCTCGACCGGCGTCGTCCAGCGCGTTCCGTTCCACTTCGAGATGAAGATGGGCGACTCGCAGAACCCGCCCGCGTTCCCTGGCCGCTTGCAGAAGGGTTCGGCCAGGAAGCGGGTGAAGGTGACGTACACGGCGGTGGCGCCGGCGCGCTGATCGCCCGCGATGAACTCCTTGTCAAAGAAGACGTTGCCGCTGGCGTCCTGGTCGACCACGAACGGGGAGCCGAACTGCCCCACGTTCGCGAACGCGCTCGCCTTGAGCGCGGGCGTGGACCGCGTCACGATGAGGCCTGTCGCGTTCGAGGCGACGTCCGCCACCACGCAGCCGAACCAGGCGCGGCCCGTGCCGTCGAACGTCACGGCCGGATCGCTCGCGAAGTCGAACGTGTGGTTCAGAGGCGAGAAGGCCTGCCAGAACGGTGGCAGCCCGTCGCCGAACGTGACGCCGCGATCGAGCGAGTAGTCGAACCCGCAGTGGTTGAACCCGATGCGGCTGTCGTTCTGGCCGACGACGACGTTGCTCGGATCGACGGGGTTGACCGCCACCTGCTCCTCGGCCTGTCGGCGCAGCGTACAGTCCTGGTTCGCGCGCGGGTTCGTGGCGCTGCCGCGGTTCGCGCAGCCGAGCGCGGTCGCCGTCGCGTCGGGCGGCGCGTCGGAGGCCGCGCTACCGAGGACGTCCGCCGCTTGCGCACGCTCGTCGTCGAAGCTCACCTCCGCGCCGCCTGAGACGTGCGGGGTCGCCTTTCCGCTGGGGAGGTGACCATGTCCGTTGGCGGGATCGAGAAGCGGGTGGGGAGCCGCCTGCGCCGAGCCTGCCGGCACCGCGAGAGCCAACCCTGCCGCGACGAGAGCCGACGTGACGCTGCCGACGATCTTGGATGGCATGGGACGTCCCTTCCGAGCGACCTGGTGCTGCACACGCACCACGAGCCGCACGGTCGCCTGGCTAGCGAGGACACGCCAGGTGAGCGCGGGTCCTTCTGGGGATCAGCCCGCGTCGGGAGGCTCGAGGGGGACTTGTCATGCCGGAAACGCCGTGGGAGCCGACGCACTCGCCGATTCAATACAAGCTCAGGGCACTTTTGCTGATGCGCCCCGGTGGAAGTAGCGTCGTCGTCCTGGCGCGCGACCTCGGCCTCGTCATCGAGGGCGAAACCGCGGCGCGTTCCAGCGGATCGCACGAGCAGCGTCGGACGGCTCGCCCTCTTCGTGAAGTTCCGTCCCAGACGTGACGAGGTGCCCCGGGCGGCGGGTCAATGGTGTCCCTCCTTTCAAGGACGCTTTGAGGTCGCCAAGGGCGCGCCGCAGTGGTTCGGGTGCCCGGGGCGCGAGGTGGCCGACTCGAATTGAAGCAGGTCGAAGCGATGAGCGACTTCCACGTCAGGTTCCGCAGCAGGCTCGACCCCGGCGACCTCGATCGCGCCCGTCACGCCCTCCGCGGCGCCCCCGTGCTGCTCCTGCACGGCTTTCTCGCCACCTCCCGCTCCCTCCGCGCCCTCCGGCACCGCCTCGTGCGCGACGGCTTCCGCGTCTTCTCGGTGAACGTCGGCGGCCGCTTCAACACCCGTCGCATCGACGAGCAGGCCATGCTCGTGCGCGACGAGGTCGAGCGCATCTACGCCCGCGACCCGCACCTGCCGCGGCTCATTGTCATCGGCCACTCCCAGGGCGGCCTCGTCGCATCCTGGTGGGTGAAGCGCATCGACGGGCAGCGGCGGGTCCGCACGCTCGTGACGCTCGGCACGCCGCACCGCGGGACGCGGATGGCGTGGCTCGGGATCCTGTTCGCATGGTTCATGCCGTCGCTCCTCCAGATGCTGCCGGGGAGCGGCTTCATCCGGCGCCTGCGCGAGACCGGCTGGCCAGCCCGCGTCGCGGTGTTCTCGCTCTACTCCCGGCGCGATCGCGTGGCCCCCTGGCCGGGAGCGCTCGTGGACGCGCGCAATGTGGAGGTCGACGCCGGGCACGGCGACTACCTCCTGAAGAAGCGAATCTACGGGGCCATCGTGAGCGAGCTGTGGCGTACTGCGGCCCACGAGGCCCGCCCCGCTGACGCCGACGCCACCGCCGCGTCGACCCCCATTGCCGCGTAGCTCCCGGCGCTCTGATCCTGTCGGCTCGATATCGCCGCGCGTGCCCGCTGGCGCGGGTGAGCAATCTCCACTTCACGGAGCGGGCGACCGCTCCTCGCGTGAGTGGCACTCGCCTTCGAGGCTCGCTGCCCAGTCGGATAGGGCTGCAATCGCGCCCGGTGATATCCCCTCGCGGAACACCTCGGCTGCGCGCTTCATCGTCGCGCTCGCCTCTTGGCATCGGCCAAGGTGCGCGAGCGCACGTGCGTGCACGGTCAATGAGACAGGGCTCCACGGCGCGAGCTGGATGGCGCGCCGTGACATGGTGACGGCCTCGGCGTACCTCTTCGAGGTGTCGAGCTCCGCTGCGAGGTCCGCGATGTACTCTGCCCGGTCTGGCGCCAGTTCGACGGACCTGCGCAGCGCCATCTCGCGCTCGCCCGGTGCGAGCGAGTGCGCGAGGAATGTCCACGCCCTCGGATCCTCGGGGTGAGCCGCCACGGCGCGGCGCGCGAGTGCCGGCGCGGCGGACGGATCGCGCGTCGCCGCACGCGCGAGCGCGCCAACGTGTGCGCTGTCCTCGCGCAGCGCCTCTTCGACTTCGGCTCGCAACGCATGGTCCGGCCAGGCGCGGGGCAGCTCGAGCCTCAACGTGTGCACCTGGGCCGGCGCGAGCGCTCGCTCGTCGGTTCGCACCTTCAGGACGCCTTCGACGCTCCCAGCGACCTGGAGGCGGGCCGTCGCCCGGCCATCGTCGAGGTATCCTCGCAGCGCTCGGTCGAGCGCCTTGGTGGCTCCTTCGCGGCGGATGCTCCACTCGGGGAACGTGTCGTTCCAGGCGTCGCCGGGGTCCGATGCGCGCACGAGACGGCGTTGGAAGGCCTCGAACTGGTCCGGCTGGCGGCTCATGAGGAAGTGCACGAGGAGCCAGCTGGCTGCGTAGAGTTCCTCCTCGTCCTCCGCGCTCACCCACAGGAGCACGTCGCGGACGTCCACGGGTGCCCGTCGCAGCCGTTCGGAGTACCCATCGCCAGGAGGCGCTCCCGCGGACCGCGCACGGCCGAAGCTCGGCTTCCCGAGCGTCTGGAAGTATTGCGCCACGCCCTCGGCGAACCAGCGTGGCTGACGGACGACGAAATGCGCAGAGAGCATGTGGGCCATCTCGTGCGCGATCGTCATCCCCTGCTCGTCCTCGATGCCGCCGGCCAAGACGATCCCCTGCCGACCGAAGGCGTCCCGGTAGAAGAAGGCGTCATGACGCGTGTCCGTGAACTCCGCCAACTCGGCGCGCGTCGCGAACGCGACGACCTCGATGCGTTCCACGGTATCGATGGAGGAGCGGCCGAACATCGCGCTCAGCAGGAGGGCGCGCGTGTACTCGATCTCCCTCACGACGCTTCGTGCGGAATCGGAGTCGAGATCGGTCCGGAGGACCACGTGCTCGCTGGAGACCTCACGCCACGTCGGGCCTCCATGGGCGGGGCAGACGAATCCTCTCGGAGCCGCGCAGGCGAGCGACGCCAGCATCGCCGTGGTACTCGCCGTGATGAGTGCTCGCCGCACACCAGGCATCCTTGCACCCTCGAGGTGGCGCGTCATGACTTCGAGCTGAATTTCGAACCGCACCTCCAGGCCGATCCACAGGTCCGCGTCCGGATCGACCAGCGGGAACTGGCGGTGGGGCATCGAGGGCTGTAGCGAGTCGCGATACTGCCGATGATCGCTCGCACGATCCGGCGCGCGCGAGCATGAACAGACGATGCGATCACGTGTGCCGTGCCCCGCTCGTTTCCTCGGCACGAGAGCCCTACATCCAGGGCCGTCGCCGTCCGGCCGGGCCGTCTCGGCATACGTCCGCGCCTACGCGCCGGGCGCGCAACGACAACCACTTTTTACCCAGATCGCTGGGTCCGCTCCTCGCGAGTGTGCATGTATTGTGAGTAGCGCTGGATACCGCAGTCCCGGCGCGGCGTTTAGACGTTTCGAATCTTGTGGAACGTGGGCACTGCATCGATCTACCGCGGCGCAGCATGACGGTCACTGCGAACGCCATCGCATGGCGCACTGGGTCAACGAGAGCGAGAGTCAGCGCCCCATCCGGAACGTGTCTCTTTCTCAGGCCGAGAGAGTCTGTACGTATGGAAGCTCGGCAGGAACATCAGCCAAAGCGAGCTGGTGCCGGGTCCGAGCGTCACCCCAGCTGAGGCGAATCAGCACAGGATGGCCGGACCCTTCAGCGGGGGCCGGCTTTTCTGCTTCTACCGTCGGTCGCGATCGCGACGCGCTGCAGCCTCGGCCACCCGGCGGCCGAGGCTCTCGATCTCGGTGGGATCAGTTGCTCCTCGACGGAGGCCGATTGGCCTCGCCCGTCGCCGAAGCGCTGCGAGCGCGCTGCTCGAGGTACCAAGCGTGCTCGGGGCTCGCGAGGACGCGTCCAGCACGGCGGCCACGGCTTTCGCCTGCGGCACCTTGCCGGCCTTCTCCGCCTCCTCGATGAGCGCGCGCGCCTCGGGCACGAGCTTCTGGTAGAAGTCCTCCGCCACCTCGTACATCCCGTGCCAGTGGGCGTAATCCGGCGCGTTCATGCTGACGCCCATCCGCGCCCGCCGTCCCTCGTGATGCCAGAGATAGAAGTAGTCCCACTCGATCTTGTCGTCGAAGTCCACCTTGGACATCAACTCGTTGTCCTTGAGCGCCTTGATGAGCTCCTGCGCCGGAACGGCGAACTTCTGGGCGTAGAGGATCACGAAGTCGTCGTACTTCTTGTAGAAGGCGTCGATGTACGAGGGGGCGTGACGGCTCGTGCAGGCCGCCTTCATCCGTTCGCGCTTCTGCTCCCACGTGTCGACAACGAGCGCCTTCCGCTTCGCGGGATCCTTCTCGGTGACCACGCGGTGCTGGGACTCCCTTCCCTTTCGAGCCTGCACGACGTCGCGATGGGCCCTCGGGCACCGCTCAGGTCAGGCTGCAGGTGCTGCACGCCCCGGCGCTACGCCTGCGCTCTGCCGCGTGAGAATCGCTCGGAGTGCCCCCACCGCGATGGGCAGGGCGCCCAGAGCGAGGAAGACCGTGTCGCCCACGACGCGAACCCATTCCAGCTTGTGGAACATGCCGCTCATCGAGTACTCGAGGCGTCGTGCATGCCAGTAGCCGTTGGTGATCACGTCCCACAGCTGGAGCACACCGGCCGGGAACAGGTCGACGAGGAGCATCAATGACAGTCCGGCGTTGAGTCCCCAGTACCCGACGCGCACGAACTTCTCGGTCGAGCGCCAGGCCTCGTCGCTCTGCATGGCCCGGAGGCAGAACACGAGCACCCCCAGGCCCAGCATGCCGAAGACACCGAACATGGCCGCATGGCCGTGGTTCGCCGTGAGCGTCGTACCCATCTCGAAGTAGGAGACGATGGGGGTGTTGATGAGGAAGCCGAAGACTCCGGCGCCCACGAAGTTCCAGACGCCGACGGCAATGAAGAAGTAGATGGCCCACTTGTGCTTCGCGGCCAGGTCCCCGTCGCTCCCGTTGGCGCGCCGTCGGAGCCGGATGAACCCGGACGCGTCGAGGGTGAGCAGGGTCAGCGGCACCACCTCGAGCGCCGAGAAGCAGGCGGCCAGACCCATGTTCAGGGTCCCCTGACCGGTGAAGTACCAGTGGTGCCCGGTCCCCACGATGCCGCCGGTGAGGAACAGGATGGCATCGAGGTAGACGAGCCGCGTCGCCGTGCGCGTGGTGACGAGGCCGATCTGCCGGAACATGATGGCGACCAGCACGGTGGCGAAGAGCTCGAAGAAGCCCTCCACCCACAGGTGGATGATCCAGAACCGCCAGTTGTCGATCACCGCGAAGTTGGTGCGAGGTCCGTAGAACAGGGCTGGCACGTAGAAGAGCGGAATGGCGACGGCGGCGTACAGGAACAGCGCCGACACGTCGCCGGTCCCCTCCTTCCGGATCGCCGGCCGCAGCGCGCGGAACATGAGGAAGAGCCAGAGCAGGAGGCCTACCGCCAGCAGGAGCTGCCACACGCGACCGAGGTCGAGATACTCGGAGCCCTGGTGGCCCAGCCAGAACCAGAGCGACCCCAGGCGGCCGGTCAGGCCCAGGAACTCCCCGAGGAGACTCCCGCCGACCACGATCACCAGCGCCACGAACAGGACGTCGACGAGCCTCTTCTGGCCCGGGGGCTCACCGCCCCCCACGAGCGGCGCCAGGAAGAGTCCGCCCGCCACCCAGGCCGTCGCTATCCAGAAGATGGCGAGCTGGAGGTGGTAGGTGCGCATGAGGTTGTAGGGCGCCAGGCGGAGGATGGCGTCGACGCCATAGAACGAGAACGGCTCCACCCGGTAGTGCGCCAGGGCGCCCCCCACCAGCGCCTGGAGCAGGAACAGCAGCGCCACGACCGCGAAGTACTTCCCGGTGGCGCGCTGGCTCGGGGTGAGACTCATGGCGGCGGGAACCCGCAGTGGATGTGGTTCCGAGTCCTCGCCCTCCCAGCCGAGGAAGTGGAACTTCCCGAAGATGAGCAGGACGAGCCCGAGGCCACCGAGAAGCGCGACCAGGCTGAGCGCGCTCCAGACGTAGGTCTGAGTGGACGGGCGGTTGCCCGCATCCGGATCGTAGGGCCAGTTGTTGGTGTAGGTGTAGTTCTCGCCGGGCCGGTTCGCGACCGTGGCCCATGTTGCCCAGGCGAAGTAGGCGTTGAGGAGCCGGACCTCCGCCGGATCGTCGATGCTCCTCGCAGCGAGTCCGGGCGCGGAACTCTCCTTGGCGAAGTAATCAATCCAGTACGCTTCGAGCGCCTTGGCCGCCGCCACCTGTCCCGGCGAGAACTTCAGCGTATCGGTCGCCGCATCGTAGCGATTGCCTTTGAGCTCGGCCCTCACCTCGTCGGCCAGTGGTGATTGCTCGGCCGGGGACAGGTCGGCGAATGGCTTCCCGAACCGGCTCTGGGCCAGGAGGTCGCGCGCGATGCCCACCTGACGGTGCAGGTACTCGGCCGTGTAGTCGGGCCCGAGATAGGCGCCGTGGCCCCACAGCGTGCCGTGCTCCATGAGCCCATGCTTCAGGAACACTTCCTGCCCGCGCTCGATCTCGTCGCCGGTGAAGAGGAGCGTGCCGCCGGGATCCACCACCTGGCGCGGGATGGGCGGCGCGTTGGTGTAGGTGAGGACGGTGACGACGGTGAGGACCGAGAAGCCGAACATCATCACCAGCAGCGTGCCGTGGCGCCACCACGGAGAAAGAGGCTGCGGGCCGGGTCCGCTCTGCTGCCGCATGGCTCACCTTCCGCCGCAGGGCGCCCCCCCCCGGGGCCCCGCTGGCGAGGGAGCCTCGTCCTCAAGCGTTAGGCGGGTCAAGGCCCCCGGGCGTGACCCGCCCGCGGTCGATTGGATCTCGACCGACCGGGACTTCCCGTCGCCGCCCCTGATTCCAGGAGACATACAGGAGACGCCGAGTCGTCGCGCACAGACTCGACACACCGGACCTCGACGACGAGCTGTGCCCACCCGCCCCTACGGCCGCTTGAAACCGGATGGGGCGAATGCGCGGTCCGTCCTCGGTGGCGTCCGTTTCTTCTCGGTTCCCGCAGGTTCCGGTGCACTCGTGGAGCGCATCCAGCACCACCCGGCGCGGCCGAACAGCAGTGAGCGGTGAATGCTGTGGGGACTACATGGTCCGAAAGCCGGGGTTCGAGCCCCCCGGCAGGCGGAAGCCTGTGGGCGGGCCTCGCGCCCGCATGCTCTCTACGCCCTCGTCACCGCTCCTCCATGCGGCCGTCCGGCTCTCCCCGCGCCGCCGGGCCGGCGAGGTCTTTCCAGGCGAGCCCGTAGCGCGCGAGGTACTTGCGCAGGCGGTCCGCGTCGTTCGACGACGACTTCCGCTGGCGTCGTGTTGGTCACGCGGCCCGTGCGCCGTGGGCTCAGCTTGGACTCGCAGGAGGCGGCATGACCCATGACCCACCGAACTTCTCCCGGCGTCGAGCGCGCAGCGCCTTCGGCACCGCCACCAGGAGGAGCGTGGGCGCGCGGATCTCGGCGAGCCGCTCCGTGAGATGCGTCCGGTTTACGCAGAGCGAAGCGTCAGAGACAACGTGCTACGATGTATCGCCCACGCGGAGGAGCCATGGCGAGCGCGCGCGCCGACACGAGGTCGCTCGGAGGCGCTCGGGCGGTGGCCGCCGGCGCCGCCGCCGCACTCGCCTTCGCGAGCGGGTGCGCCACGTCGAGCACGGCGAGCATCGCCGAAGATCAGCGCGAGGAGGCGCGCGCGCTGAGTCCCGCGGCGGTGCAGCCGGTACCCGGCGCACCGGCGCGCGATCCGTCGACGCTGCGCGTCATGCAGGTGCGCGCCTACGCCGACGACGACTACCGCACGGAGACGCCGGACTGGTCGGCGCGAGTGCAGGATCAGATCGCGCGAGCGAGCGCGGTGCTCGAGGCGCAGTTTGGCGTCCGGCTCTCGACCGTTTCGGTACGACCTTGGGCGCGGCCCGACCGCGCCGGCGATCTCCAGCTTGCGCTCGGGCAGCTCGCGGCGCTTGATCCCGCGCGCGACGTCGACTGGGTGGTCGCGTTCGTGTCCTCCTCGGCGACGCCGGTGGCCCTCCACGAGGAGGGCGTCGCGCACCTCTTCGGCCGCCACTTCGTGCTGCGAGGAACTGCCTCGACGGCGTCGTTCGAAAGCGCGCAATTCGAGGACTCGCTGTACATGCTTTCCGCCGGGGAGCGCGAGGCGCTCGTCCGCGAGCGGCGGCTCCACATCGAGGTCGCGATCTTCCTGCACGAGTGGGCGCACACGCTCGGGGCCGTCCACGATTGCGCGACTCGATCGATCATGTCGCCGGTGTACGACTCCGCTCAGACGGAGTTCTCGCCCTGGTCGGTGCGTCTCGTCGAGGTCGGGCTGCGCCACCGCGAGGCGGCTCGCGCTGAAGGGTTCCAGGCGTGGGCGGCCGCCTACCACGCAGAGGTCGCTCCGATTCGGGCCGCTGCAGCGGGCTGCCGCGAGCGCGACGAGGGCCTCGCCCAAGCCGACGCCAGCCTCGCCGAGGGAGCCGCGTCCGGGCCGAGGTCCATGGTTCCGGTCGTGATGGACGCTCGTGACGCGGCCCGACTGGCTGACGCCTTTCGGCTGGCGCGCGCACAGGACATGGCGCGCCTCGCAGACGCGTTAGCGCCGCTCGCCGAGCGCCATCCGCGGGAGCCGCACGTCGCGTATCTCGGGTGCGTGCTTGCGCACGGTCGAGCCGAGCTCGATGCGATCGCGCGGTGCCGCGCCGCCTCGGATCTCGACGGCGCGTTACCCGAGGCGTTGCTTGTCCTCGGGCACACGCTGCTCGACCGCGGCGAGCGCGCCGAGGCGATGCGAGCGCTGGTGCGCGCCGAGGTGGCGCTGGGCGAGGCGGTGTCGCCGGCGGGCGCATGGAGCTATCTCGCCCGACTCTACGCGACGGACGACGCGTGCGCGGCGGCCGAGCGGGCCGCACATCGCGCTGGCGATGACGCGACCACGCAGGCGGCGGCGCGCCACTGCGCTCGTGTGCGCAGGGAGATTGGACTGCCACGGCAGGGGACGGCCGTGCCCATCGAGCGCGAGCGCGAGTACGTCGAGGCGGTGCGGGCTGCGCTCGGCGAGGTCGACGCGCGTCGATTCGACGGCGCGCGCACGCGGGCCGACGCCCTGCGCGTCGCGTATCCGGAAGCGGCCGGGGCGGACCTCGTCATGTGTCTCGCCTGGTACGAGCGGGGCCGGGGTCCGGCGCGCGCGCGCACGAAGGTGGCGTGCAGTGCGGCGGTGGCGGCCGACCCGGAGGCGCTCCGTCCCCACCTCGTGCTCGGCTTCCTGGCCTGCGAGGAGGCGCGCTGGAAGGAAGCGCGGCTCCACCTGCGCCGCGCGATCGAGCTGGACGACAACGTCCCCGATGCGTGGCGCTGGCTCGCGATGACAGAGGAGCGGCTGGGTGACGCGACGGCGGTCGCGGTGCTGAAGTCCCGCTATCGCGAGAAGTTCGGGACGGAGCTCCGGTCGCCACGTTGATCCGTCGCAGCGCTCTGACCACCGGCCGGCAAGGCGGCTCGCGGTGGAGCCCGAGCACGCAGGGCTGTGACCTGATCGAGGCGACCCCCTCTTGGAAATGATCCCGCCGCGTGACAATCTGCCGCAGGTACCCCTCGGGCACGATTGATGGGGGTCAAATGCTGAGCATCTCGGACTACCTCGATGCGGGGCACGGGCGTGGCTTGGACGCCGTGACCCTCGCTTCCTGGGAGCGATCCCGGGCCGCCGGGCTCCACCCGGACGGACGGAACGTGCCGGTCCCGCTCGAGGACGTGGCGTACCGCGAGCGGCTCGGGGCGCGCGCCGACATCGTCGACCTCTTCCAGCACTTCACCCGGAGGTTCGCCGGCGCCCTCGAGCGCCTCGGCGCATGCTCCTTCGTCTGCGACGAGGAGGGGTACCTCCTCTCGCGCATCGGTCCCGCCGAGACGCTCCGGCGCTTCGATCACGTGTCGATCCGGGAGGGCGCGAGCTGCAGCGAGGCCGTGCTCGGCACGAACGCGCCAGGCCTGGCGCTCGTCACGCGCGAGCCCGTCATGGTGACGGCCGACGAGCACTACTCGCGGCTCTACCACACCGCGTTCTGCGTCGCTTCGCCCATCCTCGACGATGATCGCACGCCCATCGGCTGCATCGACATCACGAAGTTCTTCGACCGGAACGACGTCTCGGCCCAGGTCCGGAAGGATCTCCTCCAGCTCGTCATCTCGCTCACGGACGCGATCCGGTCGGAGCTGTCGCTGCGCAGGCTCGGGCGCCTCGCGCCGGAGGCCGCGGCCATGCCTCGCCTCCAGGCGACCGCCGCACCGCTCGACGCCTCCCGGGCGACCTTCGCGCACGTCGTCGGTCGCTCTCCGCGGCTCGCCGAGGTGGTCCGCCTCGCGCGCTCGTACAGCCTCAAGGACGCGAACGTCCTCATCCAGGGGGAGACCGGAACGGGGAAGGAGCTCCTGGCGCGCGCCATCCACAACGAGGGCCCGCGCGCGGCCGGACACTTCGTCGCGGTGAACTGCGCCGCGATCCCGGTGGAGCTCGCCGAGAGCGAGCTGTTCGGCTACGAGCGCGGCGCGTTCACCGGAGCGCGCGCCGAGGGGCAGCTCGGGAAGTTCGAGCTGGCGCACGAGGGGACGCTGTTCCTCGACGAAGTCGACTCGATGCCACTCTCCGTGCAGGCCAAGATCCTGCGCGCCGTCGAGACGAAGCGGGTGTCGCGGATCAATGGCAAGCGCGAGATCGCCGTCGACGTCCGCATCGTGGCCGCAGGGAACCGCAGCCTCGGCGAGGAGGTGCTCGCGGGACGCTTCCGCAAGGACCTGTTCTATCGCCTCAACGTGCTGCGGCTCACCATTCCGCCGCTCCGCGAGCTCGACGACGACATCCCGGCGCTCCTCGACGCGTTCCTCGCCGCCTTCGCGGCGGAGCTCGGGACCGGCGTGAAGGTGCTCACGGACGACGCCCGCGCTCGGCTCGTCGGCTACGACTGGCCCGGCAACGTGCGGGAGCTGCGCAACTGCGTGGAGTACCTCTACAACACGGTCGATGGCGAGGTCGTCGCGCTGCAGCACCTGCCGCCGGAGATCGCCGAATCCGGGCCGCGCGCCGGGGCGGTGGCGCCCCTGCTCCACGCTGTGCCCGCGAGCACGTCCCTCGAACTCGACGCGGTGGCACGCCAGCACATCGTGGAGACGATGAGCCGGCTCGGTGGGAGCGCGGTCGAGGCCGCGAGGGCGCTCGGGATCTCGCGGAGCAGCATCTACCGCAAGCTCAAGAAGCACGGCATCCGCTGACGTCGGTCGCGCGGCGGACCAGGTGGACCGTCACGCGCGCGCAGGCGAACGAGGCGCCCCACAGGTTCCCGGCGCGCGGGATCCCACGGAGGTCGCGCGGCCTGCCGGGGGCCGCGAACCGCCCCGGAGCGATCTGGCGCACGTCGCCGAACGCGAGCTGATCGTCGGCCACCGCGGAGACGACGCCCGGTAACGACGCCGGGAGCGCGCCCCGTGCCGCCGCGGGGTCCGACGCCACGAGCAGGCAGCCCGCCTCGCGCGCGGCCTGGCAGGCTTCGGCGAGGACCGCGGCACCAGGCCCGCGATCGACGGACAGGCTGAGGTTGACGGCGTCGCACCCCTCGGCTGCGGCGCGCAGGATCGC
Source organism: Anaeromyxobacteraceae bacterium (assembly GCA_035719345.1). Classification (GTDB taxonomy): domain Bacteria; phylum Myxococcota; class Myxococcia; order Myxococcales; family Anaeromyxobacteraceae; genus Anaeromyxobacter_A. The sequence continues at coordinate 42,521 of DASTGH010000283.1, forward strand.
GCGCGCCACGAGCGAGGGCCAGGTCGTGCCGGCGCCGTCGAAGACGCGGATCGCAAACAGCTCGGCGTCCGGGAGGCCCTCGCGGACGAGCCCGGCGACGGCCGTCCCGTGGCCCACGGCGTCTCGGAAGTCGCCGTCCTCGCGGATGCGCCCGCCGTCGTCGACGAAGATGCGGCAGCCGTCCACCCGACCGCGGACGTGCGAGTGCCACGGGTTCACGCCGGTGTCGACGATGCCGATGCGCTTCGTCACGACGACGCGACCTCGCGCCACCTCGGCTCCGCGAGCGAGAGGCACCCGTCGCGGAGGAGGAGGACGCGGTCGAACTCCTCGAGCCCGACGGGGCGGTGCGAGATGGAGATCACCGTCCGGTCCGGGAACGCCTGCCAGAGATTCCGGCGCACGCGCGCCTCCGTCTCGAGATCGAGCGCCGAGAACGCCTCGTCGAGGACGAGGATCTCGGGATCGCGGAGGAACAGGCGCGCGAGCCCGATCCGCTGCCGCTGCCCGTCGGAGAGCGCGAGGCCGCGGCCGCCGATCAGGGTGCCCGCCTTGTCGGGGAGCGCGTCGACGAAGGCTTCCGCCTCCGCGAGGCGGATCGCCCGCGCGAGCGCCTCGGGGCTCGACCCGGGGTTGCCGTAGCGGACGTTCTCCTCCACCGTCGCGTGCAGCAGGAAGGGCTCGGCGCCGGCGTACCCCAGCGCGTCGCGGTGGCCGCTCGCGCGGAGCGCCCCGGCCGCGGGGGCGCCCACGCGGATCCCGCCCGCGTCGGGAACGCGCAGGCCGAAGAGCAGCTGGACGAGCGTCGACTTGCCGGCCCCGGACGCGCCGAAGATCGCGACCCGCTCGCCACGGCTCACACGCAGGTACGCCTCGCGCAACACCGGCGGCTTTCCAGGATGGGCGAAGGTGACCCCCTCGAGCACGATGGCGTCGCGGACGTCGCCCGCGCGCTCGACGCGCGCCGGAGGAGCCGTCCGCGACGCGGCGAGCACCTGCGCGACGCGATCGAGGCTCACGCGCGCCTCCTGCAGGTTGCGCACGAGCGCGAGCAGCCCGCTCGCCGGGGCGAAGAGCCTGCCCTGATAGAGGACGAACGCCACGAACGTGCCGAGCGTGATCTGTCCGCCCTCGAGGAGGCGCCCGCCCAGCAGGTAGATCCAGGCGAGCGCGAGCGTGAGGAGGAGCCCCGGCGTACCCGACACGGCCGAGTCGAGCACCTGGTAGCCGACGACCGCCCTGGACCAGCGCCCGCTCTCGACGGAGAGCCGCCGCAGCTCCTCGTCCTCGGCGCGGTGGAACCGGATCGGCCGGAGCGCGGCGAGGCGCTCCGAGAGGAAGTGCGCGAGGTCGGCCATCGCGCCGCGGACCTCGGCGGCCCTGGCCTGCACGGGCCGCCGAAACGCGGCGGACGCCGCGAGCGCCAGCCCGACGCCGGCGAAGCTCCACAGCGCGAGCGCAGGCGACAGGTGGACGAGGATGACCGCCGCCACGGCGAGGAAGAGGACGTTCTGCGCCGCGCCGAGGAGCCCGTCCACGAGCAGGACCTCGACGCGCGCGAGGTCGGTGCCGAAGCGCGTGAGGAGATCTCCATGGCGCAGGGCCTCGATGCGCTCGAGCGGCGCCCGGATGCAGCTCGCGAAGAGGTCGGCGCGGAGGTCGGCGAGGACGCCGGCGGAGAGCCGGGCGTGGATCCACCGGGAGAGGGCGCCCAGGAGGAGATCCGCGAGCGCCAGCGCCACGAGCGCGGAGGCGACGCGCGGCACCGCGGCGAAGTCGCGACGCGAGGCGACCGCGTCGATGAAGGACTTCCCGACGAGCGGGTTCGCGAGCGCCGCGGCGGAGGCGAGGAGCCCCAGCGCGAAGAGCGCCGCGAGCGCCCGCCGACGGCTGGCGAGATGCCGCAGGTGCGGGCGAACCAGGCTCAGCACGCGCGCCGCCCCGGGCGCGGCGGCGCCTTCCAGACGTCCGGGTAGTAGCAGAGGCGGGCGTCCTCGCAGAGGCCCCGCGCGCCGCGCAGCGCGATCGTGGCCTCCCGCAGGACGTCGCGTCCGCCGCCGGCGCGGGCGAGCCGGAGCGCGTGCGCGACGAGGCGGACCGACGCCTCCTTCCGCTCGAGCGAGGCCTCCCGCCCGACGACCTTCAGGCTCGCGACGCCCGCCGCGGCGAGGCGAGGCATGGCGCACAGGCCGCAGGGGCCGAGCGGGAACCCGCGGCTCGTCCTGCACCCGCAGTTGTCGAGCGTCCATTTCCAGAAGGCGTAGCGCTCCAGCGCCTCGCCGGGGATCGCGCCGGCGTCGGGAGGCTCCTCCACGACCGGGAGCGGGGGTGGCCGCGGGGACGGCTCGCCGTCCGCGAGGCAGAACGTCCCCAGCGCGTGCGTCGTCGCGCAGAGGCCCTCCTCGAAGACGCAGCCGTCGTTCAGGACGAACGCCTCGTATTCTAGGCCGTCGGCGCGGATGTCCTCGATCTCGCGCAGCGTGAGGTGGCGCGGCAGGATGATGCGCGAGACGCCGAGGTCGCGGTAGAAGAGCGCGGTGCCGCGGTTGCGGCACGTGGCGAGGCTCGACACGTGGACGCGTCGCGCGAGGCCCGCCTCCCCGAGCGCGAGGAGGAGCTCCGTCTCGGCGACGATGAGCGCGCGCGCCCCGACCTCCTCGAGCAGGCGCTTGCCGAAGTCGACGAGGAGCGGGATCGCGCTCGCGTGGTAGGACGGCGCATTGAGCGTCACGTAGACGGGCCTGTGAGCCGCGAGCGCGACGATGCGCTCCAGATCCGCGACGTCCGGGACGCCGGCCGAGCGCGGGTTCCTGCGGTTCGCCCAGGAGCGCCCCTGGGTCGCGGCCCAGCCGGGTGGGGTGAGCCCGCAGTAGAACTCCTCGGCGCCGGCCGCGGCGAGCGCCTCCACCTCCGACGAGCTGCGGAGCGGAGCGAGGATCTTCATGGCGACGGCGCCTCGTGGACGACGACCCGGTCCGCCTCCGCGAGGTGCGCCTGGGCCGATCCCCACGGCACCTCGTACAGGAGCGTGTTGCCGGCCCGCCACAGCGGGAGCGTGCAGTCCTGCCGGTCGGCGCGCACGGCACCGCCGCGGCAGGGGCGCGGGCAGGCGTCCCCGAGCAGCTCCCCCATCGCGCGCCCGGGGAGCGCGCCCGCCTTCAGCAGGCAGTTCCGGCCCGAGGAGGCGAAGACATACGGGACGTGAAGCGCCCGCGAGAGCCCCGCGTCGCCGTCGCCGAGGTAGCCGCCGTCGAGGTCCGGGTCCGTCTCGAGCGCGACGACGCCCGCGCCGGCGAGCAGCCGCCGGAGCCGGGTGCCGCGAGCGGGATCGCGCTCGCGGCGGTGCTCCGCCCCGGCGCCGTCCGCGAACGCGCGCGGGTCGCGCAGGGCGCGGTTCAGGAGCCGCCCCGCCCTGGCGGCGTGGCGGGCATGGCGCTCGCGGAGCAGCCGCAGGACGCCCCAGTCGTTGAACACGACCTCGAGCCGCCACCCGCGCGTGCCGAGCCGGGCGAGGAGGCCATCGATCCGCGCGAGCCCATCGTCCGTGACGACGGGCGTGAGGAGCGTGGGCATCCAGCCCCGGTCGCGCGAGAGCACGCAGAACGCCTCGGCCTCGGCTGCGTCGGGCAGCCGGTCCTCGCAGAACTCCGTGCCGAAGTAGAGCGCCACGACCGGGCCGGCGGGCAGCGCGCCGGCGGGCGCCGAGTGGACGAGGTCCCGCGGATCGCCCGCGGGGACGCGAGGAGTGAGGACCCTGAGCGCGTATTCCATGCGGCCTCGCGGCGCGGTGGGTGCAACGCCCTCGAGGAGCGCGGCCCCCGGACCGAACCGTCAGAACGTGACTCTCCGGAGGTCCATGCCGTCGGTGGCCAGCTTCAAGGTCTTGAGCGGCTTCAGCGTCGCGGCGTCGAACACCGTGACGCTCGCGCCGCCGGAGCCCACGTAGATCTTCTTCCCGTCGCTGGAGAGGTTGACCGCATAGCTCGTGCCCTGCTCGAGCGGCACCACCGGACCGTACTTCCTGTTCTCGACGTCGATGACGGAGAGGTCGTCCATGACGGCGTAGGCCGTCTTCCTGTCGGGCGCGAAGATGACCGAGTAGGCGAGGACCGGGTCGCCCTTGATCGGGATCTCGCCGATCTCGCCGGTGTTCTGGTCGATGGTGAGGAGCCCCATCGCCTCGGGCGTGTAGTAGTTGGTCGTGGCGAGCCCTTCGTTCTCCCACGTGTAGAACCAGAGCGGCAGGATGTTCCACTTCCTGTCGAACATCGGCACCGTCTCGACGATCTTCAGCGCGCCGCCGGCGGCGTCGATCTTGTAGATGTCCTTGCCGACGGCGTAGACCTGCTGCCCTCCCTTCACCGTCACGAGCCGCGCGACGCCCCACGGGACCTCCACGCTGCGGAGGATCTTCCCGGTCGCGAGATCGATCTGCGCGACGACGGGCGCGCCCACCACGGCCTCGCCGTCGCGCGTCGTCCGCGACATCATCCCGGCGTACGCGGTGCGATCATCCGGCGCCATCGCGAACCCGAAGATGAAGCGGTCCCAGCCGTCGTGGCTCACGTCGACGGTGGCGACGACGGCGTTCTCGGCGAGGCTCACCTTGTGGATGAGGTGCCGGCTCGCGGTGACGTACAGGAACTTCTTGTCGGAGGTGACCGCAGCCTCGCGCATCCAGCCACGCAGCGGGATCCTGGCGACGATCGCGTCGCTGTCGCCGTCGATGACCTCCATCACGCCCTGGCCGAGGTGGTAGAAGCGGTCCTTCGCGTGGGCCGGGCGAGCCCACGCGACGCACAGCACGGCGACGATTCCGACCAGGCCCAGCGTGCTCGCTCGCATCGGCCGTCCTCCCCTCGTGAGGCGCGTCATCGCCGTCACCCGTACTTCATGTTGCGCCAGTCCCGCGCCACGTTCGGGCAGGCCTCGTCGAAGTCGGGGTGGTTCGTGAGGCCGTCCGGCACCTGGGCCGGCCACCAGCAGTCGCCCGCGCAGCCGGCGAAGTCGCGCGCCGACGGCGCGCAGTTGCCGATGGGGTTGGTGGGGCGCGGGTTCGTCTCCCAGCCCGTGTCGAAGATGGTGGTGCAGCCCTGGGGCATCTTGGGCGGCCCGCCCTCGGCGTGCACCGTCTTCTCCTCTCCCTCGGCGACCCGCTCGATCGCCTTCGCCTTCTCGTTGAGGGCTCGGATGAGCTTCTTCTTCATGGATCGCTCCTCGCTCCGGTGGGCACGCCTCTCGCGTCGTCCGCGCTATGCATCCGCTCGCCTGCGCAGGTGGCCGAGCACCTCGCCGGCGGCTGCGCGCTGGAGGCTCGCGTACGCCCGGATCCCGAGCTCGAGCCAGCGCCGGATGAAGTCGCAGGAGCTGCCGGCGGGCAATCCGAGCCGGTCCTCCCGCACGTGGTTCTCGTAGTGGCATCCCCCGGCGCAGAGGCGCCGCGCCCAGCACCGCCCGCACGCCTCCTCGCGCGGCGAGGCCAGCGCGGCGAGGCAGGCGCGCGCTCGCGACGCATCGAGGCCGCCATCGAGGTCGCCCAGGCAGAACGCCGCCTCTCCGGCGAGGCGGTGGCACAGGAAGAGCCGCCCGGCGGCATCGACGGCGACGTAGCCGAGCCCCGCGCCGCACGCGACGTCCTTCGCGTCACCGCGGTGGAGCCGGGCGAGGAGGTCGAGCACGTTCGAGAACGGGAGCACCCTGCCCGCTCGCGCCTCGTCGACGAAGCGCGCGGCGAGCGAAGTGAAAGCGGCGAGGAGCGCCTCCTCCTGCTCGCGCGTCGGGAGCAGGTCGGCGGCGATGGGGCTCGCGGGGGCGATCCCCACCTCCACGAACCCGAGCCCGGCGAGGTGCAGGAACACCTCCTCGGCGCGCGACCACTGATCGGGCGTGAGCGTCACGCGCGCCGCGGGCAGGCGCCCGGCGTGGGCCCGGAACAGCTCGAGGCCCGCGAGCACGTCGGCGTACGTGCCGCCCCCCGCCGCGTAGCGGCGGTTCCGATCGTGCACGTCCGGGGGGCCGTCGATGCTGACGGAGACCGAGACGCGGTGGTCGCGCAGGAACCGCAGCGCCTCCGGCGTGAAGCGGGTGCCGTTCGTCGTCAGCGACACGTGCACGACCTTCCCGGCGCGGGCCGCCGCCTCCTCCGCCTCCTCCACCGCGGCCCTCATCGCCGGCAGGTTGAGCAGCGGCTCCCCGCCGAACAGCACGAGCGTCACCGCCTTCCGGTCGCCCGAGGCGTCCACCAGGAAGCGCGCCGCCCGCCGCGCCGTCTCCGCGTCGACGAGGCGCGGGGCGCCGCCGTAGGTCCCTCCGCCCGCGTAGCAGTACGCGCACCGGAGGTTGCACGACTGGGCCACCTCGAGGACGAGCGTCTTCAGCGGAAACGCCGCCGGGTCGAGCGCGGCGCGCGGCGCCTGGTGGTGGCCCGGCGGGACGAGGATGCGCGCGTCGCGCAGCGCCTCGAGCACCTCCCGGTCGGCCGGCGGCGCCTCGTCGAACGCGATCCGCTCGCGCCCGCGCCACCGCTCCAGGATCGGGCGCGCCTCCTCCTCGACGGCGAAGAGGCTCGCCTGATCCTCGCCGAAGAGGAGGGCGCCGCCGCCGTCCTGCCCCGGGAAGAGGCGGTGGCCCGCCCAGGCGTACTCGCCGTTCACCGGATCCTCGGCACGAAGTCGGGCATGGTCACCGCGAGCTGGCCCTCGGCGTCGTAGGTCCTGGACCCGCGCCTGTAGCTCGCCAGCACCTTCACGAGTCCGGAGCTCTCGACCGAGTAGGCGCGGGCGGGAACGGGGCGGTAGTCGCCATGCGGGACGTAGCTCCCGCTGGCGGAGATCTTCCCCACGTACCGGAGGTCGTCGTCGCCCTCGCGCGTCTTCTCCTCGGCGAGCGTGAACTTCGCCGGCACGGGGCCGAGCGCGAGGTCGGACGCCGGGTCGGGCGTGAACGCCGCGGGGGCCGCCGCGGCCGCCGACGGCTTCGCTCGCGCGTACGCGATGGCCTCGAACTGGACGCCCTCCGCCGGGTAGCGAGCACCGGCGGAGAGGCGTGCGCGGCCCATCGTCGGCGTCACCGAGATGAAGTCGATCGCGGGCGCGAGCGACACCGCCCCGGCGTCGAGTCCCTTCACCGAGAGCTTCGAACGGCCCGGAGCCCGGGCCGATGCCACCACCTGGAGCTCGATGGTCCCGGGACCGGCGCGCTTGGCCGACAGCACCTTGACCGGGCCGCCGGTGAACGCCACGTCCGCGGCCGTGACCGCCGGCAGTCCGACCCCCTCCACCGTGAGCGTCGTCTTCTCCCCGGAGAGCAGGAAGGCGGGAGACACCCGCGCGACGCGCGGGCCGGCGTCCTTCCGGATCCACGTGGCGCTGGAGGTCCGGAACCGAGGCGCCGGGAAGTGGTTCTCACCCGTCATCTCCGCGCCGGTCACGATGTACGCGCCGTGCGTCTCGGCCTTGCCGTGGTGCGTGCGCGTGCGGAGCGCGTATCCGCCGTAGAGCGTCGCCTCGCCCTCGAAGCTCTCGGTGGTCCGGTCGGAGTAGCGCAGCTGGCCGCGCAGCGTGTACTCGCCGTCGGCCCCGCCCTTCACCTCCGCGTCGCCCTGGTACCGCCCCTTACCCGGCTCGTACCCGACGATCGTCCACTGTCCGGCCAGGGCCGCCTTCGGGGCGGTGAAGGCCTGGCCGTAGCCATAGCGGCTCGGCAACTCCTGCAGCACCGCGGCCGCCTCCTCCAGCCAGTGCATCTCCCGCATCTGGTAGACGATGGCGGGGTCGAACCACAGGTGGAAGTCGCGGAGCTTCGCCCAGCTCGCCGCGGTCATCCGGTAGGAGCGGATCTTCCCCGCGGTGTGGCACCGGACGCACGTCACGAACAGCCTCTCCTCGCCCTTGTCGGCCGGGTCCTCCATCACCTGCGAGTTGTGGAACAAGCTCAGGTACGAGACCCGGGCCTGCTCCTCGGGCGTGAGGATCTGCGTCGTGCAGAGCTCCTTCAGAAGCCGATCCATCTCCGCCTTCGTCAGGGGCATGCCGTGGAGGCGCCGCATGCGGTCGACGATGACGGTCCACTCCTCGGGCGTCGTGCGGATCTCCTCGACGCGCGCGATCTTGCCCTCGGCGTCCGGCGCGTGACAGCCGGCGCACTTCTTGTGGACGAGCGTGTCCCGGGTGAACGCGTGGGCGGCGTAGGGGGACGACAGCGCCGCGGCGGCGACGGCCGTGATGAGGGCTCGGTGCATGGGACCTCCGGCGCTCACCGCTCGCTGATCGCGCGAAGGTTCTCGGCCGTGAACCAGCTCATGTTGAATCGAGGGTCGGATGCGTCGGTGAAGTAGCGGAGGTCCTTCCCGGTCCCGATCGTCGACTGGTCGCAGACGTACCGGCCGGTCGTGAGGTCGTAGCTCGCGAACGGATAGTGATCGAAGGTGCCGCCCAGCTCCCAGATGGGAATCGGGTACCCCTCCTCGAGCCTCCACAGGGCCCCCTTGGCGTCGTACTGATCCGCGACCAGGGCGAGGTAGGTGTCCTCGTCGAAGTAGAAGACCCTCCGCGGCATCGAGTGCCGCACGCCCTTCTTCACCGTCGCCTCGACCACCCACACGCGGTGGAGCTCGTACCGCCGGCTCTCGTTGGCGAGGTGCTTCACCTGCAGGACGTCGTGGAGGCTCTTGCGGAAGTCGTACATCCCGAAGGCGTTGTACGGGACGTACAGCTCCTTCTTCCCGACGATCTTCCAGTCGAACCGGTCGGGCCGGCCCAGGAAGACCCACGCGGTGTCGAGCGGGTACTGGTTCTCGAAGCCGATCTGCGGTGCGTCGTAGGCGTACACCGGGAGGCGGCGCACCCGGCGCTGGCCGGGGAAGTAGAAGTACGTCTCGCGATCCTTGCTCGTGAAGTCGCAGATGAAGATGCGCTGGCCGGCGAGCGCCGTCGGCGTGTCGTAGGCGAAGTCGACGCAGTAGATCACGTTCCCCGCCTGGCCGGGAGAGGTCGCTCCCTTCTTGCCCCAGGGATGGAAGACCGTCTGCGGGCCGGCAGGATCCAGCCAGTCGGTGGTGCCGGGCCGGGGCGAGACCGACGTGGTCGTCCTCGGCCACTCGGTTCCGATCCCCTTGTACCGCATGAGGAAGTTCCAGATGATCTGCGAACCGTTCTCCGGGATCGGAAAGGGGATGCCCGGGAGCACGGCGTCGACGAGATTGGTGCCGTCGTCGCTGAGCTTGCCGGCTCCCGCCGCATTCTTCCGGATATTGGCCTCGATCCAATCCGGGAACCCGGCGTTCCGGTGGGATGGATAGACATCCATCCGGTATCCCTTGGTCTGCTTGACCATCTGCACCTGGGCCGGGCTCAGCTTGTCCTGGTACTTGTCGACGTTCGAGGCGTCGATCGAGAAGAGCGGCTTCTCGTCCTTGTGCTGCCAGAAGTCGCCCCGGTACTTGCCGTGAGACCACCCCGGCAGCGGCACGTCCTTGCCGTCCCACGCCGGGATCGTCCCATCCTTGTTCCCCGCCCGCTCGGCGCCGGCAGGGGTCAGCTCCTTGCCCAGCCGCGCCACGTCCTCGGGCGAGGCGCCCCGAGCCGTGGCCGCCGTCACGATGACGGTGATCGTGGTCGTCAACAGAAGGTTCTTGGTCATGTCGCCGCCCGGGATGCAGGGTTGTTCCCCCATTCGCGAGCAAGGCGCATTCCACCCGTGCGGCATCCCGCTCGATCCCGTTCGCGCCGGCGGCTCGATGGGCGTAAGGGCTCGTCATTCGAGCGCGATCCCGCCGCGTCGTCCGCCGGGCCCGAGGCTTCCGCTGCCGAGTTCGTGCGCGACGCGCGACGGCCGACGACCCATCCCATCCCGGGATCGGGACGGCAGTCCCGGTGAAGTACCGCTTTCGGAACGCTCGCCGGCGCGCGCTCGAGGCGGTCGACGCGCCGCGCCGCGCTGAGAATCAGGAGCTTGGCGCGCCGCCGGTCCGCCGCGAGCGCCGAGCGGTCGCGTGGCGCATCGCTTGCTCCCCCGAGGAGCGCTCCGCGCCGACCAGGGACCTCGACACGAGGTGGTGAACGCTTGTCACGAGGTGTTCAGAGCACGCGCCACGCCGGACCTCCCACGGGGAGAGGGGTTCGCGTCTTCGTCATCGCGCACGGCGACGGACCGGAGATCCGCGGGCTCGTCCGCGAGGTCGCGCCCGCGGCCGAGGTCATCTCGCTCGACATCTTCGTCCGGCGCGTGGCCGCGACGGCGGATCTGCTCGAACGCGCGCTCGCGCACGCGCTCCGCGGGGGCGCCCGCGTGGTCCTGCTTCCCGCCTCGGCGACGGACGCGCTGGGCTCGTCGCGCGTCGTCGAACGGCTCCGCGACGCGGTGAGGAACCGCGTCGTCCTCGTCGCACCGGCCATCGGCGGACCACGGCGTCTCCCGCCGACGCTCCCGGACGAGGTGCTCGGCGCCGCCGCGGACGGCCGCCTGCGCGAGCGATCACTTCGATTCGTGCGTGGCGCGAACTTCGAGTGCCGCGCCGGCGACACGTCACACGCGGCAGCGGCCGCGCGCGTGTCCGGCGCGGTCGCCTGCATTCTCGAGAGCCGCCCGCGCGCGCGACTGGGGGACGTCCGCGCGGCGCTCGAGTTCAACTTCGCAGCACCGAAGGCCCGAGGGAAGCTGGTGGTCGAGACCGATCTCAATTCCTGGGAGTCCCGATGACGGCGAAGTCGAGGAAGGTCCTGGTGCTGGCAGTCGTCGTGACGACGTTGCGCGCCGGGTTTGCGCAGGCGGCTCCGTTTCGCCTGAGTGAATCCGTCGACGGAAATCTCGACGCGCAGCTCACGCTCGCCACCGGGATGCGGGTGCAGAGCCAGAGCCCGCAACTGGTGGGCAGCCGCGTCCCCGGCGCGGACACCGCGGTGTCGTCGAACGGCGACGACGGCGATCTCAACTACAACAAGTACAACCTGTTCACGACGTCCCTGAAGATCACGCCGGAATTGCTCCTGCGTTTCCCGGACGGCTTCAAGTTCCTGGTCCGCGGATCCGCGCTCTACGACTTCCTGGCGGACGAGACCCGGCGCACCGAGCTCTCGAACGACGCCAAGAACGCGGTCGTGAAGGACATCCGGCTCCTCGACCTGTGGGTGAGCAAGGACTTCAGCATCGGCAACCAGCGGGCCCGGATCCGCATCGGCAACCAGGTGATCAGCTGGGGCGAGAGCATCTTCGCCATCGGCGGCATCAACGCCACCAGCACGTTCGACTTCCAGAAGCTCTCGGTCCCCGGGACGCAGCTCAAGGAGGCGATCCTCCCCGCGCCCATCGTCAGCGTGGCGTCGGGGCTGGGCGGCGGCTTCAACGTCGAGGCGTACTACCAGTTCGCCTGGTACGAGAACCGCCTCCCTCCCGTGGGGACCTACTTCTCCGTCGCGGACATCCTCGGCGGGGGGCGCGGGATGGCGCTCGGCCGTGGAGGGACCGGGGGGCAGCAGCCGCTGATCCTGAACGGAAACCCCAGCTCTCCCGACTTCGTGAACTTCGGCGGCCTCGATCCGGCCGCGGACCCCACGCAGGCGAACTCGATCCCCCTCGCCTTCACCCCCGAGATCCGGGCGAAGAACGCCGGGCAGTTCGGTGCCGCGATGCACTACAAGCCGCCGGATCTGCGGCTCGACCTCGGGTTCTACTTCCTGAACTACCACGACAAGATGCCGGTCCTCAGCCTGCTCGCGGACGGCCAGCTCCAGTGGAAGTACCTGGAGAACAGGCAGCTGTACGGCCTGAGCGCGAACTTCCCGGTGGGAAACTGGGCCGTGGGCACGGAGGTCTCCTATCGGCCCAAGGAGGCGATCGCCCTCTCGAGCTGCTTCGGACAAGGGGGAGCCCTCGACTCGATCACCAACGGCGTCGTCGGAGTCGATTGCCCGATGTGGGCCGACGAGCACAAGTTCCAGACGCACCTGACCGGCATCCTGCTCCTGACGCCCGGCGACCATGGATGGCTCCTCGACCTCCTCGGCGCGCAGACGGGATCGTTCACCGGCGAGGCCGTCTGGATCTACTTCCCGGGCGTGGGTCCCGACACGCGCGTCAGCCGGACGCTCGGCGGCATCGCGGTGGACCAGGTTCCGGCGGCGGGCTACGGCTTCTGGAAGGGTCCGCCCTTGCCTCCCGTGGACCTGGGGCTCGGGGCGGGACCCGTGGCGTACAACAGCGTCGCGGGCCAGGGGACCGCGCACTCGGTGGGCTACACCGTCGACTTCAACTGGACCTACGACAACAAGATCATCAAGGGATGGCAGGTCACCCCCGGCGTGACGTTCTTCCACGCCGCGTACGGCTACACGCCCACGCTCACCGCGAACTTCTTCCAGGGGGCGAAGTCGCTGAACTTCTACGTCCTGTTCAACCAGAATCCCCCGGCCCATTGGCAGGCGGGAATCAACTACACGAACTTCTTCGGAAGCAACCAGCTCCTCGCCGACCGGGACTTCGTCGGCGCATTCCTCACCCGCAACTTCTGACGGCGCGAAAGATGATGCAAAACGTGCTGAACAGGGTCGTGGCGCGGGCGGAAGCGTTCTTCTTCGGCCACCGCTGGCAGACGCTGACCGTGATCGGGCTCTTCACCGCCGTCATGGCGGTCTTCGCCTCCCGCCTGCACATGTCCGCGGGCTTCGAGAAGCAGCTGCCCCTGGGGCACGAATACACCCAGACGTTCGAGAAGTACCGGGACGACCTGTTCGGCGCGAACCGCCTCAACTTCGTCGTGAAGGCGAGGACCGGCACGATCTGGAACAAGGACGCGCTCACTCGCCTCTACGACGTGACCACGGCGGTCCAGTATCTCCCCAACGTCGATCGCGTGGGCGTGCAGTCGCTGTGGACTCCCAACTCCTACGTCAACGAGATCACGGAAGAGGGCTTTCGCGCCGACCAGATCATCGACGGCACGATCACGCCGGAAGCGCTCACGCCCGAGATCATCGCCCGCATCCAGCGGCTCACGCGCGAGGGCGGGTTCGTCGGGACGCTCGTGTCGCACGACCAGACGAGCGCCATGATCACGGCGGAGCTGAACGAGATCGACCGCGAGGGAAACAGGCTGGACTACGTCGCCTACGACCGGGTGCTGGAGGATGCGATCCGGAAGAAGTTCGAGGACGACAGGTACGAGATCCAGATCATCGGGTTCGCCAAGCAGATCGGCGACATCGCGCACGGCGCCGCGGGCGTCCTCGTCTTCTGCGCCATCGCGCTCTTCCTCACGGGCGTCGCGGTGTACTGGTACTGCCGGTCCCACGTGTTCACGCTGCTTCCGATCGTCTGCTCGCTGACCTCGCTCGTGTGGCAGTTCGGCACCCTGCGTCTCCTCGGCTACGGGCTCGACCCGCTCGCCGTGCTGGTGCCCTTCCTGGTGTTCGCCATCGGCGTCTCCCACGGCGTCCAGCAGATCAACTTCATCGTCCGCGGACTGGCCCACGGGAAGACGATGGAGCAGGCGGCGCGGGAGAGCTTCGCCGGCCTCCTCATCCCCGGCACGCTCGCCCTCGTCACCGCCATCGTCTCGTTCGCCACGCTGGTGCTGATCCCCATCCCGATGGTGCGCGAGCTCGCCATCACCGCGTCCATCGGCGTGGCGTACAAGATCGTCACGAACCTGCTCCTGCTTCCGCTCGCCGCCTCGCTCGGCTCCTTCACGAAGGAGTGGGCGGACAAGGCGATGCTCCACCGCGAGGCGCGCTCCCGCTGGCTGCACGGGCTCGCCCGCGTCGCCGAGCCGAGGAACGCGGTCATCCTCATCCTCGTCACCGCGGCCGTCTTCGGGGCATCCGTCTGGAAGAGCCGCGGGCGCGTGATCGGGACCCTGCAGCCCGGGGCGCCCGAGCTGCGGCCCGACGCCCGATTCAACCGCGACGCGGTCGCCATCGCGGAAGGGTACGACATGGGGCTCGACTGGCTGACGGTCGTCTTCGAGGCGCCCCCCGCATCCGACCGCAACGTGGCGCTGGGAGCCTTCGTCGACGACTTCACCTGGAAGATGTCGAACGTGCCGGGCGTGATGTCGGTCGACTCCTACTCGAACCAGCTCCGGCTCTACAGCGAGGGCTACAACGAGGGAAACCCGAAGATGGCCGTGGTCCCGATCGACCCGATGAATTACGCGGGGCTCAATGCGGAGATTGCGCGCCTCAGGGGGTACATGAACAAGGACGCCAGCATGACGGCGGCCCACATCTACCTGACCGATCACAAGGCGGAGACGATCAACCGCGTCATCCAGGCCGCCAAGGAGTTCCGGAACACGCACAAGCTGGAGGCCGTCAAGGTCCGGCTGGCAGCGGGAAACGCGGGGGTCCAGGCGGCGATCAACGACGAGGTCGAGAAGAGCGAGTTGCCGATGATGCTCAACGTGTACGCGGCCATCCTCTTCCTCGTGTTCCTCGCCTACCGCGACCTGCGAGCCATGCTCGCCTGCTGCATGCCCCTCGCCGTCGGGACGTTCATCGGCTACTGGTTCATGAAGGAGCTCCAGATCGGCCTCACGGTGGCGACCCTGCCGGTGATGGTGCTGGCCGTCGGCATCGGGGTCGACTACGCGTTCTACATCTACAACCGCCTCCAGCTTCACCTCGGCGAGGGGGCGTCGATCTTCCAGGCGATGGAGAAGGCGCTCGCCTTCGAGGCGATGGCGACGATCTTCACGGCGATCACGCTGGCCATGGGCGTGGTCACCTGGTCGTTCTCGCCGCTCAAGTTCCAGGCCGACATGGGCAAGCTGCTGGCGTTCATGTTCATCGTGAACCTGGTCATGGCCCTGACCGCGTTGCCGGCCCTGGCCGTGGTGCTGGAGAAGGTCTTGCCCCGGAAACGCCGGGCGCACGTTCCCAGCCTCATGACCCACGCGACGGAGCATTCCGGGGTCCCGGCCCCGAAGGCATGACCATGACGAGAACAGCGTCCGCCGGAAGGAGCGCGCTGGGGGCCAGCGCGCTCGCCCTCTCCCTCCTCGCAGCGTCCCCTGCCGCTGGTCAAGACGCCGCGGCGACCGCCGGCGCCTTGAAGCTCCAGCCGGCGGAGATCACCTCGGCGGCGACGAAGGCCATGATGCTGTCGGTCGCGAGGTCGGGGAACCGGATCGTGGCGGTCGGGGATCGCGGCATCGTGCTGCTCTCCGACGACGACGGCACCACCTTCCGCCAGGCCCGGTCGGTCCCGGTCCGCTCGACCCTGACCGCCGTCTGCTTCGTCGGCGTGAAGACCGGATGGGCGGTCGGCCACTGGGGGGTGGTGCTCCGGACCGACGACGCCGGGGAGACCTGGAGCGTGCAGCGCGCGGACACGTCGGTCGATCAGCCGCTCTTCTCGGTGTACTTCAAGGACGCAAAGCACGGCTGGGCCGTGGGCCTGTGGTCCTTGATGATCGCCACGGCCGACGGCGGCACGTCCTGGACTCCCGTGCGACTCCCGGCGCCGCCGGGAGGCGGCAAGGGAGACCGCAACCTCCTCAAGATCTTCGCCAGCCGGCCCGGTGCCCTGTTCGTCGCCGCGGAGCAGGGTGCGGTCCTGCGATCCGAGGACGGGGAGAAGTGGAGCTACGTCGACACCGGCTACAAGGGGAGCCTCTGGACCGGGATGGCGCTGAGCAACGGGACCCTGCTGGTGGGAGGGCTCCGCGGGACGATCTACCGCAGCGCCGACGGCGGGAACAGCTGGACGGAATCGAGGACCGACGTCAAGTCGTCCATCACCGATCTCGCCGAGGCCGGGGGGAAGGTGTTCGCCGTCGGGCTGGACGGGGCTTCCTACGAGAGCGACGACGGCGGCGCGACGTTCAAGTCGACGCAGCGCGATGATCGGCTTCCGTTCACGGCGCTCGCCGTGGCCAGGACCGGCCGGCTGGTGAAGTTCTCCAAGCAAGGTCTCGTCGAGGACGCACCGGCCGCTGCGCCGAGATGAAGCGACGCGGCGACGACCGCGCGGGCGCGGTCCTCCGCCTGTGGTCGCGTGGCGAGCCACGGCAAGGCGTCTCCCCCGCCGAGGTGCGACTTTACATTCCCGCAAACACGTACCAGAATGCTGTCCATCCACTTCAGGAGCCGACCGTGGACGACGAGAAGCTGCTCTCGGGGGACGAAGCGGTGGCGCTCGCGGCGCGCGACGCGGGGATCGCGCTCGGCACCGGCTACCCCGGCACCCCCTCCACCGAGATCCTGGAGACGCTCGGCGCGCTCGGCGGCAACGCGCGCTGGGCGCCGAACGAGAAGGTCGCGCTCGAGGTGGCGCTCGGCGCCGCGTACGGCGCGGCGCGCGCCCTCGTCACCATGAAGCACGTCGGCCTGAACGTCGCCGCCGACCCGCTCTTCACCGCCGCCTACACCGGCGTCTCCGGCGCCCTCGTCGTCGTGACCGCCGACGACCCCGGCATGGCGTCCTCGCAGAACGAGCAGGACAACCGCCGCTACGCCGTCGCGGCCGGCCTCCCCATGCTCTCGCCGGCCGACGCGCAGGAGGCCTACGACCTCTTCTTCCGCGCCGTCGAGATCTCCGAGCGCTGGAAGCTCCCCGTGCTCTTCCGGATGACGACGCGCGTCTGCCACTCGAAATCGCTCGTCGTGCGCCGGCCGGCCGGCACGCCGCCGCCCGCGCCCTTCTTCGAGCGCGACATCCCGGGGCGGGTCATGGTGCCGGCGTTCGCCCGCCCGGCGCACCGCCGCCTCCGCGCGAAGCTCCAGGAGATCGCCCGGTTCGCCGAGACGACCGACCTGAACGTCGTCACCGAGGGCGATCCGGCGCTCGGGATCATCGCCGAAGGCGTCTCGTACCTGCACGCGGCGGAGGCGAGCCCGGCGGCGTCCTTCTTCAAGGTCGGCCTCGTCCACCCGCTCCCCATCGAGCGGCTTCGCGCGTTCGCGGCCCGCGTCGGCCGCTGCGTCGTCGTCGAGGAGGGCGACCCCGTCATCGCCGATACCCTGCGCGCCGCCGGGATCGCCGTCGAGTCGAAGGACGAGATGTACCGGTTCGGCGAGCTCGACGTGGCGCGCGTCCGGCGCATCCTCGCGCGCGACGTCTCACCGGAGCCGCCCGCGCCGAAGGGCAAGCCACCGGCGCTCTGCCCTGCGTGCCCCTACCACCCGGTCTACGCCACGCTGCGCAAGCTCGACTGCATCGTGGCGGGCGACATCGGCTGCTACACGCTCGGCGTCATGGAGCCGTACCGGGCGATGGACACCTGCGTGGCGATGGGGGCCTCGCTCGGCGTCGGGCTCGGGCTGCGCCACGTGCTGCCCCCCGAGCAGGCGAGGCGGGTCGTGTCGATCATCGGCGACTCGACGTTCATCCACTCCGGGGTCTCGGGGCTCATGGAGATGGTCTACAACCCGCCGCCGCTCGGCCACGTCGTCCTCGTCCTCGACAACGGGATCACGGCGATGACCGGGCAGCAGGAGCACCCCGGCACCGGCCGTTCCCTGGAGCACGCGCCCGCCGGCCAGATCTCCATCGAGGGCCTCGTCCGCGCCATGGGCGTCGAGGCCCTGGTCGTCGACGCCTTCGCGGATCCGGCCGGGTTCGAGCGCCTCCTCGTGGAGCGGCTCGCCACGCCGCGGCTCTCGGTGATCATCTCGCGCCGCGCCTGCGTCCTGGCCGCGGCGGACATCCGCAGGTGGGACCAGCAGAACGCGTCGCGGCGGCCACCGACGGATTGCACGGGGTGCACCGGGGAGGCGCCATGAGCGGGCGCGTCACGAACGTGATCCTGGCGGGGCTGGGCGGCCAGGGCGTCATCAAGGCGTCCGACATCCTCTGCGACGCGGCCGTGCGGGCGGGGTTCGACGTGAAGAAGGCGGAGGTCCACGGCATGAGCCAGCGCGGCGGCTCCGTGACCTCGGACGTGCGCTTCGGGGCGCGCGTGCTCTCGCCGATGGTACCGCGCGGCGAGGCCGACTTCCTGGTCGTGCTCGCCCCCTCGGAGGTCGAGGTGACGCGGCCGCTCCTGCGGCCCGGCGGCGTCCTCATCGCGCCCGACCTCGTGCCGGAGGCGGAGCTCGCGAACCGCAAGAGCCTCAACGTCGCGCTGCTCGGCGCGCTCTGCGGGCACCTCCCCATCCCGGAGGCGGTCTTCCTCGCGGCGGTGAAGGCGGCCCTACCCGAGCGACTCCACGCGGTGAACGAGCAGGCGTTCGCGGCGGGGCGCGCCCGCGCGGCGAGCGCGGCCGTGGCCCGGATCGCGCCCGCGGTCGAAGTTCGTTGAGCGCCTGACGAAGCGAACGGACGGGCACTTCGGGCCCGATCACGAGGAGGTGGGCCGTGCACACCTGGAACGATCCGACGGGCGGGTTCCATCCGGCGAGCGCCCCCGACTACCTGCCGCGGCCGCGGCTCGCGGAGCTTCAGCTGAAGCGATTGCGGGCGATCGTGGGCCGCGCCTACGCGCGGGTGCCGTTCTTCCGCAACCGGCTCGAGGAGCGCGGGCTCACGCCCGACTGCATCCTGCGGCTCGAGGACCTCGGCAAGCTGCCCTTCACCGTCAAGACCGACCTGCGCGACACCTACCCCTTCGGCCTCTTCGCGAGCCCGATGGAGGAGATCGTCCGCCTGCACGCGTCGTCCGGGACGACCGGCAAGCCCATCGTCGTCGCCTACACCCAGGCCGACCTCGAGGTCTGGCAGCAGGTGATGGTCCGCGCCTTCGCCTGCTTCGGGCTGCACCGCGGCGACATCATCCAGAACGCCTACGGGTACGGCCTCTTCACCGGCGGGCTCGGCGCCCACGCCGGCGCGGAGGCGCTCGGGGCGACCGTCATCCCCATCTCGGGCGGCAACACCGAGCGCCAGCTCATGGTGATGCAGGACTTCGGGGCGACGGCGATCTGCTGCACGCCGTCCTACTTCCTCCACCTGACCGAGCGCGCCAAGGAGATGAACATCGACTTCTCCAGGATGCGCGTCGGCGTGTTCGGGGCCGAGCCCTGGAGCGAGGCGATGCGCAAGCGCATCCAGGAGGACACCGGGATCCGCGCCTACGACATCTACGGCCTCTCCGAGATCATCGGGCCCGGCGTCGGAGCCGAGTGCGCCGAGCAGGAGGGGCTCCACCTCTTCGAGGACCACTTCTACCCCGAGATCATCGACCCGGTCTCGGGCGAGGTGCTGCCCGAGGGCGCCGAGGGCGAGCTCGTCCTCACCACGCTCTCGAAGCAGGCGATGCCGATGATCCGGTACCGCACCCGCGACGTGACGACGCTCGTCTCGACGCCCTGCCGCTGCGGGCGCACGCTGCGCCGGATCCGCCGCATCGAGCGCCGCTCGGACGACATGTTCATCATCCGCGGCGTGAACGTCTTCCCTTCGCAGATCGAGACGGCGCTGCTCCGCCTCAAGGGAACGCTGCCGCACTACCACATCGTCCTCACGCGCGAGCGGGGGCTCGACAACCTCGAGGTGCAGGTCGAGGTCACGCCCGAGGCCTTCTCGGACAAGATCCGCGCCCTCGCGTCGCTGCACCACGAGATCGAGCGCGAGATCGAGCAGGTCATCGGCATCCGCGCCCAGGTGACCCTGGTCGAGCCGCGGACCCTGGCACGCAGCGAGGGGAAGGCGAAGCGCGTCACGGACAAGCGCAACATCTAGGGTGGCCGGCGCTGCGCACGGCGCGTGAAAGGAGAGCACATGGAAGTCGCGCAGATCTCGGTGTTCCTGGAGAACCGCTCGGGCGGCCTCGCCGACGTCGTCGACGTGCTCGCGAGGCACGAGATCGACATCAAGGCGGTCGCCCTCGCCGACATGGCGGACTTCGGGATCCTGCGGCTCATCGTGGACGATCCGGAGCGGACGCGCACCGTCCTCAAGGAGGCCGGCTTCACCGCCGACAAGACGCGCGTCGTCGCCGTCGAGGTGCCCGACCGGCCGGGCGGCCTGCGCGACACCCTCCACGCGCTGAAGAGGAGCGGCATCAACGTCGAGTACATGTACTCGGCCGCGCGCCGCAGCGGCGAGCGCGCCATCGTCGTCTTCCGCTTCGACGAGCTCGGGCGCGCGGTCGACGCCCTGCGCGGCGCGGGCATCACCGTGCTCGACCGCTTCGAGAAGATGTGACGCTGCGGCGAACGAAGGTCCCTACCCGGAGCACACCCGTGTCCCAGACCACGGTCCGCTGGCTCGCCCTGATCACCGCGGCACTCGCCACGCCCGGCGCGCTCGCCGAGGAGCAGCCGATCAAGATCGGCGCCCTCCTCGCCGTGACGGGCCCCGCCGCGTTCCTCGGCGGCCCCGAGGCGAACACCCTGCAGATGCTGGTCGACGAGACGAACGCGCGAGGCGGCATCCGCGGGCGCAAGGTCCAGCTCCTCGTGAAGGACACGGGCGCGAGCCCCGAGAAGGCGATCTCGTTCGCGAAGCAGCTCATCGAGGAGGAGCGCGTCTTCGCCATCATCGGCCCAGCGACCAGCGGCGAGACGATGGCCGTGAAGGCCATCGCCGAGGAGGCGAAGACCCTCCTCCTCTCCTGCGCGGCGGCGGAGGTCATCGTCCAGCCGGTGGCGCCCCACGTCTTCAAGACCGCCCAGAAGGACAGTCACGCGGCGATCAAGATCTTCCAGCAGATGCAGAAGATGAAGATCACGCGCATCGGCGTCCTGACGAGCAACACCGGCTTCGGCAAGGCGGGCAAGGAGCAGATCGAGAAGCTCGCCCCGCAGTACGGCATCCAGATCGCCGCGAGCGAGATCTACGACAAGGCCGCCACCGACCTCACCGCCGAGGTCACCAAGATGAAGGCCGCCAAGGTCGACGCGATCCTGAACTGGTCCATCGAGCCGGCCCAGGCCATCGCCATCAAGAACATCCGCCAGCTCGGGCTCACCATCCCCATCTTCCAGAGCCACGGCTTCGGCAACGTCGCGTACGCGACGGCCGCCGGGGCCGCCGCCGAGGGCGTCCTCTTCCCGGCGGGCCGCCTGCACGTCGCCGACCAGCTCGCGGCCGGGCACCCGCAGCGCGCCGTGCTCGTCTCCTACCGCACCGCCTACGAGTCACGCTTCAAGGAGGACGCGAGCGGCTTCGGCGGCTACGCTCACGACGCGTTCCTCATCCTGAAGAACGCCATCGAGAAGACCGGCGGCACGGACCCGGAGAAGGTCCGGGCGGCGATCGAGACGACGAAGGGGCTGGTCGGCGCGTCGGGCACGTTCAACTTCTCCCCCGTCGACCACAACGGGCTCGACCTCGACGCCTTCGAGATGCTCACCGTGAAGAACGGGCACTTCACCCCGCTCGCGCGGTGATTTTTGTCCGAGCTCTTTGTCCAGTACCTGATGGCGGGCCTGACGTACGGGATGATCTACGCCGTCGTCGGGATGGGCTTCAACATCATCTACAACGCCACGGGCATCATCAACTTCGCCCAGGGCGAGTTCGTGATGCTCGGCGGGATGATCGCCGTGTCGCTCGTCGCGCTCGTCCCGCTGCCCCTCGCCGTCGTCGGCGCGGTCCTCGCCACCATGGCCATCGGCGCCGTCATCGAGGTCGCCTTCATCCGCTGGCTCTCGGGCCCGTCCGTGCTGCGGATGATCGTCATCACCATCGGGCTCTCGATCCTCATCCGGGAGGCGGCGCTGCTCGCGTGGGGTCAGAGCGTCCGCGCCCTCCCCTACTTCACCGGGAACGAGGTCAGCTCCCTCTCCATCGCCGGCGCGCGGATGTCCCCGCAGGTCCTCTGGACCGTCGGAGCGTGCGCCGCGATGGTCGCGCTCGTCACGGTGTTCTTCCGCTGGACGATGACCGGGAAGCAGATGCGCGCCTGCGCGTCCAGCCGCGTGGCGGCGTCCCTCTGCGGGCTCCCGACGCGGAATCTCGTCACCCTCTCCTTCGTGCTGAGCGCCGGCATGGGCGCCCTGGCCGGCTGCGTCGTCTCGCCGATCACCTACACGCAGTACAACGTCGGGACCCCCCTCGCGATCAAGGGCTTCACCGTGGCCATCCTGGGCGGCCTCGGCTCGAGCTTCGCCGCGGTCACCGCCGGACTCGTGCTCGGGGTCATCGAGGCGTTCAGCGTCTCGCTCCTCCCGACCGCCTACAAGGACGCGATCTCGATCGCGCTCCTCCTCGCGATCCTGTTCGTGCGCCCCACCGGGCTCTTCGCCGCGCCGGTACCGTACCGGCCGTAGGGAGCCTCATGCCTTCCCGGCGCCACGTGCAGGTGGGCATCTTCCTCGCCGTGGCGACGGCGACCCAGCTGCTCGCGGTCGCGGCCGGCAAGGGCTTCCTCCTGACGCAGCTCACGATGGCGGCCTACTCGACGCTGGCGGTGATCGGGCTCTCGCTGCTCATGGGGTACGCAGGGCAGATCTCCCTCGGCCACGCGGGCTTCTTCGCGATCGGCGGGTACACCTCTGCCGTGCTCACCACGCTCGATCTCGGCCCTCACCGCGCCCACGCCGTGATCGAGGCGCTGGCGCGCGTCGGCGTGCTCACGGTGCGGACGCAGCTCTTCGGCGGAGAGGTGCTCGTCGTTCACCCCTGGGTGGCGTGCCTGTGCGCGGTGGCGCTCGCCGCCGCGCTCGCCTTCGCGCTGGGCATGCCGGTGCTGCGGCTCAAGGGGCATTACCTGGCGATGGCCACGCTCGGCGTCGGCAGCATCGTCTTCAGCATCGCGCTCGGCACGAGCTGGCTCGGTGCCGCCGACGGGATCGCCGGCGTGCCGCCGTTCCCGCTCGTGCCCGGCGTGGCGGTGGGCGGCAGCTCGGCAGGGCGCGTCGCGAACTATCACGTCGCCTTCGGCCTGCTCGCGCTCGCCATGCTGCTCCTCCTCAACCTGGTGCAGTCGCGGATCGGGCGGGCGCTGCGCGCGATCCACGGCGCCGAGGACGCGGCCGACGCCATGGGGGTGGACACCGCGGCGCTGAAGCTCCGCACCTTCGTGCTCTCTGCGGTCCTCGCCGCGGTCGCCGGGGTCTTCCTCACGCACCTGAACGCCGGGATCGGGCCTTCCGAGGCCTCGATCATGAAGTCCGTGAAGTACGTCGCCATCGTGGCGGTGGGCGGGATGGGGAGCCTCTGGGGCACCCTCGCCACGAGCCTCGCGCTCAACTTCCTCTCGCTGCGCGGCTACTTCGGGACGTTCGACGACGCCGTCTTCGGACTCGTGCTCGTCGGCGTGATGCTCTTCGCCCCGAGCGGCGCCCTCGCGCTGCGCCCGCGCCGGGCCCTCCGGGGCGCGCCCCGGGTCCAGGCGGGGCCGGAGCCCTCGGTGGACGAGGGGAGCGCGCTCGAGCCGGCCGTGGGCATCGCCGGCGCCCAGCCGGGCGAGGAGGCGCGCTGATGCCGCTCCTCGAGGTGACGGGCGTCTCGAAGCGCTTCGGCGGCGTGCACGCCGTGAACGACGTCAGCTTCCGGGTCGAGAAGGGCATGATCAAGGCGGTGATCGGCCCGAACGGCGCGGGCAAGACGACCCTCTTCAACATCGTCTCCGGCTTCGTCGCGCCGGACGCGGGCGCCGTCACTTTCGCCGGTCGGCCGATGGAGGGGTGCCCGCCGCACGAGGTCGCCGCGCGCGGCGTGTCGCGGACGTTCCAGAACATCCGCCTCTTCGCCGGGATGTCGGCGCTCGAGAACGTCATGGTCGGGCGCCACCTGCGCGCCCGCTCGGGCTTCCTCGCCGGCATGCTCGGCCTCGGCCGGACGAGGCGCGAGGAACGCGAGGTGCGCGCGAAGGCGCTCGACGTCATGGAGTTCCTCGGCATCGCCGCGCTCTCCGACCTCGAGGCGACGAGCCTCGCCTACGGGCAGCAGCGCGCCGTCGAGCTGGCGCGGGCGCTCGCCTCCGACCCGCAGATGGTCCTCCTCGACGAGCCCGCGGCGGGGCTCAACCTGCGGGAGACGCGCGACCTCGCGGCGCTCATCGCGCGCGTGCGCGCCCGCGGGATCACGGTCCTCCTCGTCGAGCACGACATGTCGCTCGTCATGGGCATCTGCGACGAGGTGCTGGTCCTCTCCTACGGTGAGAAGATCGCCGACGCGGACCCGCCCTCGGTGCAGAAGGACCCGCAGGTCGTGAAGGTCTATCTCGGGGACGAGGAATGCTGATCGTCCGCAACCTCGACGTCGCCTACGGCGCGGTGACGGTGCTGCGGCGCGTCTCGCTGCACGTGAACGCCGGCCAGATCGTCGCCATCGTCGGGGGGAACGGCGCCGGCAAGACCACGCTCCTCAAGGCGGTGACGGGCCTCGTCCGGCCGCGCGCCGGCGAGATCGCGCTCGACCGCCGGTCGATCGCGGGCCACCGGACCGAGCGGATCGTGGCGTTGGGCTGCTCGCTCGTGCCCGAGGGGCGCCACGTGTTCGGCGACCTGACCGTGAAGGACAACCTCCTCCTCGGCGCGTACGTGCAGCACCGGCGCGGAAGGAAGGACGAGATCCGCCAGGACATGGCGCGGGTGCTCGCGACGTTCCCGGTGCTCGAGCGCCGCGCCCAGCAGCTCGCCGGCACGCTCTCCGGGGGCGAGCAGCAGATGCTCGCCATGGGCCGCGCGCTCATGGCGCGCCCCTCGCTCCTCATGCTCGACGAACCTTCGATGGGGCTCGCGCCGCTGGTGGTGAAGGACATCCTCGATGTGATCGTGAGGATCAGCCAGGCGGGCACCACGGTGCTCCTCGTCGAGCAGAACGCCCGCGCCGCGCTCCGGATAGCGCACCGCGGCTACGTGCTCGAGACCGGGCGGATCGTGCTCCAGGGCACCTCCGAGGAGCTGCTCGCGAACAAGGACATGCAGCGGGCGTACCTGGGCAGTGACGTGAGCGCGGAGACCGAGAGGCGGCCCTCATGACGACGACGACGGCTCGCGCCGCCTGCTGGCAGCCCGAGGCGGAGTGCATGGAGCGCGAGGAGCTCGAGCAGCTCCAGATCGAGCAGCTCCAGGGCACGCTCTCCCGCGTCGCCCGCAACGTCCCGTTCTACCGCGAGCGCTTCGAGCAGATCGGCTTCGACCCCGACGAGCTGCGGTCGATCGACGACCTGCGCCGGCTCCCCCTGACCGAGAAGCGCCACCTCGTCGACGCATACCCGTATGGCCTGCTCGCCGTGCCGCTCCGCGAGGTGGTGCGCCTCCACGGGACGGGCGGCTCGGGCGACAGCGCCATCGTGATGGGCTACACGAGGAACGACATCCGCACCTGGTCGAACCTGACCGCGCGGACGCTCGTCGCGGGCGGCGTCACGCGGGACGACGTCGTCCAGATCACCTTCGACTACGGTCTGTTCACCGGCGCCCTCGGCGTGCACTACGGCGCCGAGCGCCTCGGCGCCTCGGTCATCCCGAGCTCGAGCGGCAACACGAAGCGCCAGATCAAGATCATGCGCGACTACAAGACGACCGCGCTCGTCTCGACGCCGAGCTACGCGGTCCACCTCGCCGAGACGATGCGGGCGATGGGCGTGAACGCGAACGCGCTGTCGCTGAAGCGCGTGCTGGTGGGCGGCGAGCCCTGGTCGGAGGACACGGGGCGGCGCATCCAGGAGGGGCTTGGCGTCACCCCCACCGACAACTACGCCGTGTCCGAGCTCATGGGGCCGGGCGTGGCCGCGGAGTGCCTCGAGCGGAACGGGCTCCACGTGAACGAGGACCACTTCCTTGTCGAGGTGGTGGACCCTCGCACGCTCGAGCCGGTGCGCCCGGGCGAGCGCGGCGAGCTCGTCATCACGACGCTCACGAAGGAGGCGTTCCCGATCGTCCGCTTCCGCACCTGCGACCTCACCTCGCTCCTGCCCGGGCCCTGCCCCTGCGGCCGGACGTCGGTGCGCATGCGCCGCATCGACGCCCGCACGGACGACATGCTCATCGTCCGCGGCGTGAACGTGTTCCCGGCGCAGGTCGAGGCGGCGCTCCGCGCGCTCGACGGCCGCCAGGCGCCGCGGCACCAGATCGTGCTCGAGCGGAGACACGCGCTCGACGAGGCGACGGTGCTCGTCGAGGTCTCGCAGTCGGTCTTCTTCGACGAGGTGCGGCTCCAGGCGGAGTTCCGCGAAACCGTGAAGCGGCGCCTCGCGTCCGAGCTCGGCGTGACGTTCGAGGTGAAGCTCGTCCAGAAGAGCACGATGGACGGCTGCGCCGAGAAGGGGCGCGTGGTGGACCTGCGCGGCGGGTGAGTCGATCAGCCCGCCGCCTCCCGCCTCGCCGCGCTCGCGCTCGCCACGCGGTCGCGCAGCACGCGGTGCAGGAGCTTGCCCGTCGCGGTGCGCGGCATCTCCTCCGGCCGCAGGAACGTCACCTGGCGCGGGACCTTGTAGCCGGCGAGCTGGGCGCGGGCGAACTCGACGATCGCGGAGACCGTCGGGCTCGCGCCGTCGCGCGGGACGACGACGGCGGTCACCGTCTCGCCCCACTTCAGGTCCGGCACGCCGATCACCGCCACCTCGCCGACGTCCGGGTGCGCGCCGAGCACCTGCTCGACCTCGGACGGGTAGACCTTCTCGCCGCCCGTGATGATCATGTTGCTCTTGCGATCGACGAGCGTGTAGAAGCCGTCCCCGTCGCGGCGCGCCAGATCGCCCGCGCTGCAGTACCCGTCGAAGAAGGCGCGCTCGGTCGCCTGCGGGTTGTTCCAGTAGCCGTCGAAGGCCGTGGGCGTCCGGGCGAACAGCTCGCCGACCTCGCCCTCGGGCACCTCGAGCCCCTCGGCGTCGAGGAGCTTCACCCGCGCGGTGCCGACGATCTCGCGGCCGATCGACCCGAGCTTCTCGAACTGCTGCTCGGGACGGAGCAGCGTCACGAGGCCCGCCTCCGTCGAGCCGTACGCCTCGAAGAGCCGCGAGCTGGGGAAGCACTCCATGATGGAGAGCTTGGTCTCGCGCCGGGCGGGGGCCGAGGAGATGAGCAGCTTCGAGACGTGGCGGAGGTCCTGCGCGCCCCGCACCGCGCCGGGCAGGTCGAGCATCATCGTGTAGTGCGTGGGGACGAGCGAGGTGAAGGTGATCCGCTGCTCGGACATGACGCGCAGGAGGTGTTCCGGATCGAAGCTCCGCCGGTCGTACACGCACACCGTGCCGCCGAGGTACGTGAAGACGAACCCGTAGAACACCGAATTCACGTGGCACATCGGCATCACCGCCAGGCCGACGTCGTCGCGGTTGAAGCCGAACTCGATGGCATTGAGGAGGTAGAAGAGCACGTAGCTCTGGTGGCTGCGGATCGCGCCCTTCGGCCGGCCGGTGGTACCGGAGGTGTACATGAGCGTCCAGACGTCCTCCGGGCGGACCTTCGTGCGCGGCCGGCGCGGCGAGCCGAAGGAGAGCAGGTCCTCGTAGTCGCGGAAGCCGGGGTGGAGCCGCTCACCGCCGATCTGGACGTAGGCTGCCGGCCGGAGCGGGAGCGACGCGCGCAGCGAGCCGACGACGTCGACGAGGTCGGCCCCGACGAGGAGCACGGCGGCGCCGCAGTCCTCGATGATGTACCTGATCTCGGGGGCGGCCAGCCGGAAGTTGACCGGCACCGCCACGACGCCGCTCTTGGCGCAGGCGGCGTAGATCTCCATCCACTCCAGGCAGTTGTGCGCGTAGATGGCGACGCGGTCGCCCTTTCCCAGCCCGAGCCCCGCGAAGGCGTTGGCGAGGCGATTCGCGCGCTCCTCGAGCTGCGCGCAGGTGAGCGACCGCCGCAGGTCCTTCACCGCCACGCGCTCGGGGTGGAGCTGCGCGTTCACGGTCAGGATCTCGCCGACATTCAGCACGTGGCTCATGCTCGTACCCCGGGGTTCGGGTCTCGCGCCTCCGCCGCGGCGGCGAGGGCGGCCAACGCGACGCCGATGGCGCCGATCTCCTGGGCGTGCTCCGGCACGATGACGGGGCCGCCGATCGCCTGCTCCAGCAGCTCGACCACCATCGGATGGTGCGCGATGACGCCGCCCGTCGCGACCACCTTCCCGGCGACGCGCTCCATCTCGAGCACGCGCTTCACGACCGAGCGGTAGGCGGCGCGGGCCAGGTCGGCCGGGCGCCTCCCCTGGCGGATGAGCCCGAGCACCTCGGTCCCGGTGAAGACCGTGCAGAAGCTGCCGAGCTCGACCTCCTCCGTCGACCGGGCCGCGAGGCCGGGCAGCTCGCCGATGCGCACGTCGAGGCGGAGCGCCATCTCCTCCAGGAAGCTGCCCGTCCCGGCGGCGCACTTCCGGTTCATCTTGTGGGAGACGCGCCGCCCCTCGGCGTCCACGAGGATGATCTTCGCGTCCTGCCCGCCGATGTCGATCACGGTGAGCGGCCCGGATGCCACCCGGAGCGCGCCGCGGGCGTGCGCGTCGAGCTCGGTCCGTGAGCCCGAGGCGAGGCGGAGCGCGTGGCGGCCGAAGCCGGTGCTCCACAGCACAGACACGGCGGAGCGCTCCACCCCGGCGCGGGCGAGCAGATCCGCGACCACTCGCTCGGCCGCCGCCTGCACGTCCGCTCCGGTCCGCACGATGGCGGTGGCGACGACCTGGCCGGCCGCGTCCACCAGCGCCGCCTTCGTGTTCCAGGAGCCGCAGTCGACTCCGGCGTAGCAGGGCGAGGCGATCACGGCTCCCCCGCGCTCGCCGCGCGCGCGCCGGCGCCCTCGAGCTGCTCGGCGAACGCCTCGATGTTGGTGCGCGCCTGCTCGTCGGAGAAGCAGCGCAGATCGTTCAGGTCGCCGTCGAGCACGAGCACCGGCAGCCTGGTGGCGGCCCGCAGCCGCTGCGGCATCCCGAAGCGCGCGTTCGAGTTGTTCGGGCAGGTGCGCGAGTCGTGGAAGACGAGACCGTCCACCGCGAAGTCCCGCGCCATCCGCTCGAGGTAGCGCTGCTTGGGCGCCTCCGCGCGCGCGATGAAGAGCTGGAGCGAGGCGCGCGCCATGGAGCGGAGGGGTTCGCGGGGGTCGAGCGCCTCGAAGATCCAGCTGTTGCAGTAGGTGGACGCGACCACGGCCGTGTCGAGGGAGGCGAAGAGCGTGGCGAGATCGCGCAGGCGGCCCCAGATCGGCATGCCGTCCCAGTAGAGGCGGAGGCGTTCCCGGGCGAGCGCGCCCCTCCCGCTCCGCACCCGCTCCTCGAGCTCGGCGTGCAGCGCCGCGTAGTAGCGGCAGGCCTCCTCGGTCCCGCGCAGCACCACCGCCGGGCCCATGTGGATCGTCGCGTCGAAGAAGGTGAGCGGCGCCGGGCGTGCCGCCGATGCCCGCAGGCAATCACGCCAGCGATCGCTGCACGTCCGCGAGCGCGCCACCGCCTGCTCCAGCGCTGCCGCGTCGAGCCGGCGGCCTGCCACCGCCTCCAGCGGCGCGACGAGCGCCTCGAGCTGGCGGGTGATCGCGTCGACCTGGTGCTCCTCGACCTCGCCCACCTCGCGGAAGGAGGTGACGCCCACCACCGGGACACCCCACTCGCGGCCGTAGAACTCGAACCAGTCGCGCACCTCGCGGCACTGGTTCGTGTTGTAGACGAGGACGTCGGGGCGCGGCGGGCCGGCCAGGCCGTGGCGCGCGAGCGGGCTCTTCCCGGCGAGGTACGCGCCCACGTCGCTCGTGAGGTAGGAGCAGATGTCGGGGGAATAGCCGAGGGCGTGGGCCCGCCCCATGGTCTCGCCGGCCATGCGGCTCGCGCCGAGCATCGCGCCGTGGTTCTCCGGGAAGAACACCTGGTAGCCGAGCGCCCGCAGCAGCTCGACCGGGCCGACGCTCGTGCACCAGGCCACCGGCGCGGTCCGCTCGCGCGCCGCCCGGTCGACGTCGGCGAAGTGGGCAGCCATGACGCCCTTGAGGAGCGCCGCGGACGCCAGCGGCTGCTCCGCGCTCCTCGGCTCGTTCTCGCGCGTGGCCATGGTCCCTCTCAGCTCCGCGCCGCGTCGAGCGCGTAGAGCGAGGCGCCGAGCGCGCCGGCCATGATGGGCTCCGGCACGATCTCGACCGGGAGGCTGGAGCGCTCCGCGAGCGCCTTCACCACGCCGGGGAAGTACTCGCAGACGCCGCCGGTGACCATCACCGGCCCCTTCAGCCGGTCCATCTCCAGGATGCGCTCGGCGACGGAGTACATGCAGCCGAGCGCGATCTCGCCGGCGGTCGCGCCGTTGCGCAGGAGCTCGATCACCTCGACCTCGGCGAACACCGAGCAGTAGCTGCCGACCGGGGCCGGCTTCGCCGCCGAGCCGGCGAGGTCCATGAGGCGGGTCGGGTGCACGTCGAGGTGGCGCGACGCGAACATGAGGAACGTCCCGATGCCGACGGCGCACTTGCGGACGCTGCGCGATGACGTCACGTGGCCGCGCTCGTCGACGTGGATGACCTTCGGGTCGCGCCCGCCGATGTCGACGAGCGTCATCGCCCGCGGCGCGCCGTGGAAGGCGCCGCGCGCGTGGCAGAGCGTCTCGGTGATCGTCTGCGAGGCGAGGGGCGCGCAGCCGGCGGCGAAGCCGGTGACGCCGACGCCCTTGAGATCGCCCGCGGTGGCCTGGGCCTCCGCCAGCGCGTTGGCCATCGCCTCCTGGAAGCAGTCCTGGAAGTAGCCGCGCGTCGGCACCACGGCGCGCCCCAGGATCTTGCCCTGGTCGTTCACGATCAGAGTCTTCACGCACTCCGTCCCGAGATCAGCCCCGGCGACGATCATGGCTCGCTCGTCCTCTCTCGCCCGCTAGTGTGTCGTGGACGCGTCTCGGGTACCGTTCCGCCGCACGCCGGCGGCGCGCCGCTGCTCCACGAACTCGCGGATCTGGCCGCGGATGTGGTCGACGGAGACCAGGCGCAGGTCGTGGGTGTCCGCCTCGAGGACGATCGGCGTCACGCCGGTGTCGCGGCGCAGGCGGATGTGGATGCCGGAGCGGACGGAGCTGTGCTCCGGCGCCGTCCGCGCATCGTGGAACAGCGCCGCGTCGACGCCGTACCGCTCGAACTGACGCGCGAGGTACTTCACCTTCCACTCGCGGGAGCGGTTCGTGTAGATGCTCGTGTAGGCCGCTGCCATGCTCTCGATGGGGTTGTCGCGGTGCAGCCCCTCGAGCGCGTAGGACTGGGAGTACCAGGAGCCGACGACCGCGATCCCCTCGTCGAGGAAGAGGCTGGCGAGCGGGCGGAGCGCGCACCAGATCGGGACGCCATCCCAGTAGAGACGCAGCCGCTCGCCGGGGACCGCCGCGACCTTCTCCGCGATGCGCTGCTTCAGCTCGGCGCGCAGGATCTCGTAGTACTGGATCGCCTCCTCCGTGCCGCGCATGAGCAGCATGGGCGCGACATGGATGAGCGTGTCGAAGTAGGTGAGCGGGCTCGGCGTCTCCGCGGCGAGATCGAGGATCTCGTTCCACAGCCGGGAGGCGCGCGCCGAGCGATCCACCACCTGGGCGAGGCGATCCTGGTCGAGGGCGCGCCCGGTGAGCTTCTCGAGGCGCTCCACGAGGCGGAGCGTCTGCTGCACCGCCGCGTCCACCTCGATCTTCTCCACCTCGGGGAGCGCCGAGGGCGGGTGCAGGCCGAGCAGCGGCACGCCGAGCCGGTTCTGGTAGTACTCGAACCAGCGCGCCACGTGGGCGCCGACGTTCGTGTTGTAGACGAGCAACTGGGGCGGCGGCACGCCGGAGAGCCCGTGCATGCCGGCGAGCGGGGACTCGTTCGCGAGCATCGCTCCGACGTCGCTCGACATCTCGCTCGGCGCGAACGGCGAGAACCCGTCGGCCAGCGCCAGGCTGATGTACTTGGCGGTGAGGCGGCTCGCGCCGATCAGCGCGGCGTGGTTCTCCGGGAAGTAGGGCACGTAGCCGAGCGCCCGTACGATCTCGACGGGGCCGAAGGCGGAGCACCACGCCACGTTCTGCTGGCGCGCGGCCTCGCCCAGGCCGCGGTAGTAGCCGTGGATGATCTCCCGGAGCTTCGGGGCGCTCTCGAGCGGCACGCGCCCCGACGGCATCCCGCCGAGCGGGTTGCGGCCGGTCGGGCGGGTCGGCAGGTTCGCCTGCGCGGCCTTCACCTCCTCGAGGAGGTGGGCGCTCTTCTCCTGCCGGCGCGACTGCTGCCGCTCGCGCGAGTGGACGAACTGCGTGATGGCCCAGTTGATCGGGGCCGTCACGCCGAGCTTCGCCGCCTCGGCGACGATCCCCCCGTTCATCGCGTCCACCTCGGTGGCGAACCCGCGCGTCAGGTCCTGCCACATGGACGGGCGGTTCTTCCCGAGTGCCTTCTGCGACTTCACGACAGGGCGGTAGGGATCCTCCTCGTCCTCGAGCGGCGTGCCGCGGGCCTTCATGACGCCGGCGATCTCCGTGCACATGGCGCGCATGAGCGACTGGAGATCGGGGTCCTCGAGCAGCTCGCTGCAGCTCATGCCGGTGAGCGCCGAGATCGGGTTGACCACGGCGTTGTGGACGAGCTTCTGCCAGACGACGGTGTCGACCTCCTCCACCACCTCGGTCGGCATCCCCGCGTTGCGGAACACCTCGCCGACGGCGCGCACGTCCTCGGTGATCTGCCTCGACACCGGCGCGATCTGGATGGGCTTGATGCCGGTGCGGTAGCGCATCCGGTTCGGGCCGGTGTGCTGGATCGAGGCGTAGATGATCCCGGTGAGGACCCGGTCGGTGTCGACGACCTTGCGGATGCGGTCGACGTTGCCGATGCCGTTCTGCGTCGAGAGGATCCAGGTCCGTTCGCCGACGACCGGCAGCGCGCTGCGCACCGCGCCCTCGGTCTGGTAGCTCTTCACGGCGACGAAGAGCAGGTCCGCGGGCGGCTGCCCCTCGAGCGAGGTCACCACCTTCACCGCCACGTGGCGCTCCCCGCTGTCGGCCTCGGAGAGAAAGAGCCCTTCCTCGCCGAGGAGCCGCGCGCGCGCGACGTTCGCCTCGAGGAAGGTCACGTCCTGGCCGGCCTGGCTCAGGCGGGCTCCGATGAGGCCGCCCAGCGCTCCCGCACCCAGGATCACGATCCGCATGCCCGTCTCCGTGCTGCGCGGTTCACCTGCGTCTTCGCTCGCGGGCGAGGGCGGCTCGCGCGGGCGGGCTGGCTGGTTCGTCAGTATTCTGGTACGACTTAGCCATTATTGTCCATCCCCCCCCCCCCCTCTCTCCTCGGCGGAGCGCGCATGATCGTCGGAGTCATCGGCTCGGGATCCATCGGACCAGACCTCGCCTACGGCTTCCTCACGGCCATCGCACGGAGCGGCGGTACCGTGCTCCTGCACGACATCCGCAAGGAGGCCCTCGACGCGGGCGTCGCTCGCATCGAGCGGTACATGGAGAAGGCGCTCGCGCGCGGGAAGCTCTCGCCGAGGGACGCCGAGGCCATGCGCCAGCGCCTCGTCCCGACGCTCGAGCTCGAGCAGCTCGCCGCCTGCGGCTACGTGCTCGAGGCGGCGACGGAGAGCCTCGAGACGAAGCGCGCCATCCTGAAGAACCTCGAGCGCGTGATCTCCGCCACCTGCCTCGTCGGCTTCGCGACGTCGGGGCTGCCCCGCGCGCAGATCGTCGCCGGCGCGACCCACCCGGCGCGCTGCTTCGTGAACCACCCGTTCTACCCGGCGTGGCGCGCGCTCCCCATGGAGGTGGTGCTCTCCGGAGACGAGGCGCTCGGCCGGCGCATGCTGGCGGTGCTGCGTGAGCTCGGGAAGGTGCCGATCGTCACCGCCGACGTCCCCTGCTTCGCCGCCGACGACATCTTCGTCAACTACTGCGCGGAGGCGGCCCGGATGGTCGCCGAGGGCCTCGCCACCCCGGCGCAGATCGACGAGGTGGTGGACGGGGCGGTGGGCGGCGGCGGCCCCTTCCTCGTCATGGATCTCACGCGCGGGAACCCGCTCAACGTCCACTGCCTCGAGCTCATGCGCGCCGCGCCGACCGGGAGCGCCTGGTTCGATCCGCCGCCCATCTTCCGCGCCCAGGGGGTGAAGCCCTGGCACGAGCCGGGGAAGCCGACGCGGGCGCCGTGCGCGCCCGAGGTCGCGCGCCGGATCCGCGACCGGATCCTCGCCGTGCTCCTCGCCCGCACCTACTTCGTCGCGGACCGAGGGATCTGCGCGCCGTCGGATCTCGACTGGTTGACCCGGAACGCGCTCGGCTTCTCGACCGGCCTGCTCGACCGCGCGGAGCGGCTCGGCGCCGCCGAGGCCCACCGCGTCTGCCGCGAGTACGCCGCGACGCACCCCGGGTTCGAGGTGCCGAGGAGCCTGCGCGACGAGCGGCTCGCGCGCTTCACCCGGAACGTGGTCCTGGAGCGGGACGGCGAGCTCGCGGTCGTGATCATCCGCCGGCCGGAGGTGCGCAACGCGCTGTCCGCGCTGACGATGCGCGAGCTCGACGAGACCTTCGCGGCGCTCGCCGCCGATGCCGGCGTGCGCGGCATCGTCCTCACCAGCAGCGACGGCGCGATCGCGGGGGCCGACATCGGCGAGCTGGCGGCGCTCCGCGACGCGGCGACGTGCGAGGCCTTCTCCGCCGCCGGGCAGGCGGTGCTCGATCGCATCGCCGCGTCGGCGAAGCCGGTCGTGGCGGCGCTCGACGGCCCGGTGCTGGGCGGTGGCGCGGAGCTCTCGATGGCGTGCCACGCGCGCGTCGTCGGGCCCGGGCTCGTGCTCGGCCAGCCGGAGGTGAACCTCGGGATCATCCCCGGCTACGGCGGCACGCAGCGGCTGCCGCGCCTCGTCGGGGTGGAGCGCGCGGCCGAGCTCCTCCGCACCGCGCGGACGCTCTCGGCGCAGGAGGCGTGCGCGTGGGGCTGGGCGACCGGCGCCCCGGCGGCCGACTTCGTCGGCGCGGCGAAGGATCTCGTGCGCGCGCACCTCGCCGGCCGCGCGCGGCTCGCCCCCGTCGATCCGGCGCCGCTCCGCCTCCCGGAGCGGCTGCCCGCGGCCGACCTCGGCCACCGCTCGGTCGCCATCGACGAGATCGTGGTCGACGTGATGCGCGAGGGGCTGAAGCTCCCGCTGGGCGAGGGGCTGCGCGTCGAGGCGCGCGGGTTCGGCCGCTGCAAGGCGACGGTGGACATGGACATCGGCATGCGGAACTTCATCCAGAACGGCCCGCGCGTGCCCGCGGCCTTCCTGCACGAGTGAGCGAGGGGACGCCATGGGACGCGATGCGATCGTGATCGTCGATGGTGGACGCCGGCTCCCGCGCGCCGATCTCCTCCGCGACAACAAGGAGCCGGGGCTGTTCTCGCGCTTCTCGACGACCCAGCTCGGCGGCATGGCCATCCGGGCCGCCGTCGCGCGCAGCGGCGTGGCGCGCGATCGGATCGGACACGTGGTGATGGGCATGGCGCAGCACAGCCACCGCGACTCCATCTACGCGGCGCAGGGCATGCGCTGGCGCGGCGGGCTCCCGCACGACGTCCCGGCGCTCACCGTGGCGCGCATCTGCGGCAGCGGCGCCGAGGCGCTCGCCGTCGGCGCGGAGATCATCACGGCCGGGCTCCGCCACGACCCGGCCCGGCCGTTCGTGGTGGTCGGCGGGGCGGAGAGCATGCAGTACCCGTTCTCGCTCTGGGGCCAGCGCGGCAGGAAGATCGGCGGGGCGGTCCAGAAGTACGGCCCGCTCGAGGCGCGCGCGCTGCCTCCGGGCACGCACCTGGCGGACCTCCTGCTCGCGAGCCTCTACGACCCGAGCGCGCGGGCGTCGATGGCCAACACCGCCGAGGAGCTCGGGCGTCGGTACCGGATCACGCGCGAGCAGGCGGACGAGTTCGGGCTGCGGTCGCACCGCAACGCGAAGCGTTCGCGCGACGCGGGCCTCTTCGACGAGGAGATCGAGCCGGTCACGGTGCGACGCGACGGCGCCGCGGAGCCCGTCACCGTGCGTCACGACACCCACATCCTCGAGGACGCGAGCGCCGCCGCCATGTCGCGCCTGCCGCCCGCGTTCGAGCCGGGCGGCATCGTCACCGCGGGCAACGCGAGCGCGGTCGTCGACGGCGCCGCCGCGATGATCATCGGCCGCGAGGAGGACGTGGTCAGGGAGCGGCTCCGGCCGCTGGCGCGCGTCGCGGGCGTGGGCGTCGCCGCCTGCGCCCCCGAGATCATGGGGTGGGGGCCGGTGCCCGCCACCCGGCGCGCCCTCGAGCGCGCCGGCATCTCCGGCCGCGACCTCGACCTCGTCGAGCTGAACGAGGCGTTCGCGCCGCAGGCGCTCGCCTGCATCCGGGACTTCGCCGAGATGGGCATCGATCCCGAGCGCGTGAACGCGATGGGCAACGCGATCGCGCTCGGACACCCGCTCGGCGCCACCGGCGCCATCCTGACCCTCACCGCCGCCTACGCGCTGCGGCGGACCCGGAAACGCTGGGGGCTCGTCACCATGTGCATCGGCGGCGGGCAGGGCATCGCGGTGGTGCTGGAGTCCCTCGCCTGACGTGGGTTGCGGCACCTCGGCCTGCGGCCGCGCACGGTCCGGCCCGGGCGCGCGGAGAGGATCACATGCTCGCGATCTCCGAATACGTCGAATCGGCTGCAGCGCGCGGCTTCGACAGCGCGATCCTCCGCTCGTGGGAGCGATCGCGCGCCGCGGGGTTGAATCCGTACGAGAGGAACGTGCCCACGCCGCTCGAGGACCGGGCGTGCCGCGCGCGCCTGGAGGCGCGCGGCGACATCGTCGAGCTGTTCCAGCACTTCACGGGGAGGTTCGCGGGCGTCCTCGCTCAGCTCGGCGCGGTCTCCTTCGTGTGCGACGGCGACGGATACCTGCTCTCGCGGATCGGCGCCGCCGAGACGCTCCGGCGATTCGACCACGTCTCGATCCGCGAGGGCGCTCGCTGCAGCGAGGCGGTGCTCGGGACGAACGCACCGGGCCTGGCGCTCGTCACGCGCGAGCCCGTCATGGTGACGGCCGATGAGCATTACTCGCGGCTCTATCACGGCGCCTTCTGCGTCGCGTCGCCCATCCTCGGAGACGAGCTCACGCCCATCGGCTGCATCGACATCACGAAGTTCTTCGACCGGAACGACGTCTCGCCCCGGATGCGGAAGGATCTCCTGCAGCTCGTCATCTCGCTCACGGACGCGATACGGACGGAGCTGTCGCTCCGCAGGCTCGGACGGCTCGGGCCGGTGGCGGCGCCGGCGCGCCGGGTCGAGCCGCCGGCCCTTCCCGCGGGCGCCGTCACCCCGCCTTCCTGGGACGTCGGAGACCGCCGACGGTCCACGGTCATCGCGCCGCTCGACGCCTCGCGCGCGACGTTCGGGCAGGTCGTCGGGCGCTCGGCGCGCCTCGCCGAGGTGGTCCGTCTCGCGCGGTCGTACAGCCTCAAGGAGGCGAACGTCCTCATCCAGGGCGAGACGGGCACGGGGAAGGAGCTCCTCGCGCGCGCCATTCACAACGAGGGCCAGCGCGCGGCGGGTCGCTTCGTCGCGGTGAACTGCGCCGCGATCCCGGCCGAGCTGGCGGAGAGCGAGCTGTTCGGCTACGAGCGAGGCGCGTTCACCGGAGCGCGCGCCGAGGGGCAGCTCGGGAAGTTCGAGCTGGCGCACGAGGGGACGCTCTTCCTCGACGAGGTCGACTCGATGCCGCCGCCGGTCCAGGCGAAGATCCTGCGAGCGGTGGAGACGAAGCGCGTCTCGCGGCTCAACGGAAGGCGCGAGATCTCGGTCGACGTTCGCATCGTGGCCGCCGGCAACCGCAGCCTCGGCGAGGAGGTGCTCGCCGGGCGCTTTCGCAAGGATCTGTTCTACCGCCTCAACGTGCTGCGCCTGACGATCCCGCCGCTCCGCGAGCTGCGCGACGACGTCCCGGCGCTCCTGGACGCGTTCCTCGCCGCCTTCGCCGCGGAGCTCGGGACGGGCATGAAGGTGCTCACGGACGAGGCCCGCGCGCAGCTCGTCGCCTACGACTGGCCGGGGAACGTGCGCGAGCTGCGCAACGGTGTCGAGTACCTGTACAACACCGTCGAGGGGGATCTCGTCGGCCTCCGGCACCTGCCGCCCGAGATCGCGTCCGCGCCGCCTGTCGCGGGGGGCGCGCCGCCGCTCCGAGCGCCGCCACCGAGCCCGGCCCAGGATCTCGACGCGGTCGAGCGCCAGCACATCGTGGAGACGATGAACCGGGTGGGCGGGGGCGCCGTCGAGACCGCGAGGGCGCTCGGGATCTCGCGGAGCAGCTTCTACCGCAAGCTCAAGAAGCACGGCATCCGCTGAACGGCGCCCAAGAAGTACCGAAGGTCACCCACCCGCGATCGCGACGATGAGGTGCACCTCGTCACCCGACCTGACCGCCACCGACCTCTCCCTGGAGAGGACGAGATTGCCGTTCACCGTCAGCGCGATCATGCCGTCGCGGAGCTGCTCGGCCGCGTGGGGCAGGCGATCCGCCAGCGCCGCACGGAGCTCCTCGACCGTGGCGACGGGCTGGTCGAGGACGAACTCCCGTTCGCCTCCCTGGTCGAGAGCTCCCAGCGTCTTCACCTTCACCGCGAAGCCGGTGACGACCTCGGCCAGCTTGCGGTGCCATCGCGCTGCGGGGATTCCCTCGCTGGTGAGGCCCGTCACCGCGTAGTAGCGGGCCTTCAGGCGCGCGAACTCCTCCGGATCGATCCGCGCGCCCGCGAATGGGCCGGCCGTATTGCCTTCCGTGAACCACCGGCGCGGGAGCGTGTCGTCCGCGGCACGCAGCCCGATGCGGTGGTTGACGAGCCGCTCCAGCCCGGTGATGTTGCGCCCGATCTCGTCCAGCTCGTCCACCTGGAACGTCTGGCCGGTGAGGCCGCGCAGCAGCGCCACGAACTGCTCGTACCCCGGCAAGGTCGGCGAGTTGAAGAGCTTGGTCTGGAAGCGGCACATGCCGAGCGCGTCCCCGACGGCGTACGTGTTCTCGCAGCGGCGGACCGCCCATTCCTTTCCGTCGTAGCTGTCGGGCTCGGGCGCGACCTTCCCGCCGTAGAGCGACGCCTTCAGCTCGGGATCGTCGTTGATCCGCGCGTTGATCTCGAGCGTGGCGCGGTTGCGCAGGTGGTCCATGCCGCGCGTCGCCACGGCGAGCCCGAGCGCGAACGCCTTGAGGATCCGCGCGTCGTGCGGATCGGACTGGAAGAGGCCCTTCACCGTCATGCGGTAGTCGAGCGCCTGCGCGGGGTACTTCCCGCGCTCCACGGCGCGGCTCGAGTCGGCGATGACGTCGCCGAACCCCTCGCGTCGAGCCGTCATGAACAGCAGACGCTCGACGACCGGGTAGTTGCCCCAGCTGAGATCGAGGCCGCCGGTCTCCCGCCGGGAGATGATGCCGCGCTGATACAGCTCCATCGCCCAGGCGAGCGCGCCGCCGGTGCTGGCCGAGTCGAGCCCGAGGTCGTTGAGGATGTTGTTGAGTCGGAGCACGTGCTCCGGCTCGCGGATGCCGATGTTGGGCCCGAACTTGCCGACGGTGACGTACTCCGGACCGTCGCCGCGGTCGTGGCGATCGTACACGCCGTCACCGCTGCGCCCCTTCCACGCCCTCTTCCGGTCGTGGGCCAGCGTCGACTGCGCCTTGTCGTAGCTCGCGTTCCCCGTGAGACCCGAGAGCGCCCGGGCGCCCCAGCCGCCCTTCCCTTCCGGGGTCAGGTCATTCCCGGCGCGGCAGCGCACCGCACACTTGAAGCAACCGTCCATGCCTGGCCGGTACACGTCGTAGTTGTCGGCGTCGAGCGCATCGACCCAGGTCGTCTCCTGGTTGTTCTTCGTGCCGAGCGCGCCGAGCACGCGGCTCGGGCGGTACAGGAACGGCGTGCCCGTCTTGCGCAGCGCGTTCCTGATGACACTCGTCGAGAGGACCTGGTCGACGAGCGACCTGTTGAGCTCCTTCGGATCCTCCGGGTAACGCGGCTCGCGCAGCCTCCCGCGGATCAGCACGGCCTTGAGCCGCAGCGATCCCATCTTCGCGCCGCCCCCGCCGCGCGCCCAGATGGCCTTCGGTCCGCCCATGATCCCCGCCGAGAGGACGAGGTTCTCGCCGGCCGACGTGATCCGCGCGAGCGCCATGTCCCTGCGCTCGGTGCAGCCGAAGTCGCGCTCGATCGCGGCGCAGGTGTCGAGGTTGTCGAGGCCGAGGTAGGGCCGCGCGTCGTGGAACGTCACGCTCTCGTGAGCGATCTGGAGCAGCGTCCACTCCGGCGCCCTGCCGTACACGACGAGGTGGTCATACCCGTGACGCTTCAGCCACACCGGGAAGTAGTCACCGGCGCTGGCGTCCAGGAGCGCGTGACTGTCCGGAGAGATGCTCGTGGCGTTGGCGCGGGTGCCGCCGCAGACGCCGCCCGTGAGCGGGCCGACTCCGAAGATGAGGGGAACCTCGGGATCGAGCGCGTCCCTCCCGTCCTGGAGCAGGTTGTAGAGGAGGAACATGTTGGCGCCGCGGCCACCGAGAAAGGCCCTCAGCACCTCCAGGGGAAGGTAGGCGCGGCGCACCTCGCGCCGCTCGAGGTCGACGAAGAGCGCCGCGCCCTGGGCCGGGTACTGCGGCTGCCCGTGCATGCGCGCGAGGAGCCGGTCGAGGCGCGTTCCGATGCTCATCGCCCGTTCCTCCTCCCCCGCCTCGCGCGCCCACGCCGACCGGCTTTCCCTCCGTCACGGTCGTACAGGCGAACGAGGAGTCCGACCAGCGTCTCGCGCTCGCGGGCCGACAGGACGCGCGC
Organism: Anaeromyxobacteraceae bacterium; assembly: GCA_035719345.1. Taxonomy (GTDB): domain Bacteria; phylum Myxococcota; class Myxococcia; order Myxococcales; family Anaeromyxobacteraceae; genus Anaeromyxobacter_A. The sequence continues at coordinate 83,071 of DASTGH010000283.1, forward strand.
GAACTCCGCCTCGTGGCGCAGGACGCGCTGCTCCATCCGGCGCACCGCCCGCTTCCCTCTCGCCGTGAAGCAGAGCGAGTGGCTGCGCTTGTCTTGCTGCGACGGGATGCGCTCGACGAGACCGCGCCCCTCCAGCTGATCGACGGCGGTGACGATCGTCGATCGATCGACGTGCATCGCCTCGGAGAGCCGGCTCTGGGTCAGCCCCGGATTGGCCGCGATCATCTGCAGCATGCCGAAGAGACCAGGGGTGATCTCCTCCTCGGCCCCCACCGCCTCGGCGAAGCCCTGGAACATCGCCGTCTGTGCGCGGCGAAGGTGATACCCGAGGAGCTTCGGCAGCAGTCCGCGCGACGCCGGCGCCGTGCCGTCGCGCCCCGGCTCTCTTGCCATCGTGTGCACCCTGAGGCCTCTCATGGTGGTGTGGCGACACGCTCGACGACGGTATTGTTGGATAGTCCAACAACTCTTGCAAGGGGGCAGCAGCACCTGGCCGTCGCGGCCACGTCCGATACGGGGTCGACGCAGCGCGTCGGGTTTCCGCGAGGAAGGCCATCCGCGCGGCCCGGTCCAGCGCGAGGTTCATCGGTTGACCTGCGTACATGTATTTTGGTACGTTTTTACCATTATGCGATCGTCGACGGGACGGAAGGCGGTGCCGGTGCCGTTCGCGCCATGAGCGTTCACACCCGACACGATGAGCCGGTACGTCGCACGTTCTCCTGGCACCGCAGGATCGGCTTCGGCGAATGCGATCCCGCGCGCGTCATCTACGCTCCGAGGGCATTCGACTATGCCGTGGAGGCGGTCGAGGCCTGGTGGCGCGGCGTCCTGGGGGGGTCCTGGTCCGATCTGGAGGCGAGGCGACGTCTCGAGGCGAGGGTGGTGCGCGTGCGATGCGAGTACCTGCGGCCGCTCGTCGCCGGCCAGGTGCTTCACCTGGCCGTGAGCACCGTCGCCGTCGGAACGAGCGAGTTCACGTTGCGCGTCGTCGGTGAGCCGGCGCCGGGGGAACCCGGCTTCCGCGCGCATGTCGTGATGTCCTTCGCCGACCGCGTCCAGCTTCGACCCGTCCCGATTCCGCCGGAGTACCGGGCGTCCATCGAGGCGTGCCGGGCGAGCGGGGACGCCTCCTCCGACGCTGCCGGCGGCGATCGCCTCTCGCCCCGATCCGCCGCCAGCCCGCGGACGCGGCACGCGGACATGCCCGTCTCCGGATCCGGCGCTGGTCCTCGGCCACCGCCGTTCGTCCGTGCGCATCGCGTCAACTGCGGAGAGTGCGAAGCTTCCGGGAACGCCTATGCGCCGAGGATGATCGAGCGCGCCGTCGAGACGATAGGCGAGTGGTACGAGGCGGTGGTGGGGATCTCCTGGTTCGAGCAGTGCCTGCGCGGGCGAGGGACGCCTTTCGTCGACATCCGCTGCGATGACCTCGAGCGGATCGTGGCAGGCCAGGAGATCACGATGGCGGTGACGATCCCGCGGCTGGGCACGGCGAGCATCGAGTACGCGGTGGACGGTTACGCGGCCGGGGGTGTGCCGTGCTTCCGGGCGCACATGATCGCCTGCCACATCAGCGAGGAGAGCGGCCGTCCGACGGCGGCGCCCTTCCCCGGGTCCCTGCGCGAGCGGATCGTGGAGTACCAGCGCCGCTCGGGCGGGGCGGCATAGCGAGGCCAGACCGCCTTGATCGCGAAGAGCCGTACCATCATGCCAGGTGACCGGGGAGCGGCGGAGTCCAGCCGCGGAAGGTCCCCGTTCCTGGACGGAGGATCGTCGATGGACCCCCGGACCGTCACGGTGGATCGCAGCACGTCGCCCGCCCGGATCGCGTTCCCGCCAGGCTTCAACGTCGCCGTGCCGTTCATCGACCGGCACGCCGCGGAGGGTCGCGGCCCCAAGGTCGCCATCCGGAGCGCCGAGGGCGACGTCACGTACACGGAGCTCGCCGAGCGCGTGAACCGCTGCGGCAACGCGCTGCTCGCGCTCGGCGTTCGCCGCGGCGATCGCCTGCTCATGGTCGTGAAGGACTGCCCCGAGTTCTTCTATCTGTTCTGGGGCGCCGTGAAGGCAGGCATCATCCCGGTCCCGCTCAACACGATGCTCCGCGCCGACGACTACCGCTTCATCGTCGAGGACTCGCACTGCGCGGCGCTGGTCTGGTCGTCGGAGTACGAAGGCGAGGTCAGGGCTGCCTTGGCGGCGGCGAAGCCGAGGCCCGCCGTCGCGCTTCCCGTCGACGGCGGTGAGCGCAACGTTCGCGCCGAGCTGGCACGGGCGAGCGCCGAGCTCCAGGCGGTACCCGCAGCGGCGACCGCTGCGTGCTTCTGGCTCTACTCGTCCGGCTCGACGGGCCGCCCGAAGGGTGCCGTCCACCGCCACCGGGACATGGTGGCGACGAGCGAGCACTACGGCGTCGGGGTGCTCGGGATCCGCGAGGATGACATCTTCTTCTCCGCCGCCAAGCTGTTCTTCGCGTACGGGCACGGGAACGCGATGACGTTCCCGCTGTGGGCCGGCGGGACGGCGGTGCTCCTCGCGCCGAAGCCGACGCCGCAGACCACGTTCGAGACGATCGAGCGGTTCCGCCCCACCCTCTTCTTCGGGGTTCCGACGCTCTACGCTGCCCAGCTCCAGGCGCTCGAGCGCGCGCGTCCGGATCTCTCGTCCGTCCGCCTCTGCGCGTCCGCTGGCGAGGCGCTCCCGGCAGACATCTTCCGACGCTGGAAGGAGCGCACCGGGCTCACGATCCTGGACGGGATCGGCTCGACCGAGGCCCTCCACATCTTCATCTCCAACCGCCCCGACGACGTCTGCCCGGGCGCGAGCGGCCGCGTCGTCCCCGGGTACGAGGCACGGGTGGTGGTGGAAGGGGGGGAGGCGCCTCCCAACGAGCCGGGGCGCCTCCAGGTGCGGGGCCCATCGACCGCCGTGTACTACTGGAACAATCCCCAGCGGACCGCCGCGACCATGCTCGACGGCGAGTGGCTCGACACCGGTGACACGTACGTCCGCGACGGTGAGGGGTACTTCCACTACTGCGGCCGCAGCGACGACATGCTGAAGGTGGGCGGCATCTGGTGCTCGCCCATCGAGATCGAGGGCAAGCTGGTCAGCCACCCGAAGGTGCTGGAGGTCGCCGTGGTCGGCTCGCCGGACTCGAGCGGCCTCGTCAAGCCGGAGGCCTACGTGGTGCTGCGCGACGGGGTCGTCGGCAGCGGCGAGCTCGCCAGCGAGCTCATGCAGCACTGCAAGACGCAGCTCGCGCCATACAAGTTTCCGCGCCACATCCACTTCGTGGACGAGCTCCCCAAGACCGCCACGGGCAAGATCCAGCGCTTCCGCCTCCGGCAGCTCGCCACCAAGGCGGTCCCGGCCACCTAGAGACGTTGCGAGATGCGGACGATGCCTTGCTCGTCCGGCTCCGAGAGCCTGAAACCGGCGAAGCGCCTCGTCAGCTCCAGCATCGAGTCATTCGCAGCGAGGACGTCACCCGCGATCTCCTTCGTGCCGCGGCTGCGGCAGTGGTCGATCGCCTTGCGCATGAGCTGCTTGCCGAGGCCACGGCGCTTGAGATCCGAGCGCACCACGATGGAGAGCTCGGCTGTCTCGTTCTCCGCGTCGGCGACCGTCCGGACGACCCCGATCGTCTCGGGCGCGCCGCTCGGGCCACGGCGCGTCGCGATGAACGCCATCTCGCGGTCGTAGTCGATCTGCGTGAGGCGGGCGAGCTGGGTGTGCGGCATGGATCGGACGGTGTGGAAGAAGCGGAAGTGGCTGTCCTCCGGCGAGAGCCGCGTGATGAACTCGCTGTGGGCGGCCTCGTCCTCGGGGCGGACGGGGCGAAGCGTCACCTCCGTGCCGTCCTTCAGCGTCACGACCTCCTCGAGCCCCTCGGGGTACGGGCGGATGGCGAGCCGCGCCGGCCCGACGGTGGCCGCCGGCGCGATCGCCATGTAGCCCCCCACGGCGAGGACGCCCCGATCGTCCGCGAGGAGCGGGTTCACGTCGATCTCGACGATCTCGGGGTGATCCGCGACGAGCTGCGAGATCTTCATGAGCGTGAGGCAGATTGCGTCGAGGTCGGCGGCCGGCCGGTTCGGGCTCGAATCGAGCAGCGCAGCCACGCGCGTTCGCGCCACGAGCTCGCGCGCGAGGGGCAGGTTGAGCGGTGGCAGGCCCACCGCGAAGTCGCGGAGGAGCTCGGTGTCTCGCCCCTCGCCGAAGAGGATCACCGGGCCGAACAGCGGATCGACGGCGGCGCCGACGAAGAGCTCGCGCGCGTAGCGTCGCGCCGGCACGCGCTGCACGCTGAACCCGGTCACCCGCGCGTCGGGTCGCCACTCGGCGACGCGCACGACCATGCTCCGGGCCGCCTCCTCGACGGCCTCCGCGCTCTCGAGCGACCGCGCGATCCCGCCCACCTCGCGCTTGCGCCGGATCTGCGGCGACCGGATCGCGACGTCCACCGGGAACCCCAGGCTCCTGGCCACTCGCCCTGCCTGGTCGGGCGTCTCGACGATCTCGATCTCGGCGACGGGGATGTCATAGGCGGCGAGGACCGAGACCGTCTCCGCGACCTTGAGGAAATCGCGCCCATCGGCGAGCGCACCGCGGATGAGCTGCCGTACCGCCTCGCGGTCGGCGCCGAATTCCGTCGGCACCGAGGGCGGCGTTTGGATGAGGGCTTCGAAGCCGCGCCGGTGGCTCACGATGGTGCGGAACGCCCGCGCCGCCTCCGCGGGCGTGTCGTAGAGGGGCACGCCGGCCTCGACCAGGAGCTGGCGGGCGGGCGCGACGTCGCCACCGCCGCCGAAGGACGCGAGGACGTTCCCGGGGTGGGCGGCGATGGCCCGGAGGACGGCGCGGGCGATCTCGGCGCTGCTCGCGAGCGTGGTGGGCGTGTGGATCGCGAGGACGGCGTCGAACTCCTTGCTGTCGAGGAGGACCTCGAGGACGGCCGCGTACCGCTCGCCCGGCGCGTCCACGAGGATGTCGAGCGGGTTCTGCCCCTTCCAGCCGGCGGGCATGACCGGACGGAGCCGGGAGACGAGCGCGGGGGACAGCCCGGCCACGCGCAGACCGCCCGCGTCGAGCTCGTCGGTCACGATGAGCCCCACTCCGCCGCCGTTGCTCACGACGGCGAGCCGCTCTCCCGACAGCGGGCGGGCGTGGGCGAGCGTCTGCACGGCGTCGAACAGCTCGCCGACGTCGCGGACGCGGACCACCCCTGCGCGGCGCAGGGCCGCGTCGAAGACGTCGTCCGGCTCCACGAGCGAGAGGGTGTCGCCCGAGAGGACGCACGGAGCGTCGCCCGGCGCCGCCCGGCGGCCGGCCTTGACGGCGAGGACCGGCTTGTTGCGGGCCGCGCCCCGCGCCGCCGCCATGAACGTCCGACGTTCGCGCAGCGACTCGATGTAGACCAGGATCGCGCGCGTGTCCGGGTCGCTGCCGAGGAAATCGAGCACCTCGCCGAAGCCGACGTCGGAAGCGTCGCCGAGCGACACGAAGTGCGAGAAGCCGACGCGCCGCGGGTGCGCCCAGTCGAGCAGCAGCGTGCCGACCGCGTCCGACTGCGAGACGAAGCCGATGTTCCCGGGGAGCGCGGCGACGCGCGAGAAGCTCGCGTTGAGGCCAATGTGCGGGGAGAGGATGCCGAGCGTGCCGCCGCCGAGGAGCCGCATGCCGTGCAGCCGGGCGGTGGCGAGCGTGCGGGCCTCGAGCGTGCGATCGTCGGGTCCGCGCAGCGTGCCGAGGCCGCGGGCCACCACGACCACGGCCTTCGTCCCGCGCGCCCCGAGCTCGTCCACGAGGTCCGGGATCGTCTCGGGCGGCGTGCACAGGATGGCGAGATCGGGCGCGCGCGGCAGGCTCGTGACGTCCGGATAGGTGAGCACGCCAGCGACCGCGTCGTACCGCGGGTTCACCGGCATGATCGGCCCCTCGAACCCGCCGGCGAGCAGGTTGCGAAGGATGACGCCGCCGACACGGCCGGGCTTGTTGTTGGCGCCCACCACCGCGACGGAGCGCGGTCGGAACATCCGCTCGAGGGAGACGGCGCTCATGCAACCTCCGACGCCGCACCGGACGCGCCCGGGCGGGCGCGGCGGCTGGCGATCCCCGCGAGTATAGGCGCGCGCGTCGTTTCCCCGAGGATCGGCGACGCCGAGACGCACGCGCCGATCCGGCGGATGACTTTTCGGCGGAGAGGACGTTCAGCTAAGATGAATGCGGGTCAAGGGACGCTCGCAGGAGGCGATGCCATGATCGATCCCGACGAGATCGCTGCAAACTCGTTCCGGGTGGTCGGGTATGATCCGAAGCTCTTCACGGCCATCGAGGTCGTCGATGCGCCGGGCGTCGCGGCCTGGACGTGCAAGCACTGCGGGCGGCTCTTCCTCGGAGACGTCGCGGGCAATGGCGCCGGGTTTGCGCACGACTGCTGGTTCCGCGACGAGGTGGTGTTCAAGGAGTGGGTGAGGGACGACGTCGAGCGGTCGAGACCGTCACCGGCGCCCCAGCGGTGAACGCCGTCACCAGCGCACGACGGCCGCGCCCCACGGTGTGCCTCGTCCCCGGCGACGAGCCGCTTGGTGCTTGTGCGGGCGCGTGCGCGGCGTTACATATTGGTAATGTCGCACCGGAAAACCGATACGGTCTCGTGGGACGAGTCTCCCGCCCCCGATCTCGGCGCGGTCCGCGTCCGGCCGGCCCGGAGCGCCGACCTGCCCGCCATCATCGCGCTCGATGCGCAGAACACCGGGGTCCCGAAGGCGGCGTACTGGAGGGAGCGCTTCGAGTGGTACGCCGGGCGCCAGCCGGACCGGTTCTTCCTCGTCGCCGAGCGCGAGAGCACGATGCTCGGCTTCGTCGTCGGCGAGGTGCGTGCCTGGGAGTTCGGGTCGCCGCCCTCCGGCTGGATCTTCGCGATCCACATCGATCCGGACGCGCGGCTCCACGGGCTGGGTTCACTCCTCTTCGAGGAGATCTGCGTCCGCTTCCGGAAGGCCGGCGTGCAGCACGTGCGCACGATGCTCGCGAAGGACGCGCACCTCCTGCTCTCGTTCTTCCGCAGCCTCGGGATGATGGGTGGGCCGTTCATCCAGCTCGAGAAGAGGCTCGAGCCATGAGGCTCCAGATCTCGACGCGCCTCGCCCTCTACGCCGCGCTCCAGCTCGCGGCCGATCCCTCGAAGCAGTTCGCCGCGGCGGAGATCGCGGAACGCTTCGACATCTCGGTGAACCACCTCGCGAAGGTGCTGCGCACGCTCGGCCGGGCTGGGCTCGTCGAGGCGGTGCGCGGCGCCGGCGGCGGCTACCGGTTTCGCGGCAACGTGAAACGCGTGACGCTCATGGACGTCGTGCAGCTCTTCGAGGACCTCGGCGCGAACGGGCGAGGCGACGACGAGCCGGGCGCCGCCTCCGAAGAGGGTCGGGCCCTGCGCCGCGTGCTCGACGAGATCGACGACATCGCGCGCGCGACGCTCTCCTCCATCACGCTCGCGACGATGCTGAAGCTCGTGCGCGAGGGCCGGGACGCCCGGACGGAGCCGCCCGAGGACCGCCTGGCGGGACGCGTGCAGCGTTCGCGCTGAACCGGCGAAGGCCGCCGCTCAGCGCTCGATCGCCTCGACGATCATGGCCATGCCCTGGCCGACGCCGACGCACATGGTGGCGAGCCCGAGCGCCTTCCGCCGCCGCCGCAGCGAGTGGACGAGCGTCGTGAGGATGCGCGCCCCCGAGCAGCCGAGCGGGTGACCCAGGGCGATGGCGCCGCCGTCCGGGTTCACCCGCGCGTCGTCTTCGGCGAGCCCCCACCCGGCGAGCACGGCGACCGACTGCGCCGCGAACGCCTCGTTCAGCTCGACGACGCCGAGGTCGCCGAAGGTCAGGCGTGCGCGCTCGAGCGCCTTCCGCGCCGCGGGGACCGGGCCGATGCCCATGATCCGGGGCGGCACGCCCACCGCCGCGGTCGCCCGGATGCGGGCGAGGGGCGCGAGGCCGTGCGCGCGCGCGTACGCCTCGGAGGTGACGAGGAGCGCCGCCGCGCCGTCGTTGAGCGGGCTCGAGTTCCCGGCGGTCACGGTGCCGCCCCGCGCGAACGAGGGCTCGAGCCTGCCGAGCTTCTCGAGCGTGGTGTCCCGCCGCGGGCACTCGTCCGCGCTCACCGTTCCGCCCTTCACCTCGACAGGGACGACCTCCGCGGCGAAGGCGCCCGCGTCCTGCGCAGCGACGGCCTTCCGGTGGCTGGCGAGGGCGAAGCGGTCCTGCGCCTCGCGTCCGATCTTCCCCTCGACGGCGAGGTTCTCCGCCGTCTGGCCGAGCGAGTCGGTGTGCCCGAGCACCTCGAGGCGCGGGTTCGTCCAGCGCCAGCCGAGCGCGGTGTCGAACAGCGTGACGTTGCCGCGCGGGTAGGCTCGCTCCGGCCGCGCCATCGCCCACGGCGCCCGGGACATCGACTCGACCCCGCCCGCCAGGTACACGTGGCCGTCGCCGGCGGAGACGGCGCGCGCCGCCTGCGCCACCGCCTCGAGCCCGGAGGCGCACAGCCGGTTCACCGTCACGCCCGGCACGCTCTCGGGGAACCCGGCGAGGAGCGCCGCCATGCGGGCCACGTTCCGGCTGTCCTCGCCGCCCTGGTTGGCGCAGCCGAGCAGGACGTCCTCGACCTCGCTCGCCGGGACGCC
>DASTGH010000284.1:0-7601 GCA_035719345.1 Anaeromyxobacteraceae bacterium
GCACCGTGCCTGCCTCGTCAACCACGAGCACGGTGCGCTCGCCCAACTGCTTCTCCCGAGCGGCGAGGAAGGACGCCAGCGTCTTCTCCTCGACGCCGAGTTCGCGGAGGGCCCGGACCTGCGAGGCGTAGGGGGCGAGGGCCACGACGCGGTAGCCGTGCTCCTCGGAGACCCGCTTCGCCTCCTGGAGCATGTGGCTCTTGTCGGTCCCGGCGTAGCCCTGGATGCCGATCACCCGGTGCGGGCTCGCCGTGATGAGCTCCACGGCAGCCCGCTGGCCTTCGTTGAGCCGGGTGAGGCCCAGCCGGACGTGGACGTTCTCGGGCGACGCGATGGGCGGCACCTTCTCGCGCCCCTCGCGCTCGACGGCGAGGATGCACCGCTCGCGCTCGAGCGCGGTCTGGGTCGTGTACCGGCGCTCCGCCAGGACGAGCCGGCCGCTCGCGATGTCCGCTTCCACACGCTGGCGCGCGACGTTCCGGTCCTCGCCGCGTGCAATGTGACCGCGCACCCACCCTTCCCGGGACATACCTGGCGCGTTCGCAGGTCCATCCGCGGAGCGGTAGAGCGGCTGCTCCGGGACGAGATAGCCACTCGTGGCGAGCCGCTGCAGCTCCCGGCGAACGTCTGCAACCGTCGCGCTCCCCACCGCGTGCTTCAGCGCGACGTCGTAGAGTTCGCGCTCGGAGATGATGGCCTGCCGCTCGGCGAGGTGCGCGATCGCGAACCTCACGCTTCGCCGCGCACCTTCCGCGGCGGCCACGGCCGATGGGGTTGCGTTCGCCTCCCCGCGACCGGTCTCGAGGAGGCCGTCGCGTCTCGCGAAGTCGATCTCGACATCGCGCGCTCGCTCCCGCCACTCCGCGAAGAGCGCTGCCCGGTCCGTCGAGACCTTCGCTGGCCGCGTCGCGAGCTTCACGCGCTGCTTCTGCGCGACGGTGGCCGTCTCGGCGGTGAGCCCCTCCGCGGCGAGCCGGCGCTCGATCTGCGCCGCCCTTTGGCTGAAGGCGGCGAGCTGCCCGCGCTTCATGTGGGCGAGCTCGAACATCCCGCCCCGCTCGTACCGGAGCGAGTACCCGAGCCGCTGCAGCTCCGAGGCCAGCTCGGAGCGGTAGACCGCGCCCAGGTACTTCGTCGCCTTCACGATCTCGTCGTTCCGGAGCGCACGCCACTCGCCGTCGCTGCGACGGGTGAGGTTCAGCACCAGGGCGTGGGTGTGCAGCTGCGGATCCCGCTCGCGGCTCGTCTCGTGCCGGAACTTGGCGATGACGAGGTTCTTCGTATCCTCGACCTGGCTCTGGCCGTTCACCTTCTTTCGCGCCTGGGCACGCTCCTCGGCGAGGGCGAGCGTGTGCGCCACCGCGCGGTCGTGGGCCTCGACGAGGCGCGCGTCCCCGCCGACGAGCGCCTGGAGCGAGACGCTCTTGGGAGCCGAGAAGGTCAGGTCGATGCCGATCCGGGTCTGCGCGTCCTGCCGGGTCGAGATCCGGCTCGACGCCCGGCTCCCCACGTGCCCCGCGAGGAGCTCGCGCAGGCGCTCGCCGTCCACGGCTCCCTCGAGCCCGAGCAGCTCCGCGCCCCTCCCCTGCCACGCGGAAGCCTCGCCCTCGCCAGCGTAGTAGTCGTCCGCGCCGTCCTCGTAGTAGCTCGCGGCGCGGTTCACGTCCTGGCGGGTCAGGACCTTGTGGCTCAGCACGACACCCTCACCCCGACCAGAGCTCGAGTCCCTGCCGCTCGACCTCTCTCTGGGCGACGACGGACCGCTGCGGCCCGGCGAGCTGGCGCAGGATGAGCAGCATCTCGACGAGGAGGCCCCTTTCGGCCGCCGCAGCCGCCGCGCTCCTTTCGAGCGAGGCCTGGACCTCGGCGAGCGCGACCGCCATCCGCTCCTGCTCCTCGAGGCGTCGACGCAGGTAGACGCTGAGCGGCACGCCGAGCGACTGCGCCGCCGCCGAGTGGCGCTCCCAGACTCCGCGCTCCATCCGGATCCCCACCGCGACCGTCGCCATGGAATGGTACCCTTCCATGCTGTACCAGGCGTATAGGCACATCTTAATGTGCCGACGACGTATTCGCAACGTGGCCGCCGGCCGCGACCGCGGCCGGTGGCACTGCGATGACGGACGAGATGAGGCGCGACGGAGAGTTACACCGCGCGCGTTTTCGCTCCGGTGGCAGCGATTTCCGTGCGTCGAGCGGAAACCACCGGCAACACGCCCGGTTACAAGCACACGGAGCGTGCGTACGGTCTGTGGCCGTTAAGGACTCGAGCCGATCCCCTCCTCGGCCGCGGGGCCGAGCATCGAATCGCACCCGGCCGGCAGAGCGTCCCCCTTGCGATGGGCGCAGCCCATCGTGGGTGACCAGCAGCCCCAGGTCCTCTTGGACGATCCGATCGGCTTCCCGACCTGAACGTTCCCCCGAGGTCGGTGAGCGTCCCTTCGGATTCAGAAACGCGTGAACCGTCGCCCATGGGAGCCATGAGCGTTGACGGGAGAAGCTGGTTAAGCCAAGCCTGGGGCTGCTACCGTCTCATCCATCGCTCGGTGACGGACGACGGCCACGCTCTTCCTAGGCGCACCGCGTTGGTCCATCCTCTCGATGAGGGGCGTCTCTGAAACGGTCTCGGACAGGGGTCACGGCCAGCCGCGACGGGAAGGCCGAGCGCCCGGGCGTGCGCCTGCGAACAGGGCGAAGGCGCCCCGCGGAGCGCCCCGTCCCGGCACGGCGAGGGTGCGTCATCGTCGGGATCGGCGCATCGGCTGGTGGGCTCGAGGCGTTGGAACAGTTCCTGGGTCATGTGCCCGAGGCGAGCGGCCTCGCCTTCGTCGTCGTGCAGCACCTCGATCCCACGCGCGAAGGGCTCATGCCCGAGCTGCTCCAGCGCGCGACCAGGATGAAGGTCGCGCAGGTGAAGGACCGCGTGCGCGTCCGGCCGGACCGCGTCTACGTCATCCCGCCCAACAAGGACCTCTCCATCCTCGGTGGCGTTCTCCACCTGCTCGCGCCAGCCTCGCCGCGAGGTCTGCGCTTGCCCATCGACTACTTCTTTCGTGCGCTGGCCGACGACCAGCGCGATCGAAGCGTCGGGGTCATCCTCTCCGGCATGGGCACCGACGGCACACTCGGGCTCAAGAAGGTGAAGGAGCACGGGGGCGTGGTCCTGGTGCAGGACCCGGCCAGCGCGAAGTTCGACAGCATGCCCCGGAGCGCCATCGCCACGGGGATGGCCGACCTGGTCGCGCCGGCGGCGGAGTTGCCTGGACGATTACTGGCATTCCTGCGGCTCGCCGTCCGCCCTGGGCCGATCGAGCCCGGGCCGGAGCGGCATCCGGCCAGCCTGGAGAAGATCGTGCTCCTGCTGCGAGACCGCTCGGACCACGACTTCTCCAGGTACAAGAAGAGCACCTTGTATCGCCGCATCGAGCGGCGGATGGCGCTCCATCAGCTCGGGGACATCGCGTCCTACGTCCGCTACCTGCAGGAGAACGAGCAGGAGCAGGCCTTGCTGTTCAACGAGCTCCTGATCGGCGTGACGCGCTTCTTCCGGGACGAGGCAGCGTGGAACGCGCTGCGCGATGCGGCCTTGCCGGCCCTGTTCGCCCAGCACCCGAAAGGCGGCACGCTTCGAGCCTGGGCCGCCGGCTGCTCCACCGGCGAAGAGGCGTACTCGCTTGCCGTGGTCTTCCTGGAGGCGCTCGAGAAGGAGCGGCCGAAAGCGCGCTTCACGCTCCAGGTCTTCGCGACCGATCTCGATCGTAGCGCCATCGAGAGGGCACGCCAGGGCGTCTACCCGCCCAACATCGCGTCCGACGTGTCGCCGGAGCGCCTGAGCCGGTTCTTCGTGAGGGAGGAGGGGGAGAGCTACCGCGTCACGCGGGAGATCCGGGAGACGGTGACCTTCGCGCCCCACGACCTCGTCAAGGACGCGCCCTTCACCAACCTCGATGTCGTGATCTGCCGCAACGTCCTCATCTACCTCGAGCCCGAGCTGCAGCGGCGACTCATCTCGCTCTTCCACTACGGCCTCGGTCGCGGCGGCGTGCTCTTCCTGGGCAACTCCGAGACCGTGGGCGCGTCGCAGGCTGGCCTGTTCGCGGCGCTGGACGCGAAGCTGCGACTCTACCGCCGCGAGGAGTCGGCGGTGCGGTTCGAACAGGTCGAGTTCCCATCGGCCCGCTCCTCGCCCAGCGCCCGGGAGCCATCGTTGGCCAGTCCGGCCAAGTCGGTTCCGACCCTCCAGGCGATGGCGGATGAGCTCATCCTGCGGCAGCTCAGCCCTGCGGCCGTGCTGGTCAGCGACAAGGGGGAGCTCCTCTACCTCAACGGGCGGACCGGCAGTTACCTGGAAGCACCCGCCGGCAAGGTCAACTGGAACGTCTTTGCCATGGCGACCGACGGACTTCGGGCTGCCCTGCGCGCCGCCTTCCAGAAGGCCACGCGGCAGCGGAGCCCGGCCACCGCGCGCGGCACGACCGCCATGCCCGACGGCAGCACTCGCCTCGTCGAGGTCTCCGTCACGCGGCTCCAGGATCCGGAGGCGCTGCGCGGGACGTTCCTCGTCGCTTTCCACGACGTACCCGCCGCCGGCCCGAGCGCAACCTCGAGGCGCGGCCGGAGCAGCGGCGAGCTTCCCCGCCTCGCCGAGCTGCAGCGCGAGGTCCGGCAGCTGCACGACGAGCTGACGAGCACGCGCGAGGACATGCAGTCCTCGCAGGAGGAGCTCAGGTCCGCCAACGAGGAGCTGCAGTCGACCAACGAGGAGCTTCAGTCCACGAACGAGGAGCTGACCACCTCCAAGGAGGAGATGCAGTCGATGAACGAGGAGCTGCAGACGGTCAACGCCGAGCTGCAGGCCAAGGTGGACGAGCTGTCCCGCGCCAGCAACGACATGAAGAACCTGCTCAACAGCACGGACATCGCCACGCTCTTCCTCGATAGCGGCCTGCGCCTTCGCCGGTTCACCTCGCAAGCGACTCGTACCATGAAGATCATCCCGGGGGACGTCGGCCGGCCCATCACCGACCTCGGCTCCGACTTGCTCTACCCGGGCCTCGGTTCGGACGTGAAGGAGGTGCTCCGCACGCTGACGCGTTCGGAGAGGGAGGTCGCCACGCGGGACGGGCACTGGTACATGGCGCGCGTCATGCCCTACCGGACGGTCGACGACGTCATCGACGGCGTCGTGATCACCTTCAGCGAGATCACCCAAGCCAAGCAGCTCGAGGAACGGCTCCGGAGCAGTCGCGAGCGGTTTGCGACGCTGCTGCGCGAGCTCCCGCCCGGAATCGCACTCCTCGACGAGCATGGCGAGGCCGTCCCTCGGGATCGGGTGCTGGCTCGGATCGCCGCGTCGCAGGAGGTGGACTTCTCCTCCTGGAGGATGATCCCGACGGGCCGTACCGAGCCCGACGAGGCGGCCAAGCCATGAGGAAGCACGGCGCGAAGGAACCGTCACCCGCCGAGCTGCGCCGCCTGGCCGAAGAGCGACTCCGCTCGAGGCAGGCGAGCACGCTCCCCGACGAGGCCTTTCGGGATCTCGAGCGGCTGAACCACGAGCTGCAGGTTCATCAAGTCGAGCTGGAGCTGCAGAACGAGGAGCTCCGGCGCGTACGGGACGAGCTGGAGATGAGCCTGGCGCGGTGCACCGAGCTCTACGACTTCGCGCCGGTCGGCTATGCCACCCTGGATGGCAAGGGCACGGTCCTGGAGATAAACCTCGTCGGCGCCACGATGCTCGGCAAGGAACGGGCCCGCGTCATCGGGCAGCGGTTCGCGGTCGCCGTCACGCCGGCAACCCGCCCCGCCTTCCAGGCGTTCCTCGACACCCTGCGTGAAACGGAGAAGGTGACCTGCGACGTGGCGCTGGCAGGTCCTGGCGGCCGCGACCTGTACGTCCACATCGCCGGCGTGCGCGAGCACGTCGACGAGGGGAAGAATTGGCGGTGGCGCGTCGCGTTCACCGACACCACCGACCTCAAGACGGCCGAGGATCGACTGCAAGAGTCGGATCGGAACAAGAGCCAGTTCCTGGCCATGCTCTCGCACGAGCTGCGTAACCCCCTGGCCCCCATCCGCAACGGCATCTACCTGCTGGAGCGGGCCGAGGCGGGAAGCGAGCAGGCCACGCGGGCCAAGGAGATCATCCGGCGCCAGACGGAGCAGCTGACGCGACTGGTCGCCGACCTGCTGGACATGACCCGCATCTCGGGCGGCAAGATCGAGCTGCAGCGGAGCCTGATCGACCTGCGCGAGATCGTCCGCAAGACGACGGACGATCTGATCCCGCTGTTCGAACAGAGCGAGGTCGAGCTGCGCGTCGAGCCCGCCGCCGGCCCGGCGTGGGTGGATGCGGACGGCACTCGCCTCGCGCAGGTGGTCGGCAACCTCCTCCTGAACGCGGTGAAGTTCACGCCCGTGGGCGGGACCGTCACAGTCCGTGTCGCTACCACGGCGAACTCGGCGGAGCTCCACGTGCGCGACACCGGGGTTGGCATGGCGTCGGATCAGCTGGGGCGCCTGTTCCAGCCGTTCGCGCAGGCGGACACCAGCCTCGCCAGGACGAAAGGCGGCCTCGGGCTCGGCCTCGCGCTCGTGAAGGGCCTCGTCGAGGCTCACGGCGGCTCGGTGCGCGCCCGGAGCGAGGGGGCGGGGCGGGGGTCCGAGTTCGTGGTCACGCTTCCGCTCTCCACGCGCGGAGCTGTCGTAGTCGAACATCCGGCGCCATCACCCACGGCGAGCGGGCGCACGATCCTCGTCATCGAAGACAACGTCGACGCCGGGCAGAGCCTCGCGGACGTTCTCGAGCTGCACGGGTACCGCGTCCGCCTGGCCCGCGACGCCCGGTCGGGCATCGCGCTCGCGAGGGAGGTACGGCCGGACGTCGTGCTGTGCGACATCGGCCTGCCGGACCTCGATGGCTACGAAGTGGCCCGGACGCTGCGGCAGGACGTCTCGCTCGAGTCCACCCGGCTGATCGCGCTGAGCGGTTACGCCCAGCCCGAGGAACGAGAGCGTGCGAAGAGGGCGGGGTTCCACGCTCACGTCGCGAAGCCGGCTTCGTTCGACGAGCTGTGGGCCGCCCTCGCGAGCAAGGGGTGAGAGCGTCCGCGGCATGACGACTCCCGCGCCGCCTCCTCGCCGCTCCCACGTGAGCCTCACGACGGTGTTCACCGTCTCCTTCGGAGCGCTGTCAGTCGTGGCCCTGGTCTTCTTCGTGCTGAAGACGAAGGTCGCCCTGACACTGACTCTCGCCAGCGCGCTGGCGGCGGCCGTCTACTTCGTGTTCTACGGGCAGCTCGAGGACAATATCCTCGCGCCATTCATCTATCGCCGTACCGCGCACGTGAATCCGCTCGTGACCCTCCTGCTGCACGTTGGACGCATCGGACTGACCTTTCACGGGGAGGGAATCGCCACCATGACACCGCGCGCAGGCGTGGCTCGCACCACCTCGGCCCACCATCGCGTCGCCTTGCACGCCGTGGCGAAGGACCAGACGAGCGCGATCGTCATCGCCGCCGGGAACGGGGGCCGGCCGGCGTGGTCGGGAGCCGGTGACTGGGACTACGTGTGCGGATCGTGCACGGCGCTGCTGTGCG
>DASTGH010000285.1:0-5278 GCA_035719345.1 Anaeromyxobacteraceae bacterium
GGTCGCCCGCGGCAGCGCCTCGGCCCCGATGCCGGCCGCCCGGGCCGCGGCGGCGGCGCTCGGCGCGCCGCACCGCTCCGCCGGCACCGGCAGCAGCACGAGACGCGACGGGCGCGGCGGCGTCGCCTGGTGTTCGGCCACGGCGGCGTCGAGCCCGTCCACCGCGGCGCAAAGCGATCCTCTCGAGCGCGGGGTGGCCGCGTTCGTCGACGGTTCCATCGGTGTCCTCCAGCGCGGCGCGCACCGCCCTCGGGCGCGCGCCGCCGGCCTGAGCCCATGCGCAGGACGGCGGTCAGCCGGTCGCCGCCGTCCCCTCCAAGCGACCTACGACCAGGTACATAGCTATCCCCCCACGGGCCCTGGCAGATCCCACGATCCGTGGACACGGCCGTTTCCAGAACACGGACGCTCCGTCTACGTCCCACATCCGGATTCCGGATGTGGGTGCCGCGACCGAGTCGCACCCTGCGTGATCGGGACGCACCGTCGATGGGCGCCAGATTTCCCTGGAGCGGCGGCACATCGCGCCGCGCGGCCGGGCGCCGAGCGCCGGCCGGCGCTGCGAGCCCGACTCGGCGAGCTCTCCCTCCGGCGCGCGAACGGTCCGGCGCCGCGCCCCATGGTACACCCACACGGTATTCACGGTACGTGTCCACGGCTCTTGCCCCGCCCGTCGCACCCGTCGGGCGGCCCGTCCGCGCGGCGTTCGAGAACCGAACGACCGCGCAGGGCAGAACTGGAACACGCACCGGTTCCGGAGCCTTCTCCCCTCGTGAACTCGGCGAGTTGGCCGTGGCACCGCGCCTGCAGCGGGGCGAGCGCGGGAGAGACAAGCCATGACCACGAGGCAGCTGTTCCGCGCCGCACCCGCCCTCGCGCTCGCGCTCGCGGCGTGCGGCGATCCGCCGGCGTCGCCCGAGACCGGCTCGACGGAGCAGTCCGTCGCCATCGGGCTGTCGTGCCCCGCGCCCGGGACGGGCTTCGGCGACGTCTTCGTCGTCCCTCCGGCCGGCGCGCTGCCGTTCGTGCCCATCGCGTCGCTGAAGACGGTGCCGAACCCGGTCGTGCCGGCGAACGCCACCACGGGCCAGCCCACGCTGCGCTCCGACCTCTTTCCCTACGTGGCCAACGTGCAGGCGGCCATCCAGCTCGGAAAGGCGCTGTTCTGGGACATCCAGGCCGGGAGCGACGGCATGACGGCCTGTGCCACCTGCCACTTCCAGGCGGGCGCCGACACGCGCAGCAGGAACCAGCTCAACCCCGGGGCCAACGGCGCGTTCGACGGCACGGGCGTGAACTTCCAGCTCACGGCCGCCAACTACCCGTTCGTCGACTTCGCGGCGGGCCGGAACCTGGACAACGTCGCCGGCTCGGCCGGCGTCCGCGCCAGCACCTTCAAGAGCGTCACCGGCGCGGTCGAGAGCACCGCCGCCGTGACCGATCCGGTGTACGGGCGGGCGCGCCAGGCGACGGGCATCCACGCGCCGTCGGCCGTGAACGCCGTCTTCAACCACCGCAACTTCGGCAACGGCCGCGCCCAGGACGTGTTCAACGGCGTGAACCCCTGGGGGAACCGCGACCTCGCCGCCCGCTGCTGGGCTGTCCTCGACACCGCCGGGAACGTCGGCGCCTGGGACGTCCGCATCCAGCGGGCGAGCCTCGCCTCGCAGGCGGTGGGCCCGGCGCTCAACCCCGTGGAGATGTCGTCGAACGGCCGCACCTTCCCCGACCTCGGCATGAAGCTGCTCGCCTCGAAGCCGCTCGCGCTCCAGGCCGTGTCCGGGACCGACAGCGTGCTCGGCGGCCTCGCCGTCCCCGGCGGCAAGGGCCTCAACACCACCTACGCGGCGCTCATCCAGCAGGCGTTTCAGCCGAAGTGGTGGAACAGCACGAAGACCGTCAAGATCAACAGGAAGACGTACACGCTCATGCAGGCGAACTTCTCCCTGTTCTGGGGGCTCGCCATCATGCTGTACGAGGGGACGCTCGTCTCCGACCAGACGCCCATGGACCAGTACCTCGCGTCGCGGGTCCTCGACCTGAATGGCGTCGTGGTGGCCGACGACCCGGCGCTGCTCGATCCGGTGGTGAACAGGCTGGGGGCCGAGGGGATCCTCATGCCGAGCAACACCGGGCCGCGCGCGGTCACCCGCGCCGACATCCTCCGCGGCCTCGACCTGTTCGAGAGGCCGGTCCCGCCGCCGGGCACGGACGGCATCCCGGCCGGAACCGGGGTCGGGTGCATCCTCTGCCACCTCGGCGCGGAGACGACGAGCGCCTCGGTCCGCAACCTCACCGCCGGCGTCGAGGCGGACGGGGCCGCCTTCAAGGCCGCCGGCTTCGACATTCGCATGGAGCGGATGTTCATGGGCGTGCGCACGCCGCCTCCGGTGGCCCCGCAGCCGCCGCCGCCGGTGCCGCTCGGCACGGACTCCATCATCTACGACAACGCCGCCTACACGGTGGACGTCACCGACATCGCCGGGAAGCCGGTGCCGCCCCAGCGCGTCCGCGTCGCGACCTACGACATCGGCTGGTACAACATCGGCGTCCGCCCGACGGCGGAGAACACCGGGCTCGGCGGGGTGGACGCGTTCGGCAAGCCGCTCTCCTGGGTGCAGTACTTCCAGACGACGCTCGCGAACCCTGCCACCGTCCTCGTCCCCGGCGGCGGGCTCGTCTGCGCCGACCCGGCCGGCGTCCCCGTCTGGCCGCCCTCGGCGCCCCTGGGCACGCCGTTCGCCGGGCAGGTGCTCGACCCGCAGACCAGCTTCCCCATCCTCTCCGGCGGGCTCGGCAAGACCGAGGACACGGACGTGGCGGGCAGCTTCAAGACGTCGTCGCTGCGCAACGTCGAGCTGTCCGGGCCGTACTTCCACACCGGCGGGAAGGCCACGCTGCGCCAGGCGGTGGAGCTGTACGACGAGGGCGGCGACTTCGCGAACGCGAACCTCTCGCCCCTCATCCGCCCGCTCATGATGAGCCAGGACCAGCTCTCGGGGCTGGTCGCCTTCCTCGTCTCGCTCACGGACGAGCGCGTCCTCTACCAGCGGGCCCCGTTCGACCACCCGGAGCTGCCGCTGCCGGAGGGCCAGGACGCGGCCGGGGCCGACCTCGTCCGCACCCTCGGTGCAGTCGGCGCCGCCGGATCGGCAGCGCCCGTCTCCCGCTTCCTCGGCCTGAACCCCTTCCAGCCGTAGGACGTCCCTTCGCGGCGCCGCGATCGGGCGGAACGCCCTCCCGCCCGACGGCCCTCAGGCAGCGCGAGGACGCGGCCCGCGGTCGGCACCTTCCGGTGCCGGCCGCGGGCCTTCGTCCGTCCGGCTCCCGGACGTCTCGAGCTTCGGACGGCGAACCCGCACTCCGAGTCACGAGGGCGCCGGAGCGCGTGGGCGAGTGCTGACATTGGACCGGAGGGGGGAGCAATTCCTGAAATGCGCACGTGCGGCCCGAAGGATTCCGCGCGGTTGCGCCTGGCACCTCGGCTGCACCGTGGCCCTCGCGGCTCGGCAGTCCCGCTCAACGGAGGGTTCACCAGATGGCTCACAAGAAGCAGCTCTCTCGCCGTGACGTGATGAAGTACGGCGCGGCCGCCGGCGCGGCCGGCATGTTCGGCAAGGCGTTCGCCCAGACCACCTGCGTCGAACCGGGGCCGGTCGACATCGCCAACGTGACGTTCACCGGCTGCGGCATCGGGGAGCTCTTCCCGGTGAGCCCGTTCATCACGACGCCCTTCATCGACGCGCTGCCGGTGCCGGCGGCGCTGCGGCCGGGCTACCGGCGACCCGACGGCACGCTCGCGCCCGCGAACGCGACGGATCTCTGGAGCGTCCGCCAGAAGGACGGCGTCTTCGGCGCGAACAGGAGCGCGCCCGGCCCCGGCACGGGCGCGCAGGACTCGATGGGTGACCGGCCGGCGAACGACTCGCTCGCGCTCGGGCTCCCGCGCAAGGGCACGCACCAGCTCTACCCGGGCGGCCTCGGCGTCTCCTACAAGAACCTGGCGGGCGGCGCCAAGACGGTCTTCGACGCTCTTCCGGCGCAGCCGATCCTGTACCACATCCGGCTGCAGCTCGCGCAGCACCGCGTGACGAACGCCCCCGTCCAGAACATCAACCTCGCCGGGCAGACCGTCGCGCTGCCCCCGGGCGCGAACGCGGTCGTCGCCAACCGGCGCAACAACACCTTCTTCCTCCCCTTCAGCACCCGTTACAACTTCAACGGCTCGTTCCCCGGCCCGCTCATCAACGCCGAGTACGGCAAGCCGGTCATCGTCCGGTTCGAGAACGACCTCGACCAGAACCCGCTCTGCCTCGACCGGCAGGACTTCGGGGCGCCCGACTGGGCGTTCCTCACGCACCTGCACAACGGCCACACCGCGCCGGAGAGCGACGGCAACCCGAACCACATGACCGACAACGAGGGCGGATACCAGCCCGGTCAGTGGGTCGACAACCTGTACCTCGGCTATCCCGCCGGCGGCGACGACCGCGAGAAGCAGTCGTTCCTCTGGTTCCACGACCACCGCATGCACCACACCGGCCCGAACGTCTACAAGGGCATGGTCGGGCTCATGCCGCACTACGACCCGGTCCTCGATCCGGGCGACGAGACGAAGGGCCTCCGCCTCCCCGGCGTGCGCACCAACAACCCCGACGGCACGTTCGACGTGAAGTACGACGTCCCGCTGGCGCTCTACGACGCCTGCATGGACGACGGCATCACGGCGCACATCGACGAGCACCAGCCGGCCGCGGTGTGCGGCCTCACGCACCCGGAGTGGTGGGGCAAGCTCTTCCTGCAGCACTACCCGAACCACGGCTTCGTGGGTGACATCTTCACCGTGAACGGCGTCGCCTTCCCGGTGCTGAACGTCGAGCGGCGCAAGTACCGCTTCCGCTTCCTGGGGGCCTCGCTCGCCCGCTGCTACAACATGTCGCTCCGGCAGGGCACGCTGGTCGAGGCGCGCGGCCGCCAGGGCCAGTGGAGCTTCGGCGTCGTGCGGCGCGGCGTCGTCGGCTTCAACCTCGGCACGCAGGTCATGAAGATGACGCAGATCGCGAACGAGGGCGGGCTCCTCCCGACCGCGTTCGAGACCGACACCGTGCAGGTCTGGCCGGCGAAGCGGCGCGAGGTGATCGTCGACTTCAGCAAGTACCAGGACGGCACCCCGACCCGGACCGGCGACGTCATCTACCTCACGAACACCATGGAGATGCTGAACGGCCGCAAGCCCGACAACCAGTTCGGCTTCGCCGTCCCCATGCTCAAGTTCGTC
>DASTGH010000286.1:0-3396 GCA_035719345.1 Anaeromyxobacteraceae bacterium
GCCGGCACGACACGCCGGAGCGCGAGCGCCAGCGCGGCGCGCCGGCGGCCGCGCGCGCCGCGCCGGAGCTCGAGGCGCAGGCGGTGAGCGCGCGGCTGGCGGCGGAGCTCGGCCTCGCGCACGATCCGCAGCGCCCGCTCCTCCGCGGCGTCACCATCGGCGGCGACGTGTGGCTCGACGGGCACGGCCTCGACGAGGGCCAGCGGCGGACGGCCTTGGAGCGCGCCGCCGCCCTCTACGCGGCGCACCCGCAGGTCGCGGCCGTGCTGACGCGCGAGCAGATCCGGGCGACGCCGGTGCCCCGCACGCCGCCCGAGACCTGGAGCCTGCCGGAGCGCGCCCGCGCCTCCTTCGACCCGGAGCGCTCGGGCGATCTGGTCGTGGTGCTCCGGCCGCTCGTCACCATGTACGCGAGCCCGGACTCCGCGTACATCGCGGGCCACGGCAGCTTCTGGGACTACGACCGGCGCGTCCCCATCCTCTTCTGGCGGCGCGGGCTCGCCGGGTTCGAGCAGCCGCTGAGCGTCGAGGTGGTGGACATCGCCCCGACGCTGGCCGCGATCCTCCGGCTGAACGTCCCGGCCGGCGAGCTCGACGGCCGCTGCCTCGATCTCCTCGCCGGGCCGGAGAGCAGCTGCCCCGAGGCGCGACGGTAGCGCCGGCGCGGCCGCACCCCTGGCCGGCGCCCGAGCGATCGGGCATGCTCGCCTCGCCGCCGGCGGCCCGCGCCGCGGTTCACCGGGGGGTGATCCGTGTCCACGTCCATCGTCCTCGCCGCCGCGCTCGCGGCGGCGCATCCGGCCGCGCAGCGGTTCCTCGCTCAGCACCCGGCGAGCGCGCGCCTCGCCTCGCCCGACGGCGCGCACCTCGTCCACGCCAGCGGCTTCCTGGCGGAGACCGGCGCCGCCACGCCCGAGGGCGCGGCGCGGACGTTCCTGGCGCTCCACGGCACCGCCTTCGGCGTCGGCGAGCGCGAGGTGCTCGCGGTCGTGGGCGCCCCGGCAAAGGGGCGGACGGGCGCGGTCCGCGTGACCCGGTCGCTCGACGGGCTCCCCGTCGTCGGCGGCGACCTCACGCTCGGCGTCGACGCCGGCGCACGGGTGTTCGTGGTCAACGCCTCCGCCGCGGGCCCGGCCTCGGGACGGCACCTCCTCGGACCCGACGCCGCGCGCGCCTACGCGCTCACCTCGGTCCCCGGCGGCTTCCGGGGAGAGGGCCCGGCCCGCGTGACGGCGGGGTGGAGCTCCGTCCCGGGCGGGCTGCGCGCCGCGTACCGCGTCGACTTCGTCGCAGCCGAGCCCCCGGGCGACTGGCGGGTCCTCGTCGACGCGGAGACGGGCGCGACGCTGCTGCGGCGCGACCGGCGGGTGTACGCGACCGCGCCCGGCCTCGCCTACGACCTCTCGCCGGTCGAGAGCCGCGCCGCGCCGTGCCCGGTCGTGAACGGCGTCCACGTCGCCTGCGAGAGCCCGGTCGCGGTCACGCTCCAGGACCTCACCTCCACGGCGAGCCTCGACGGGACCTGGCTGTCGGTCTTCAACTGCAAGGGCGCGGACGCGCCCACGGGGCCGCTCCCCATCACGGGCACGCCGGCAGGCTGCTCCGCCGTGTCGTCCGTGGCCGGCGCGTTTTCCTTTCCCGTCGATCCGATGTTCGCGTCCGCGACCGACGACTTCGCGGCCGTGATGGCCTACGACCAGCTCGATCGGCACGTCGCCTTCTTCAAGGCGCTCGATCCGGCCCTCCCGCCCGCCGGAAACGGCCGCGCGCTCTCCGCCGCCATGCCCACGATGGTGAACGCCTTCCGCGGCGGGGTCCCGTTCGAGAACGCCTTCTACTCGCCCGGCCTCGACGCCATGGTGTTCGGCCAGGGCGCGAACCTGGACTATGCGTACGACGCCACCATTGCGTACCACGAATTCACGCACGCGGTGGTCACCGCATGGGGCGACTTCAACCCGACCATCGACGCCCTGGGCGCCCAGCACGAGGCCGGAGCGTTGCACGAGGGAACCGCCGATTCGATGGCGGCTTCGGAGATCGGCCGGAGCGAGGCCGCGGCGTTCGCGGGCGCGCGGCTCCTCGGCACGACGGCCCTGCGCGACCTCGCCGACCTGGACGCGACCCGGAGCTGCCGGGGCGACGGCACGCTCGTGACGCAGCTCGGCTTCACGGGCGTCGTGAACGGCCTCGACGGCGAGGTGCACGACGACGGGGAGATCTGGAACGGCCTCTACTGGGAGATCTTCTCCGGGCTGCGGGACGCCGGGGTGAAGGGCTGCGGCGGCGCCTGCGAGGCGGGGCCGGCCATCCAGTACCTCACACTCCAGCTCGCCGCCGGCGGGACCCCGTCGCTCGCCAGCTACGCGAGCACGTTCCAGGGGGCCGCCTCCGCGCTCTTCCCCGCCCGCCCGGAGGTGGCGGCCTACGCCGGCTGCGTCCTCCGGCGCCGCGGCTTCGACCGGTGCGACCGGACCGTACCCGTGTTCGCCGGGGAGGCGAAGGTGCAGCTCGTCGAGTTCGGATACTCGCCCTTCCAGGTCGCCATCGACGTCACGGACCCGACGACGGCACGGCTCGGGGTCTGCAGCGCGCAGGGCAATGCCACGACGCTGTGGCTGCGCATGGGCCAGCCGGTCGGGCTCACCGCCATCGATCCGCTCACCGGCCGGGCCACGCCAGTCGCCGACGCCTCGACCGCGTTCCAGCAGGCCTGCAGCGCGGGTCTGGTGACCCTGGCGCCGTTCCCCTCCGCCGGGCGGTGGTACGTGCTCCTCGACGCCCCGGCGGCGTTCGTCCCGGCCGTCGACCGCATGGGCCTGGCCACGAGCCGGGCCGGCATCGTCTCGCGACCGGCGCCCTCGGCCCGCCCCACCTGCCAGGTGTTCAATGCCGCGCTGGCCATCACGCCGTCGACGCTGACGGTGTACCCGGCCGAGATCGTGAACTTCACCGCGAGCGGCGGGTCGGGGACCGGCTACACCTTCGGCTTCGTCGTGGACGCCTCCGGCGGCACGCTCGGCACGAACGGCTCGTACGTCGCCGGTCCGACGACCAGGGTGATCGACCTCGTCCGGGTCACCGACTCCCTCGGCGCGACGGCCACCGCGACGGTGTCGGTCGTCGCGCGTCCGGTCGCGCTCGCGATCTCCCCGGTGAACGCGACCGTCGCTCCCGGGGGGAGCATCACGTTCGCCGCCAGCGGCGGCTCGGGGGCGGGCTACGCCTTCGCGCTGGCCGCGAACGCCTCCGGCGCCACGATCAGCCCCGCGGGCGCGTACGTCGCCGGCCCGACGGACGGGGTCACCGACATCGTGCGCGTCACGGACTCGCTCGGCGCCACCGCCACGACCACCGTCACGGTGTCAGCCGCCGGGGTCGGCCTCGGCGGGACCC
>DASTGH010000287.1:0-18309 GCA_035719345.1 Anaeromyxobacteraceae bacterium
GAAGGCGGGGGCGACCGGCGTCCGGAGCGGCGCGACCGGCGCGGCCGCCTGCCACACGGCCGGTCGCGGCGCAGGCGCACCCACATCGGCGCCAGCCTTGCAACCTCCCGTCCTCGCGGGAGAAGCTGCCGCCGGAGCGCGCCCTTGAAGATCCTCATCTCCCTCATCGAGGCGATGTCCGTCTTCCTGGTGGCGTCCTACGTCTACTGCTCGTCCCCGGCCGCGCCCATGCTCCGCGGCGAGCCCCTGCGCGCGCGGAACAAGCTCTCGCTCTACGCCTTCTTCAGCGCCGTCTCGATCATGGGGACGTACCTCGGCATCGCGGTGCAGGGAGGCCAGGCCATCGCCAACACCCGCGCCGTGGGCTCGGTGCTGGGCGGCCTCATCGGCGGCCCGTGGCTCGGCGTGGCGGTCGGGCTCACCGCCGGCCTGCAGCGGCTGCCGCTCGGCGGCGCGGCGGCGCTCCCCGGCTGCATCGCCACCACGTTCGAGGGGCTCGCCGCCGGGCTGGTGTGCCTGGCGCTCCGGCGCCGGCCCGACCTCCTCATGAACTGGCGCACCGCGGCCGCGGTGACGCTCTTCGGGGAGCTCGTGCACCAGGGCCTCGTCGTGGCCCTGGTGCGCCCGCTCTCCGAAGGCGTCGCCATCGCCCGCGTCATCGGCATGCCCATGGTGCTCGCCAACACGCTCGGCGCGGCGCTCTTCATGGTGGTCTTCAACAACCGGCAGGAGGCGTACGACCGCATCGGCGCCGCCTCCTCGGCGCTGGCGCTGCGCATCGCCGAGCGCACCACCGGGCTCCTGGCGCGGGGCTACGGGCCGCGCGTGGCGGGCGAGCTCGCCACCATCATCCGGCAGGAGACCGGCGTCGGCGCCGTCGGCATCACCGACACCGAGCGCATCCTCGCCTGGGACGGCCTCGGCGACGACCACCACGTGCCGGGGCGGCCCATCTTCTCCCCTTGGACGCGCCGGGCGCTGGCGACGCGCGGGGTGGCCTTCGCCGACGGCGTGCGCGAGCACTTCAACTGCCCGCTCACCGACCGCTGCCCGCTGCACTCGCTGGTGGTGGTGCCGCTCCTCGTCGACGACGGCGTGGTGGGCACGGTCCAGCTCTACGAGCCGCGCAGGAAGCGCTTCCGCACCACCAACCGGCGCCTGGGCGAGGGCATCGGCGCGCTCCTCTCCTCGCAGCTCGTCGGCGCGCGCTACCAGGAGCAGAAGAACCTGCTCGTCACCTCCGAGCTGAAGCTGCTCCAGGCGCAGGTGGACCCGCACTTCCTCTTCAACGCGCTCAACACCATCGTCGCCATCACCCGCATCGACGCGGCGCGCGCCCGCGAGCTGCTCGTCCACCTCTCCGCGTTCTTCCGCAAGAACCTGAAGCGCTCGGGCGACACCTCCAGCCTGGAGGAGGAGCTCGCCCACGTGCGCTCCTACCTCGAGATCGAGAAGGCGCGCTTCTCCGACCGCCTGGTGGTGGAGACCGAGGTCGATCCCGAGCTGCTCTCGCTGCGGATGCCCACCTTCACGCTGCAGCCGCTCATCGAGAACGCCATCAAGCACGGCATCTCCAAGCACCCCGAGGCGGGGCGCGCGCGCGTGCACGCCTACCGGAAGGACGGCGCGGTCGTCATCGACGTGGAGGACGACGCCGGCGCCTGGGTCGAGCCCGACTTCCGCAAGGACGGGCTCGGCATGCGCATCGTGGACAAGCGCATCAAGAACCTGCACGGCGACGCCTACGGCCTGTCCGTCACCTGCGTGCCGCAGGAACTGACGCGCGTCACGGTGCGGCTCCCGGCCGCGCCGGCGTCGGCCTGATCCTGGAGGCTCCAGGCTTCGGACTTCAGGCTTCCCCCGTAGCCCGTAGCCCGTAGCCTGGAGCCCGTAGCCTCGTGCGGAGCCGGTCGTCCCTCAGGTGCCGCCGCTCGCCCGGCGCCCTCGACCGCTGCGCCGGATGGCCGCAGCCGCTGCCGGGGCACGTGCTCCAATCCGGGCACGCGGCCGCTCGAGCCGTGTCCGGAGCCTGCCATGACCCGACGCGCCGACCTCGCCGCGCTGCCCCCCACCCACCGCCGCTTCCACGACGAGCTCGCGGCGCTGCTCCCGGCGGAGCGCATCCTCCTCGATCCGCTGAGCACGCTGGCGCACGGGACCGACGCCTCGTTCTACCGGCTCGTGCCCAAGATCGTGGCGCAGGTGCGGAGCGAGCGCGAGGTGGCGAGCCTGCTCGCCGCGGCCTCCCGCCACGGCGTGGCGTGCACCTTCCGCGCCGCCGGGACGAGCCTCTCCGGTCAGGCGGTGACCGACAGCGTGCTGGTGTCGGTGGTGGGTGGGTTCCGCCGCGCCGAGGTGCGGGACGGCGGGCTCGCCATCGCGCTCGAGCCGGGTGTCATCGGCGGCGAGGCCAACGCGCTGCTCGCGCCCCTCGGCCGCAAGATCGGCCCCGACCCGGCGTCGATCAACGCCGCCATGATCGGCGGCATCGCCGCCAACAACGCGTCCGGGATGTGCTGCGGCACGACCGAGAACAGCTACCGCACCGTGCTCGCGATGAAGCTCGTCTTCGCCGACGGCTCCCGGCTCGACACGGCCGACGCCGCCTCGCGCGCGGCGTGGGCCGCCGGGCACCGGCCCCTGCTCGAGGGCCTCTCGCGCATCCGCCAGGAGATCCTGGCCGACGCGCCGCTCGCCGGCCGCATCCGGGAGAAGTACCGGATCAAGAACACGACCGGCTACGGCCTCAACGCCTTCGTGGATCACGAGGACCCGATCGACCTGCTCGTGCACCTCGTCATCGGCTCGGAGGGCACGCTCGCCTTCCTCTCCGAGATCACCTACCGCACGGTCGAGGAGCAGGCGCACAAGGCGAGCGCGCTCGTCTTCTACCCCGACATCGCCCACGCCGCGCGCGCCACGCAGGCGCTGAAGACGGGCACGGTCTCCGCCGTCGAGCTCATGGACCGGCCCTCCCTCCGCGCCGTCGAGAACCGCAAGGGCCTGCCCCCCGTCCTCAAGGCGCTGGCGCCCGAGGCCTGCGCGCTCCTCGTCGAGGTGCGGGCCGGCGACGCCGCCGAGCTGGCGGCCCGGATGGAGGCGGCGCGGGCGCTCGCCGCCAGCGTCCCGACGCTCGAGCCGGTGCGCTTCACGGCGGTGAAGGCGGAGTACGAGGCGCTCTGGGACGTACGCAAGGGGCTGCTCCCGGCCGTCGGCGGGAACCGGCGCGTCGGCACCACGGTGGTGATCGAGGACGTCGCCTTCCCCATGCGCCACCTGGCCGCCGGGGTGGTCGATCTGCAGAAGCTGTTCCTGGAGCACGGGTACGACGAGGGCGTCATCTTCGGGCACGCGCTCGACGGCAACGTCCACTTCGTCTTCACGCAGGACTTCGGCGACCGCTTCGAGGTGGAGCGCTACGGCCGCTTCGTGGAGGCGGTCGCCGACATGGTGGTCCGCAAGTACGACGGCGCGCTCAAGGCGGAGCACGGCACCGGGCGCGCCATGGCGCCCTTCGTCGAGCGCGAGTGGGGCGCGAAGGCGTACGCGCTCATGAAGCGGGTGAAGGCGCTCTTCGACCCGCAGGGCATCTTGAACCCGGGCGTCCTCCTCAACGACGACCCGGACGTCCACCTCAGGGACCTGAAGCCCCTGCCGCGCGTCCACGACCTCGTCGACCGCTGCATGGAGTGCGGCTTCTGCGAGCCGAAGTGCGCCTCCCGCACGCTGACGCTCTCGCCCCGCCAGCGCATCACCGCGCAGCGCGAGATGGCGCGGCTGCGCCAGACGGCAGAGGCGCCGGAGCGTTTGGCGCGCCTCGAGGACGACTTCCAGTACGCCGGGCTCGACACCTGCGCCGCCGACGGCCTGTGCGCGACGGCCTGCGCCGTCTCCATCGACACCGGCAAGCTCACCAAGGCGCTCCGCGCGGCGCAGCGCGGCCCGGTGGCCCAGGCGGTCGCCGGCGCCGTCGCGAGCCACTACGCCGGCACGCTCGCGGTGGCCAAGGGCTTCTTCGGCGCGTCCGCCGCCGCCCACGCCGCGGTGGGCACCGGCGCCATCGCCGGCCTCTCCCAGGGCCTGCGGGCGCTCTCCGGCGGGAAGCTGCCGGTGTGGAACGAGCACATGCCGCGGCCCGCGCGCGCCTCCGGCCTCGAGGACGTGATCCGCGGCCACGGCAAGCGCGTCGTCTACTTCCCCTCCTGCATCACCCGGCTCTGGGGCCCGGCGCGCGGCGCCGACGACGACCGGGCCGTGACCGCGGCCATGATGTCGATCCTGGAGAAGGCGGGGTTCGACGTCCTCTTCCCGGAGGACCTCGGCTCCCTCTGCTGCGGCCTCACGCTCGAGTCGAAGGGCTTCCCCGAGCTCGCCGACCAGAAGTGCCACGAGCTGGAGGAGATGCTCCTGGAGCGGACGGACGGCGGCAAGATCCCGCTCCTCTGCGACACGAGCCCGTGCATCCAGCGCATGCGCGCGCACTTCGACCCGCGGCTGCACGTCTTCGAGCCGGCCGAGTTCATCGCCGAGTTCCTCATGGAGGATCTCGCCTTCGAGAAGAAGGCGCGCAGGGTGGCCGTGCACGTCACCTGCAGCACCCAGAAGATGGGGCTCGCTGACCGCCTCAGGAAGGTGGCGCAGGCCTGTGCCGAGGAGGTGGTGGTCCCTCCCCCGGGCTGCTGCGCCTTCGCCGGCGACCGCGGGCTCTCCTTCCCCGAGCTGAACGCGCACGCGCTCTCCGGCCTGGCCGAGGCGGTGAAGGGCTGCGAGGCCGGGTACTCGAACAGCCGCGGCTGCGAGATCGGCCTCTCCAGGCACGGCGGCATCCCCTACTCCTCCATCGTCTACCTCGTCGATCGCTGCACCGGCCCGCGGGCGGAGGTGCGCGCGTGAACGTCCTCGTCCTCAACTGCGGCTCCTCGTCCGCGAAGTTCGCGGTCGTCGAGGTGACGACGGGGCGGGAGCAGGTCTCCGGCATCGCCCAGCGGCTCGGGACGGAGGCGGCCACGCTCGACTGGAGGACGCCGCAGGGGCGCGAGGCCCGCGCCGTCCCCGGCGCCGACCACGCCCGGGCGCTGCGGGCGGCGGTCGAGCTGCTCCGCGACCTCGGGCTGGCCGACGGGCTCGGCGGCGTGGGGCACCGGGTGGTGCACGGCGGCGCCCGCTTCTCGGGGTCGCTGGCCATCGACGGCGAGGTCCTCTCGCGCATCGAGGCCTGCATCCCGCTCGGCCCGCTGCACAACCCGCCCAACCTCGCCGGCATCCGCATCGCCCAGGAGCTCCTCCCCGGGCTGCCGCAGGTGGCGGTGTTCGACACCGCCTTCCACCAGACGATGCCGCGGAAGGCGTGGCTCTACCCCGTGCCCTACGAGTGGTGGGAGGAGCACGACGTGCGCCGCTACGGCTTCCACGGCACGAGCCACCGCTTCGTGGCGCGCCGGGCGGTGGAGGACCTGGGGCTCGACCCGCGCGACCACGCGCTCGTCACCGCCCACCTCGGCAACGGCTGCTCGCTGGCGGCGGTCCGGAACGGCGCCAGCGTGGACACGACCATGGGCCTCACCCCGCTGGAGGGGGTGGTCATGGGCACGCGCTCCGGCTCGGTCGACCCCGCCATCGTCGGCCACGTGGCGCGGGCGCGCGGCTGCTCGGCCGAGGCGGTGCTCGACGTGCTCAACAAGGGCTCGGGCCTGCTCGGCATCTCCGGGGTGTCGAACGACATGCGCACGCTGCAGCAGGCGGCCGACGCCGGGCACGAGCGCGCCGCGCTCGCCATCGAGGTCTTCTGCTACGCGCTC
Source organism: Anaeromyxobacteraceae bacterium (assembly GCA_035719345.1). Classification (GTDB taxonomy): domain Bacteria; phylum Myxococcota; class Myxococcia; order Myxococcales; family Anaeromyxobacteraceae; genus Anaeromyxobacter_A. The sequence continues at coordinate 5,799 of DASTGH010000287.1, forward strand.
GCCAAGAGCGCGGCGAGCCTGGTCGTGGCGCTCGGGCGCCTCGACGCGCTCGTCTTCACCGGCGGCATCGGCGAGAACTCGGCGCTGGTGCGCGCGCAGGTGGTGCGGCAGCTCGGCTTCCTCGGCCTCACGCTCGACCCGGCGCTCAACATGGCGCACGGCCGCGGGCACGCCGGCCGCATCACGCGCGAGCGGCGGCCGCAGGCCGCGGTCGTGCCCACGAACGAGGAGCTCATGATCGCGCTCGACACGGCCGAGATCGTGGCGCGCCGGGACGAGCGCAGCGCCGCCTGACCCGTCTCGCCCGCCGATCGCACGATCTGTCGCGCGGGTGCCTCGCCGAGGATATTCACCATCGCGCTGACGGCGATCCAGGCGGAGCAGGCGGCGGCGCGGGTGTGGAAGCCGTAGGAGGCGGGCGATGAACCAGGCGCGCGAGCTGTCGTCGCAGGGCGGGCCGAGGCCGGTGGAGCCTGACCCCGAGGCGCTGCCGGAGCGCGAGCGCCCCGAGCCGCTCGATCAGGCGCCCGAGCCGGACGTGGGCGGCTTCCACTACGAGGAGCACGCCCGCGAGGACGGGCCGCCGCCGGAGCCCCCGGCGGCGGGCGAGTACGGAAACCCCTGAGCGAGGTCGGTCGCCCCTCGAGCGACGGGCGGCTACGCGCCCTCGCGCTCCCCCGGCGCGAGCCGGCGCGGCGCGGCGCCAGCCTCACCCGGCCACACCGGCGCCGGGATCCGGCCGTCCTCGAACGCGACCTTGCCGCACAGGATGCAGCCCTTCATCCCGGGCCGGCAGTACGCACCGTCGACCTTGCGGCAGATGTCGTTCACCTGGTGTGGGCAGCTCCACGAGCTCATCGCCTTCTCCACCCGATGCCGCGGAGCTTACGCGGCGCGTTTGCGGCGAGTCAAGGCATCGCGTCCCCCGACCATGGCACTCCTGCCGCCTTCACTCACCCAGGAGTTCCCTGCATGAAGAAGTGGCTCACCGCGTTCGCGGTCCTCTCGATGTCCTCGGCTCCGGCGCTGGCGCAGGAGTGGAACCACGACCCCGCGTCGCCGAACGGACCGCTCGTCTGGGGCGACGTGGCCTTCAAGTTCGCCACCTGCGGGTCGGCCGTACGCGGCCCCGTCGGCCAGACGCAGTCGCCCATCGACATCACCACCGCGACCGCGCTCGCCGCCGACCTTCCCTCCCCGCGCTTCCTCTACGGCTCGACGCCGTTCGTGATCGAGAACACGGGGCACGTGGTCGAGGTCCCGTACGAGGGCGGGCGCGCGCAGCTCGTGCTCGGCTCCGGGCCGTTCGACGTGTACGAGCTCGCCCAGCTCCACTTCCACACCGACAGCGAGCACGCCGTCGACGGCAAGCTCACCGAGATGGAGGTCCACCTCGTCCACCGGAACGCGCTCGGAAACCTGGCGGTGGTCGGCGTCCTCCTGCAGGTCGGCTCGAACCCGAACCCGCTCATCGAGGAGATCTTCGCGAACGCCCCGCTCCGGGCGGAGGCGTCGGTGACGCTGCCCGGTCGCGTCCTCAACGCCCGCGACCTGCTCCCGCGCGACACGGGCTCGTTCTGGACCTACTCCGGCTCGCTGACCACCCCGCCCTGCAGCGAGAGCGTCCGCTGGACCGTCCTCAAGCGCACCGTGAACGTCTCGGCGCGGACGGTGGCGCGCTTCCGGCAGATCGTCGCGGCCTTCCCGGGCTACGAGGGCTTCGCCAGGAACAACCGGCCGTTCGTCGAGCCGGGGACGCGGCCCATCCTGTCGCGCTGACGGCGAGCCGCCCCTGCGGCGAGGGCGAAGCGCCGTCACCCCGTCGACGGGTGACGGGCTCGCCCCGCCATCACGCCTCCGGGTGAACATCGTCGGGGTACGTACCGAGAGTTGAGCCTCGTCAAGGATTTACCCTGCGTCGGTGTGCCTCCATGACGGCTTCACTCACTCCGGGGGTCCCCGTCATGAAGAAGTGGCTCGTCGTCCTGTGTCTCTCGCTGTCGTCGCCCGCGCTGGCGCAGTCCTGGAACCACGACCCCGCTTCGCCCATCGGGCCGACGTTCTGGGGCACGGTCACCTTCCCCTTCGCCACCTGCGGCTCCGCGAACGCGCCTGGCTTCGCCCAGGCGACGTTCGTCGAGGTCGGCAAGAAGCAGTCGCCGGTCGACATCGTCAACGCGCAGCCCGCCGCGCTCCCCGCGCCCTTCTACGTCTACGGGAACACGCCCTTCGAGGTGGAGAACACCGGCCACGTGATCGAGGTGCCCTACGCCGCGGGCAGCTCGCTCCGGATCGGCACCGACACCTTCAACCTCGTCCAGTTCCACTTCCACACCGACAGCGAGCACACGGTGAACGGCCGCCCCTCGCCGATGGAGGTGCACCTCGTCCACCAGAACGCGCTCGGCAACCTCGCCGTCGTCGGCATCCTCCTCGAGGTGGGCCCGAACCCGAACCTGCTCATCGAGGAGATCTTCGCGAATGCCCCGGTCCTGGCGGGGACGACGGTCGCGGTGGAGGGCAGGACCCTGAATGCGCGCGACCTCCTGCCGCGCAACGCGGCGAGCTTCTGGACCTACTCCGGCTCGCTGACGACGCCGCCCTGCAGCGAGGGCGTGAAGTGGACGGTCCTCAAGAACACCGTCCAGGTGTCCCAGAGGACGGTCGACCGCTTCAAGGCGATCGTGGCGGCGTTCCCCGGCTACGGCGGCTTCAAGCAGAACAACAGGCCGGTCCGCCCGCTCGACGGCCGCGCCATCCTGTCGAACTGACGAGAACTCCGGCTCCGCACTATGGGCCGTGCGCGCGGGTCGCGAGCAGCGATCCCGCCAGGATGAGGGCGAAGCCCGCCACCGTGCCGACGGTGACGGGCTCGCCCAGCACCAGCACGCCGAGCGTCACCGCCACGGCCGGGTTCACGTAGGTCACCACCGTCGCCCGCACCGGCCCCACCTCGGCGATGAGCCGGAAGAACACGACGAAGGCGAGCGCCGTGCAGACGACCCCGAGCGCCGCCACGGCCGCGAGCGCCCGCGGCGGCGGGAGGCCCGCCGCCAGCGACGGCAGCGCGAACGGCACGTAGACGACCGCGCACAGCGCCAGCGAGGTCGTGACCACCGCCAGGCTGGGCAGGCCGGTGAGCCACCGCGAGACGAGCAGCGCTCCGGCGGCGTAGCCCAGGATCACGACCGCCATCTGCACCAGCGCCAGCGCGCTGTCGTGGGTGGTGTCGAGCCCGAGCAGCACCACCACCCCGGCGAACCCGAGGAGCAGCCCGGCCAGGCGGCGGCCGGCGATGCGCTCGTGCCCCGTGACCGCGGCCAGCAGCGCGCCCACCAGCGGGACCGCGGCGATGAGGAGCCCGGTGAGGCCGCTGGAGATGTGGCGCTCGGCGTCCGAGAGGAGCACCCAGGGCACGGCCATCTCCGCGACCGTGAAGGCGACGATGGGCCGCCAGTGCGGGAGGATGGCGCGGAGCTCGCCGCGGCCGAAGGCCAGCGGCGCCAGCAGGAGCGCGCCGAGCGCGGTGCGCAGGAAGACCAGCGCCGCCGGCGACACGTCCGCCACGGCGATCTTGATGAGCAGGTAGGGGAGGCCCCAGATGATCCCCAGGGCCGCGAAGAGCCACCACCCGCGGCGTGTCACGGCGCGCGCACCAGGCCGCGCAATCTGGCACCGGTTCGCCCCTGGGCCAAGCGAAACTGCGCGCGCCTCGCGGCGCGCGCAAAAAAACGGAAGCGGGCCCCCGAGGGAAGGGGGACCCGCTTCCTGGCGGCCGCAGCTTCGCCGGCCGCGTCCCGCGTCCGGGACGGCTGTCAGCTCTTGTGCGGCTTGCAGATGCCGTCGTCGCACTCGAGGCCCGAGGCGCACGCCGGCGTGCAGGCGGCGGGGGCGCCGGGCGCGGCGCCGGGGGCCGCGTCGTCGGCGCCGCCGTGCGGCTTGCAGGCGCCGTCGTCGCACTCGAGGCCGGAGGCGCACGGCGTGGAGCAGGTGGCCGCGCCCGCGTCCTCGACGTGCGGCTTGCACACGCCGTCGTCGCACTCCTCGTTCGCGGCGCAGGCGGTGCTGCACACGCGGCCGTGCTCGACCTCGACCTCGATGGCGCCGAGGCGGTCCTCGACCGTCTTGAAGGTGTGGTGGTTGGGATCCTCGACCTCGACCTGGACGAGCTGGCCGGAGTCGTCGCTCATCTTGACGCGGCCGTTGCGGTCGTCGACGCGCACCACGACCACCGCGCGGGCGGCGAGCGGCAGGTCGTTCGGCTCGAGCTCCACCCGCGCCACGCCGCCGGCGTGGCGGGGCTCGGCCTCGTGCAGCACGATCTGGCGGTCCTCGCGCAGGGCGCCGGCCGGGATGGACACGGTCACCGCGCCGGTGCTGAGGGTCCCGCCGGCGGCTCCGACGATGGCGGTCTGGCTCGACCGGATGGAGGCAGCGGGCGAGCCCGCGGAGGCGCCGCAGCCGGCGGCGACGATGGCGACGGCGGCGGCGAGGAAGGCGTTCTTGAGGCTGGCGAAGGTCATCGAGATCCGGGGGTTCATGGGGTTCGTCTCCTTTGCGAGAGAGACCGGCCGTCCCACGTTCCGGCCACGCGCCGCGGGTCGCGCAACCCTCCGGTGTACCGGTGCATTCTTCCTGTCCCACTTCGGCGGGCTCGCGTGTCAGGAGCGCCAGGGGGCGCTGCGCGCGCGCCGCGCCGCCGCTACCTCCCCGCCGTGCCCGCCCAGCTCGCCCCGAGCGCCGCGCCGCTGCGCGAGGTCCCGGACGTCGTCGCGCCGGGGCTGCGCGCCCTGTTCGTCGGCATCAACCCGGGCATCGCCTCGGCGCTCGCCGGCCACCACTTCGCCACCCGCACGAACCCGTTCTGGCGCCTGCTGCACGCGGCGGGCCTCACGGACCGCGTGCTGCGGCCGGAGGAGGGCGGCGAGCTGCTCGCGCTCGGGCTCGGCATCACCAACGTGTGCGCGCGGCCGACGCGCAGCGCGGCCGAGCTCTCGCCTGGCGAGCTGCGCGCCGGCGCCGAGGCGCTGCGGGAGAAGGTGGCGCGGCTCCGCCCGGCGCTGGTGGCCCTCGTCGGTGTGAGCCTCTATCCGGTCGTCGTGCCGGCCGGCCGCGAGCGCGGGCCGGGCGCGAAGCGCACGGCGCTCGCCGGCGCGCGCCTCTTCGTCCTGCCGAACCCGAGCGGGCTCAACGCGGCCTATCCCGGGTTCGAGCACAAGCTCGTCTGGTTCCGCCGGCTGCGGCGGACGCTGCAGCGGGCCGAGGCCCGAGAACCGTGACCTCCGATCGCGAGCACTGGAACGCGCGCTACGGGGAGGCGGAGGCCATCCCCGCGCCCTCCCCGTTCGTCGAGTCGCTGGCGGCGGTCCTGCCGGCGCGCGGGCGCGCCATCGACCTCGGCGGCGGGTCGGGCCGCCACGCGCTGTGGCTCGCGCGGCGCGGGCTCACGGTCACGCTCGCCGACGTCTCGGACGTGGCGCTCGCCCGCGCGGAGGCGGCGGCGCGCGCGGAGGGGCTCACCCTCGCCCCGCTGAGGGTGGACCTGGAGGCGGAGGCGATCCCGCCGGGTCCGTGGGACGTCGTCCTCTGCACCTACTTCCTGCACCGGCCGCTCCTCGCGGCGATCCCGGGCGCGCTGGCCCCCGGCGGCCTGGCGGCGGTGGCGCACGCCACCCGCAAGAACCTCGAGCGCCACCCGCGCCCCGGGCCGGCGCACCTCCTCGAGGAGGGCGAGCTGCCGCGCCTCCTCCCCGGTCTGGAGGTGCTCCGGTACGAGGAGGGATGGCTCGAGGGCGGCCGCCACGAGGCGAGGCTCGTCGCGCGGCGGCCCGTCCCCTAGGCCTTCGCCGCTCCGGGCGTCAGCGCCTTCGCCATCTCGGCGTAGAGGTGGTAGCGCTCCTTCACCCAGCGCTGCTGCGCCTCCATGATGCGGGCGAAGCGCTCCGGGTCGGCCGCCTTCACCTGGCGGTAGCGGTTCTCGCCCTCGACGTAGGCCGCGAGCGACACCTTCGGCGCCGGCGAGTCGAGCTTGAGCGGGCTCTCGCCCTGCGCCGCGCGGCGCGGGTCGTAGCGCAGGAGCGGCCAGTAGCCGGAGTCCACCGCCAGCGACTGCCGGTCGAGGCCGGTCTCCATGTCGATGCCGTGCGCGATGCAGTGGGCGTAGGCGATGACGAGCGACGGACCCGGGTAGCTCTCCGCCTCCTGCAGCGCGCGCACCGTCTGCACGTCCTTCGCGCCCAGGGCCACGTGCGCCACGTAGACGTTCCCGTAGGTCATGGCCAGCATGGCCAGGTCCTTCTTCGGCGTCGTCTTGCCCGCCATGGCGAACTTGGCGGTCGCGCCGGGCGGCGTCGCCTTCGAGGCCTGGCCGCCGGTGTTGGAGTAGACCTCGGTGTCCATGACGAGGATGTTCACGTCCTTGCCCGAGGCGAGCACGTGGTCGAGGCCGCCGTAGCCGATGTCATAGGCCCAGCCGTCGCCGCCCACGATCCAGACGCTCTTCCGGACGAGGTCGTCGGCGAGCAGCTCGAGCCGGCGCGCCGCCGGGCGGGCGACGCCCGCAACCTTCTCGCGGACCGCCTTGACCCGCTGGCGCTGCGCCGCGATGCCCGCCTCGGTCGACTGGTCGGCCGAGAGCACGGCCTCCACGAGCTCGTCGCCGATGGCCGGGGCGAGGTCCTTCAGCAGCGCCCGCGCCTGCTCCGCCCGGTGGTCGACCGCGAGGCGCATGCCCATGCCGAACTCGGCGTTGTCCTCGAAGAGCGAGTTGGACCAGGCCGGGCCGCGCCCGTCGCCGTTGGTGCAGTACGGCGTGGTCGGCAGGTTGCCGCCGTAGATGGACGAGCAGCCGGTGGCGTTGGCGACGAGCGCGCGATCGCCGTAGAGCTGCGTGACGAGCTTCACGTACGGCGTCTGGCCGCACCCGGAGCACGCGCCCGAGAACTCGAAGAGCGGTTCCAGGAACTGTGAGCCCTTCACGTCGAGCTTCACCTTCGCCCGGTCCGCCTCGGGCAGGCCGAGGAAGAACTCGAAGTTCCCGGCCTCCTGCGCGCGGAGCGGGGCCATGGGCTGGAGCGCCAGCGCCTTCTTCCCCTTCTCCGCCTTGGACTCGGCCGGGCAGATCTGGACGCACAGGTCGCAGCCGGTGCAGTCCTCCGGCGACACCTGGATCGTGTACTTCGCCCCCTTCACCTCCGGTGACTTGAAGTCCATCGCCTTGAACGAGGCCGGCGCGCCCGCGAGCGCCTCCGCCGGGTAGAACTTGGCGCGGAGGGCGGCGTGCGGGCAGATGAGCGCGCACTTGTTGCACTGGATGCAGAGGCCGCTCTCCCACACCGGGACGTCGAGCGCGATGGCGCGCTTCTCCCAGCGGGTGGTACCGGTCGGCCAGGTGCCGTCCACCGGGAAGGCGGAGACCGGCAGGAGGTCGCCCTTCCCCTCCAGCATGACCGCGGTGACGCGCTTCACGAAGTCGGGCGCCGCCTCGGGGACGACCGGCGGGCGCGGCGCGCCGTCGATGGTGCCCGGCACCTTGACCTCGTGCAGGTGCGCGAGCGACGCGTCCACCGCCTCGAAGTTCTTCTGGACGACGTCCTCGCCCTTGCGGCCGTACGTCTTGCGGATCGCCTTCTTGATGCAGGCCACGGCCTCCTCGCGCGGCAGGACGCCGGAGATGGCGAAGAAGCAGGTCTGCATGACCGTGTTGATGCGCCCGCCCATGCCGACGTCGCGGGCCACCTTGACGGCGTCGATGACGAAGAAGCGGAGCTGCTTCTCGACGATGGCCGCCTGCACCTCTCGCGGCAGCCTGGGCCAGACCTCGCCCGGCCCGTGCGGCGAGTTGAGGAGGAACGTGGCGCCCGGCGCCGCCGCCTCCAGCATGTCGAGCTTCTCCAGGAAGCCGAACTGGTGGCAGGCGACGAAGTTGGCGCTGCCGACGAGGTACGAGGAGCGGATGGGGCGCGGCCCGAAGCGCAGGTGCGAGACGGTCACCGAGCCCGACTTCTTCGAGTCGTAGACGAAGTAGCCCTGGGCGAAGTTGTCGGTGTCCTCGCCGATGATCTTGATCGAGTTCTTGTTGGCGCCCACCGTCCCGTCGGCGCCGAGCCCGTAGAAGAGCGCGCGGACGACGTCGGCCGGCTCGAGCTGGAAGGCCGGATCGTGGCGGAGCGACAGGTGCGTCACGTCGTCGGTGATGCCCACGGTGAAGTGCCGCCGCGGCGCCGGCTTGGCGGCCTCGTCCAGGACGGCCTTGACCATGGCCGGCGTGAACTCCTTCGACGACAGGCCGTACCGCCCGCCGATGACGCGCAGGTCGCGCTCGGCCTCGCGCAGCGCGGCGACGACGTCCTGGTAGAGCGGCTCGCCCACGGCGCCCGGCTCCTTGGTGCGGTCGAGGACGGCCAGGGTCCGGACCGTCGCCGGCAGCGCGCGGACGAAGTGCGCCACCGAGAACGGCCGGTAGAGGCGGACCTTGAGGAGGCCGACGCGCTCGCCGCGCGCGGCGAGGTGCTCGACCGTCTCGTGCGCCGCCTCGGCGCCCGAGCCCATCATCACCAGCACGCGCTCGGCCTGCGGGTGGCCGACGTAGTCGAACAGCCGGTAGCGGCGGCCCACCATCGCGGCCAGCTCGTCCATCGCCTCCTGCACCGCCTCCGGCGCCAGGTCGTAGAACGCGTTGCACGCCTCGCGCGCCTGAAAGAAGACGTCGGGGTTCTGGGCGGTGCCGCGCAGGACCGGCCGGTCGGGCGTGAGCGCGTGCTGCCGGAAGGCGGCGACGCGGGCGTCGGGCACCAGCGCGCGCAGCACCTCGTCGTCGATGAGCTCGATCTTCGCCACCTCGTGCGAGGTGCGGAACCCGTCGAAGAAGTGCAGGAACGGCACGCGGCAGCGCAGCGTGGCGGCGTGGGCCACGGCCGCGAGGTCGTGCGCCTCCTGCACCGAGTTGGAGCAGAGGAGCGCGAAGCCGCTCTGCCGCACCGCCATCACGTCCGAGTGGTCGCCGAAGATGGAGAGCGCGTGCGTGGCGAGCGTGCGCGCCGTCACGTGCATCGCGAACGGCGTCAGCTCGCCCGCGATCTTGTACATGTTCGGGATCATGAGCAGCAGGCCCTGCGACGCCGTGAAGGTCGTCGTCAGCGCGCCCGCCTGGAGCGCCCCGTGGACCGCGCCCGCGGCGCCGCCCTCGGATTGCATCTCGGTGACCTGCGGCACCGCCCCCCACACGTTCTTCTTCCCCTTGGCCGACCACTCGTCGGAGAGCTCGCCCATGGGCGAGGAGGGGGTGATGGGGTAGATGGCGATCACCTCGGAGAGCCGGTGGGCGACGGACGCCGCCGCCTCGTTCCCGTCCATCGTGGCCATGCGCTTCTCGGACATCGCTCGTGCTCCGGGGATTGCGGGTGAAGGGTGTGGAAGGGAGGAGGACGCGGCGGCCCGCGCAGGCCGCCGCGCCCCGTACGACGCGCTACGCGACCTTCTTCATGGCCGGCTGCTGCGACGCCGCGGCCGAGGCCGGCGTGCGGCCGAGGACGACGGCGAGGACGCAGACGAGCGCGATGACCGCGCCGGTCGCCGCCAGCCAGACCACGCCCTCGGACAGCGACGGCGCCGCCGCCGCGCCCGCCGCCGCGCCCTTGGCGTAGACCGGGACGAGGACGTGCAGGACGTTCGTCTGTAGCCAGACCAGCACGGCGATGATGGTGGTGAGGATGATCGAGTGCTTCACCGTGAACCGGAAGAGGTCCGGCTCCTTGCCCACCAGGCCGACCGCCGCCGTGGCCACCGCCAGCGACTGCGGCGAGATCATCTTCCCGCACACGCCGCCGGAGGTGTTGGCGGCGACCGTGATGACGGGGTCGACGCCGAGCTTCGTGGCGGTGACCTCCTGCAGCTTCCCGAAGAGCGCGTTGGTGGAGGTGTCGGAGCCCGTCATGAGCACGCCCAGCCAGCCGAGGAACGGCGAGAGGAAGGCGAAGGCGGGGCCGGTGGCGGCGAAGGCGTTCCCGAGCGCGTGCGCCATGCCCGAGAAGTTCATGATGTAGGCGAAGCCGAGGATGAAGGAGATGGTGGTGATGGGGAACTTGAGGCTCTTCAGCGTCTGCCAGGCGACCTGGCCGGCCACCTTGGGCGAGGCCTTCATCACCGGCAGCGTCACGAGCGCGGTGAGGAGGATGGCCGTCCCCGCCGCGGAAAGCAGGCTCAGGCTGAAGGCCGCGGCCATGGGCTTGCCGCCGCGGATGATCATGCCGTCGAGGCCGGGGATGGCGATCTTCCAGAGCGCGAACGAGTCGAGCGCCGCCTTGACCGGCTTCACGCCCCAGGCGCCGACGAAGATGGAGAGGACGATGAAGGGCGTCCAGGCGCGGAAGACCTGCCCGCCGCTGTAGCGGAGCTTCTCCTTGCCCTGGCTCGGGGCCTCGCCCTTGAACCGCCAGCTGGTCTTGGGGTGCCACACGCGGAGGAAGAGCGTGAGGCAGACGATGGAGGCGATGGAGGCGATGATGTCGGGGAGGAGGGGCCCGAGGAAGTTGGAGCTCGCCCACTGCGCCAGCGCGAAGGAGCCGCCCGAGACGAGCGCCGCCGGCCACACCTCGAAGCCGCGCTTGAAGCCGGCCATGAGGACGACGAGGTAGAAGGGGATGGCGACCGAGACGAAGGGCAGCGTGCGCCCGACCATCTGCGAGATGGCCATGGTGTCGACGCCCGAGACCTGGCCGGCGACGACGATGGGGATGCCGATGGCGCCGAAGGCAACCGGCGCGGTGTTGGCGATGAGGCAGATGCCGGCGGCGTAGAGCGGCTCGAAGCCGAGGCCGACCAGCATCGCGCCGGAGATGGCGACCGGCGCGCCGAACCCGGCCGCGCCCTCCAGGAACGCCCCGAAGGAGAAGGCGATGAGCAGCGCCTGCAGGCGCCGGTCGTCGGTGATGGAGGCCAGCGAGTTCTTCAGGACCTCGAACTGGCCCGTCTTGACGGACAGGTTGTAGAGGAAGACCGCGGTCACCACGATCCAGGCGACCGGCCACAGGCCGAAGAGCATGCCGTCGAGCGTGGAGAGCACCGCCAGCTTCGCCGGCATGCCGAAGCCGACCACCGCCACGGCCACGCCCAGCGCGGCCGCGCCGATGGCGGTCTTGTGGCCCTTCATCCGCCGGATGGCGAGGGCCCAGAAGAGGAAGAAGATCGGGATCGCCGCCACGAGCGCCGAGAGCGCCACGTGGTTCAGCGGGTTCGTCGCCATGGTCCACGTCATCGCGCGTGCCTCCCAGGTCCGGTGTCCGGTGCTGCGATGGGCGGGGAGTGTGGCGCACGGTCGCGGGGGGACGGTCGCCCGTGTCGGTGAGCGGGCGCCAGGAGCGGTGTGCGGTCGGAAGGCGCGGGTGAGCGGTCGGCGCGTGGCGATCCGCTGCGGGCGCTCACCCGCGGGCCCCGGCCCCTCACCCGCACGGCACGCGAGGCATCCTGGCCCTCTCCCGCTCGATGCGGGAGAGGGCACGGCTGGACGAGCCCGCGGCACCGCGGACCCCCTCTCCCCGCGAGCGCGGGGAGAGGGATGGGGTGAGGGGCCCTGCCCTCTACAACCCCAGCGCCGCCCTGAGCTTCGTCAGGTGCCTGCGGCTCACCGGCACCGACTTCCCCGACTTCGTCCGGATCACGCCCAGCGAGTTCTCCTCCAGGCTGATCTCGTCGATCCGGTCGACGTTCACCAGGAACTGCTTGTGGCAGCGCAGGAGCTTGGCGCGCGCCTCGAGCACGGCCAGCGTGAGCTCCGTGTAGTACTCGCCGCCGGCGGTCACGACGTAGACGCCCGCCTCCGAGGAGCGCACGTACTCGACCTCGGCGATGGCGACGAGCTTGATCGCCCGCTGCGCCAGGCAGGGCAGGCGGGTGATCTCGGGGGCCGCCACCGGCGGCCGGACGGCCGCTCCGCGGCGCGCCTCCAGCTTCTCGACGGTGCGCCGCAGGCGCTCCGGCTCGACCGGCTTCAGCAGGTAGTCGACGGCGTTCTCCTCGAACGCCTTCACCGCGAAGGCGTCGTGCGCGGTGACGAAGACGACGTCGGGCGCGAGGTCGTCGTCGAGCATGGCCAGCAGCTCGAACCCGGAGACGCCCGGCATCTGCACGTCGAGGAAGAGGACCTCGGGGCGTTCCCGCCGCAAAACCTGCAGCGCGCCCAGCGCATCGCCGCATTTCCCGACGACCTCGAAGCGGCCGGTCTCGCGCAGCAGCGCGTCCAGCTCGTCGCGGGCCAGCGGCTCGTCGTCGACGATCAGGGCACGCATCATGCAATCCCGCTGCCGTACACGTTTTCCTCACCGCCGCTCACGTTTTCGCACCTCCGCACCGCGCGAACCCTAGCATGGCACACATCGTCGCACCCTTCAGCCCACCGCCCGCCCGCTCCCGCCGCCCCGCGCCGGGAGCCAGTCGCGCGGCCCCGTGCGCCGGACGCCTGCCGGGGAGCGCCGCTCGACCAGCCCGCGCCGCCCTGGCCGCGCGCCCCGTGGTG
>DASTGH010000288.1:0-3642 GCA_035719345.1 Anaeromyxobacteraceae bacterium
ACGGACCCGCCCACCCAGCGCTCGCCGCTGGCGAACGCGGGGTGGCGCCGGAGCCACGCGCCGACGCTCCCGGCCAGCGCCGCGTAGCCGCAGTCGGAGGCGATGGCGAGCACGACGAAGAGCCCGCCCAGGAAGAGGAGCTGCGCCCAGGCCGCGCCGCGCGAGGGATCGACGAACTGCGGCAGGAAGGCGATGAAGAAGAGCGCCGTCTTGGGGTTCAGCACGGCGACGGCCAGCCCCTGGCCGAACACCGCGCGGTCGGCCGCGCGCGGCGCGGCGGCCGCATCCTGCGAGAGGCCCGCCCCGCCGCGGCCGGCGAGCTTCGAGATCCCGAGCACGACGAGGTAGCCGGCCCCGAGCCACTTCACCGCGGCGAAGGCGAGCTCGGAGGACGCGAGCACCGCCGCGAGCCCGCCGGCGCAGGCGGCGGCGTGGACCGCGTTGCCCAGCCCGACGCCGAGGGCGGAGAGGAACCCGGCGCGCCGCCCCTGCGAGACGCTCCGCGTCACGATGTAGAGGACCGCCGGGCCCGGCGTGACGATGAGCGCCAGCGCGGCGGCGGTGAAGAGGGCGAGCTTCGCGGGGGCGACGAGCATGACGCGACCCTTACCACGGAGCCCAGGCCTGCATCGCCCAGAGCACCGCCATCCCCGCGGCGATGGTCCCGAGCACGCTCCGCGTCAGCGCCGCGACCGCGACGGCGGCGGCGCCGGCGACGAGGCGCGGGTTCCCGGGCGAGAGCGCCAGCGCGCCGTCGCGCATCACCAGCTCGGGGACGATGACGGCGGAGAGGATCGCCGGCGGGACGAAGCGGAGCGCGCGCGCCAGGCGAGGCGGCGTCTCCACCCGGCCGAGGAGCGCGATGAAGGAGAGGCGGGTGAGGAACGTGAGCAGGCCCCCCAGCGCCAGCCACGGCAGCCAGCTCATCGCCGCACCTCCGCCCCGCGCTCGCCCTCCGCCCACATCCCGGCGGCGATGCCGGCGAGGCCGGCGGCGAGGAGGCCGAGCTTGTAGGGCAGCCCCGCCGCCAGCACCGCCACCGCGCCGGCCACGGCCGCCGCCGCGCCCGCGCCGCGGTCGCGCAGCCCCGGCACCACCAGCGCGATGAAGGTGAGCGCCAGGGTGAAGTCGAGGCCCCAGCTCGCCGGCACGCGCGCGCCGAGGAAGATCCCGGCGGCGGTGGTGAGCTGCCAGCAGCTCCACAGCGTGAGCCCGGCGCCGAGGAAGTACCAGTGCTTGTGCGGCGAGGGCGCGGGGTGCTCGACGTCGCGGGCGTAGCGCGCCGCGGCGACCACGAAGGCCTCGTCGGTGAGGAGGTACGCGAGCGACGCCTTCCAGCGCGCCGGGAGGTGCTTCACCCAGGGCGCGACCGACGCGCTGTAGAGCGCGTGGCGCAGGTTCACCACGAAGATGGTCGCCACCACCACGGCGCCGGGCGCGCCCTCGCGGATGAGCTGCGCGGCCAGGAACTGCGAGGATCCGGCGAAGACGACGCTCGACATGAGCTGCGCCGTGAGCGAGGGTAGCCCGGCGCCGAGCGCGAGCACGCCGTAGATCATCCCGAAGGGCGCGACGCCGAGCAGGATGGGCAGCTCGTCGCGGCAGCCGAGCACGAACTCGCGCCCGGGCGAGGGCGACGGAGGAGGAAGGCCGGACATGGGCAGGGTATACACGACCGTCGCCGCTCGGACCGCTGCGCTCGCCGTCGCGCTCGCCGCCTCGACGTCGCTCGCCTGCATCTCGTTCCCGCGGACGACGCCCGAGGGTGACGTGACCGGGGCCCCGCCGAAGCCGAAGGACTGCGAGATCGCGTACCTCGAGAAGGAGCCGGACCGACCGTACGAGGAGCTGGGCGAGATCACGGACACGATCGCCAGGCCGGATCCCATGAACCCGGCCATCGCCTTTCGCGAACGCGCCTGCGAGATGGGCGCCGACGCGCTCATCGTCACGCGGCGCGTGGTGAAGGACATGTTCGACCGCATGCTGCTCTCGGCGCGCGCCATCCGCTGGAAGCCGGAGGCCAAGGCGGCGGACCTGTGAGCCGGCGGCGGCGCTAGAACGACCGAGCGTGATTCGGAAACACCGTTCGCCCTGAGCGTAGCGAAGCGGAGTGGAAGGCATGCCCTGAGCCTGTCGAAGGGGCGCGTGCTTCGACTCCGCGCCCGCAGGCGGGCGCTACGCTCAGCACGAACGGAGGTGTTTCCGAGTCGCGAAACGTCGTTTAGGGCGACGGCGGCTCGGGCGCGGCGGTGGCGGCCGGCGTCGCCGCGCCGGCGAGGTCGGCGCGGGCGAGGAGCAGCACGGCGCCGACGATGAGCCCGCCGCCGACGAGGCGCGGCCAGGTGGTCTCCTCGCCGAGGAAGAGGTCGGCGAGCACGAGCGTGAAGGCGGGCTCGACCGTGGAGTAGACGGACGTGCGCACCGGCCCGATGCGCTCCAGCCCGGCGAGGAAGAAGCCGATGGCGAGCACGGTGCAGAGCACGGCGATGGCGCCGATGGCGGCCCAGCCCAGGGCCGTGCGCGGCAGGGCGAGGCCGCGCGTCAACGCCACGGCGCCGTAGACCACCGCGGCGCTGGTGACCACCACGGCGGTGCGGCCGGTGGAGCCCGGCGCCGGCGAGACGCGGCTCCCGGCGAGGATGTAGACGGCGTAGATCGACGGCGCGAGCAGGCCGAAGAAGACCGCCGCCAGCGGCGCGTCGCCGGCGCGCCCCACCGTGAGGATGCTGCCCACCAGCGCCAGCGCCACCGCGGTCGCCTGCAGCGGCGAGAGCGGGTGCTTGAAGACGAGGCGCGCCAGGATCGCGACTAGCGCCGGGTAGAGGTAGAGGAGGAGGGCGGTGAGACCGGCCGAGCCGAGCGAGAGCGCGGTGAAGAAGCAGAAGGCCTGGCCGGCGTAGCCGAGGCCGCCCATGAGCGCGAGGATGAGGAGGTCGCGGCCGCGGGGGACGAGGAGGGAGCCGCGCGGGGGCGCGGAGCCGCGCGGAGCGGGCCCTCTCCCCGACCCTCCCCCAGCGTGAGCTGGGGGAGGGGGATCCGCCGCCGACCTCCGAGCGGGAGAAGCGCTTCTCCGCCACCCCTTCCACGCCAGCGCCAGCCACAGGATCGCGCCCGCCACGGCG
Organism: Anaeromyxobacteraceae bacterium; assembly: GCA_035719345.1. GTDB lineage: Bacteria > Myxococcota > Myxococcia > Myxococcales > Anaeromyxobacteraceae > Anaeromyxobacter_A. The sequence continues at coordinate 3,126 of DASTGH010000288.1, forward strand.
AAGCGCACGAGGAGGAGCGTGGGCGTGTCGACGCCCGAGGCGCGCGCGGCGCTGGCGAAGATGGCCATGCTCCCGAAGCACAGCCCCGAGGCGACCGAGAAGGCGGCGCCGGCGAGGGCGCGGCGTCCTCTCATGGGACGGCCGGCTCTGCCAGGTCGACCACCTCGCCGCCGGCGGCGCGCACCAGGTCGGGCGGCGCCACCTGGAAGACGGCGTGCGGCGTCCCGGCGGCGGCCCAGACCACGTCGAAGGCGAGCAGGTCGCGGTCCACCAGCACCACGCCGGGCGCGGCGTGCCCGAGCGGCGGCACGCCGCCGATGGCGAAGCCGGTGCGCTCGCGCACGAAGGCGGCGTCGGCGCGCCTCACCGGCTCGCCCAGCCTCGCCTCGAGCTTCGCCTCGCTGACCCGGTTCGTCCCGGAGGCGAGCGCCAGCACCAGGCGGTCGGAGCGCGTGGCGCGGAAGACGAGGGACTTCACGATCTGCGCGACGGAGCAGCCGACCGCGGCCGCCGCCTC
>DASTGH010000289.1:0-3162 GCA_035719345.1 Anaeromyxobacteraceae bacterium
GCGGTCGCGCCGAGCCAGGAGATCTACGACGAGGTGAAGAAGCTCGCCGACAAGAAGACCGTCGTCTGCTCGATGGGCAACCTCGCCGCGTCGGGCGGCTTCTACATCGCGATGGCCTGCCCGCACATCCTCGCCGAGCCGGGCACGCTGACCGGCTCGATCGGCGTCATCTCGATGTTCCCGAACGTGCAGGGGCTGGCGAAGCGCTTCGACGTCAAGCTGGAGACGGTGAAGAGCGGCAAGCTCAAGGACGCGGGCTCGCCGTTCCGCGACATGTCGCCGGAGGACCGCGCCTACTGGCAGTCGCTCGTCGACTCCGTCTACCTCCAGTTCCTCTCCGCCGTGATGGAGGGGCGCGACCTGCCGGAGGACGAGGTGCGCAAGATCGCCGACGGCCGGGTCCTGACCGGGCAGCAGGCGCAGGAGCTCGGCCTCATCGACGAGCTGGGCAACTTCCACGACGCGGTGGACGCGGCCAAGGAGAAGGCGGGCCTCTCCGGCGAGCCGCGCCTCGTCTACCCGCCCGACGAGAAGTCCCGGTTCTTCGAGGAGCTCGTGGGCGGCGCCGCGCGCGCGGTGGCCGAGGCGGTCCGGGTCGAGCTGCACCGCGAGGCGAGCGTCGCCGCGACGCCGGGCCTCTACTTCCTGGCGCGGTAGGAGCTGCCGCGATGTCCGAACCCCTCCGCCTCTGGGCCCCCTGGCGCCTCGCCTTCATCGAGGCGCCGAAGCGCTCCGGCTGCATCTTCTGCGACTACCCCGCCGAGCAGGGCGAGGAGGCGGACCGCAGGAACCTCCTCGTCCACCGCGGCGAGGCCGCCTTCACCATCCTCAACCGCTATCCCTACAACTCCGGGCACGTCATGGTGGTCCCGCGCCGGCACGTGGACCGCCTCGAGGCGCTCGCGCCCGACGAGTTCGCCGCGCTGCACGGGGAGCTGGCGCTGGCGGCGCGCGTCGTGCGCGAGGCCTACCGGCCGGAGGGGATGAACGTCGGCATGAACCTCGGCCGGATCGCGGGCGCGGGCATCGCCGACCACCTGCACTACCACATCGTCCCGCGCTGGGGCGGCGACACCAATTTCATGCCGGTGCTCTCCGACGTGCGCGTCATGGTCGAGCACCTCGACGGTACCTGGGAGCGGCTGCGCAGGGGGTTCGCGGCGGCGTGAACGATCCGGACTGGCTGCTCGCGGCCGTCGGCCTGCTGGCGGTGGCGCTGGCACTGGTCGGCGAGCGGTACTGGCGCCGGCGCAAGGCGGCGCGCGCCTACCTCGACGGCGTCCGCTACGTGCTCTCCGACGACACCGACGCCGCCGCGGCGGTCCTGTCCGACGCCGCCCGCCTCGGCAGCCGCGAGGCGGTGGACACGTACCTCGCGCTCGGCGCGCTCTTTCGCCGCACCGGCGACCTGGCGCGCGCCATCCGGCTCCACCGCAACATGCTCCTGCAGCCCGGCCTCGACCCCGCCCGCCGCGTCGAGGTGGAGCGCGAGCTGGCCCACGACTACCGGCGCGGCGGCATGCTCGACGAGGCGCTCGCCGCCTACCGCGTGCTCGCCGACGGCGGCGACCGGGCCGCGCGGGAGGGGATGCGCGACGTGCTCGTCGACCTCGGCCGGCTGGCCGAGGCGGCCGAGGCGCAGCGGCAGCTCTCCGCCTCGCGCGAGGACCCGCTCCTCGCGCACCTGCTCGCCGCGCAGGCGCGCGAGGCGCTGGCCGGGGACCCGGAGCGCGGCCATGCCGCCGCCCTGCAGGCGGTGGCCGCCAATCCGCGCAGCGCCGATGCGCTGCTGGCGCTGGCCGAGGCGCAGGCGGCCCGGGGCCGGACCGGCGAGGCGCTGGAGGCGGTGGCGGCGGCGCTGGACGAGGACCCCGGGTGCGCGCTCCTCGCCTGGCCGGCGCTGGCGGCGCTCCCGGACCACGTCGCGGCGCTCTCCTGGGTCGAGGCCCGGCTCGCCGCCGCGCCCGGGGAAGCCTCGCTCCACTACCTCCGCGGGCGCTCCCTCCGCGCCGCAGGGCGCTCCCGCGAGGCGCTGGCGGCGCTGCGCAGCGCGCTGGAGCGCGACGCCACCGGCGAGGTCACGATGGCCATGCGCGACCTCCTGCGCGAGGCGGAGGCGCCGGCGCCCGAGGAGCTGGCGGAGCGCCACGACCTCATGGTGGCGGCGCTGGTGCGCAAGGCGCGGTCGCTCCGCTGTGCGCGCTGCGGGGCCGAGGCGCCCACACGGCCCTGGCGCTGCAGGCGCTGCGGGGCCTTCGAGTCGTTCCAGCTGCAGCCCGGGTGACGGGACCGCCTCCGCGCGCCGCGGCGCATGCGCTCGAGGTGCTTGAACGCCTACACGGACGCGGGGGAGAGAGGGGGCATGGTCCTGGCTCCCGTGCTCGCGCTGCTGGCCGTCACCGCCGCCGAACCCATCCGCATCGGCTTCTACGCCCCCCTCTCCGGCGGATCGGCACCGCTCGGGCAGGCGCTGCGCAACGGCGCGCGGCTGGCGGTCGAGGAGGTGAACGCGGCCGGAGGCGTGCTCGGGCGCCCGCTGGCGCTGGTGGAGCGCGACGACGAGGCCAGGCCGGAGAAGGGCGCGGCGGTGGTGAAGGAGCTCGTCGACGCCGAGCGGGTGGTGGCGCTCGTCGGGCCCGGCAACACGGGCGTGGCCAACGCCTCGACCGGCCTGGCCCAGGAGCGGAAGATCCCGCACCTCGTGCCGAGCGCCACCGGCAACAAGGTGAACGAGCTCTTCGCCGAGTTCCCGCAGAGCTACGTGTTTCGCCTGGCCGCGAGCGATGCGGTGCAGTCGCAGATGATGGTCACCGAGGCCTTCGCGGCGCGCGGGCTCACCAGGGTGGCGCTCCTCTGCGACGAGTCGCCCTACGGCGCCCAGGGACGGGCCCGGGTCGAGGCGCTGGTGGCCAGGCGCGGCGCGGCGCTGGCGTACGTCGGCACCTTCAAGGTCGGCGACAAGGACATGTCCACCCAGGTGGCCGCGGCCCGGGCGGCGGGGAGCCAGGCCATCCTCCTCTACGCGCTCGGCGCCGAGGCGGCGGCCGTCGCCCGCGCCCTGGAGAAGCTCGCCTGGCGCGTCCCCGTGCTCGGCACCTGGAACCTCTCCAACCCGGGCTACCTGAAGGACGCCGGTCCCTACGGCGAGGGCGCGCTCACGCC
>DASTGH010000290.1:0-4643 GCA_035719345.1 Anaeromyxobacteraceae bacterium
GCCGTGGGGCACGACGTGCTCATGGCGCACGACGGCCCGGGTGCGCTGGCCGCGATCCGCGGCTTCACGCCGGACGTGGCGGTGCTCGACATCGGCCTGCCGGTGATGGACGGCTACGAGCTGGCGGCGCGCATCCGCGAGCGCATGGGCAGCTCCGCCCCCGCCTTCCTCGGGATGACCGGCTACGGCCAGCTGCCGGATCTCGCCCGCAGCCGGGCGGCGGGGTTCGAGCAGCACTTCGTGAAGCCCGCCGATCCCGCGGCCGTGCTCGCCGCCGTGGAGCGGCTCGGCGCGGCGCAGGCGGCGTCGCAGGAGCGGGCGCAGCGGTCGTGAAGCGGGAGAGGGCGCTGCTCGGGCGGCTCCAAGCGGAAGACGGTGCGGCGTGGCGCTGCGGCTCGTGGCGCGCCACGGGGCGGGCTGCCTGCGTCCACGACTCCGCCCCGGATCTCGGAGGTCGGCGTCGGCGGGAATGCGTTCGCGCGAACGCTGATCCTGGGATCAGCGTTCGTCGTCGCGCGGCGGAGCTACGGCTGCGCCAGCACGATCGGCTCGCCTTCCTTCACGTGCCGCATCGCCACCGAGTTCATGCAGTAGCGCAGCCCCGTCGGCGGCGGGCCGTCGGGGAAGACGTGCCCGAGGTGGCCGTCGCAGCGGGCGCACAGCACCTCGGTCCGGACCATCCCGTACGACACGTCGCGCTTCTCGCGCACCGCGTCCGGCCCGATCGTCCTGGTGAACGACGGCCAGCCCGTACCCGACTCGAACTTCTCGCCCGACCGGAAGAGCGGGTTCCCGCACCCCGCGCAGACGTACGTCCCGGGCTCCTTCGTCCCGAGGAAGCAGCCGGAGCCGGGCCGCTCCGTCCCGTGGTGGCGCAGCACCTCGTAGGCCTCGGGCGCGAGGCGGTTCCTCCACTCGGCATCGGAGAGGACGAGGCGGTCGGGCATGCTTGCCCATCTAGCCGCGCGCGGCCGCGCTCGCCGCGTGCCGGCGCGCCGCGTCCGGGGTAGATTCCGCGCCTCGGAGGAGCGCCATGGCCACCACCCCGCGCATCGACGGCAACCGGCTCGGCAGGCGGCTCGAGGAGCTGGGGCGCACCGGCGCCCTGCCCGGGGGTGGCGTCTGCCGGCTCGCGCTCACCGACGCGGACAAGGCGGGGCGCGACCGGACGGTCGCCTGGATGCGCGAGCTCGGGCTGGAGGTGACCATCGACCGCATCGGGAACGGCATCGCGCTGCGCAGGGGCCGCGAGGACGGCGCGCCGGTGGTGATGGGGAGCCACATCGACACCGTCCGGACCGGCGGCCTCTACGACGGGAACCTCGGCGTCATGGGCGGGCTCGAGGTCGTTGCCGCGCTGAACGACGCCGGCGTCACCACCCGCCGGCCGCTCGCCGTCGCCTTCTTCACGAACGAGGAGGGCGCGCGCTTCCAGCCGGACATGATGGGGAGCCTCGTCTTCACGGGCGCGCTCCCGCTGGAGAAGGCGCTCGCCACGAAGGCCATCGACGGCCCGACCGTCGGCGACGAGCTCTCGCGCATCGGCTACGCCGGGCCGGGGCCGGTGGCGCAGCCGCGCGCGCACGCCTACGTCGAGCTGCACGTCGAGCAGGGGCCGGTGCTCGACGCCGAGGGGGTCCGCATCGGGGCGGTGGAGGGCGTGCAGGGCATCTCCTGGACCGAGCTCACGCTCACCGGGCAGTCGAACCACGCCGGCACCACGCCCATGCGCCTGCGCCACGACGCCGGGTACGTCGCGGCCGAGGTCGCGGTCTTCGCGCGCAAGCTGGCGCGCGAGCTCGGCGGCCACCAGGTCGCGACGGTGGGCATGGTGAACGTCGCGCCGAACCTGGTGAACGTGGTCCCGAACCGCGTGGTCATGACGGTCGACCTGCGCAACACCGACGAGGCGCGACTGCAGGAGGCGGAGCGCCGCCTGTTCGCGTTCGTCGAGGAGACGGCGCGGGCCGAGGGGGTGGGCGTCGCCCGCCGCTCGCTGGCGCGCTTCGAGCCGGTCGCCTTCGACCCCGCGCTCGTCGGCCGGGTGGAGGCGATCGCGCGCGAGCTGAAACTCTCCGTGAAACGGCTCCCCAGCGGCGCCGGGCACGACGCGCAGATCCTCGCCGCCGTGTGCCCCGCCTGCATGATCTTCGTCCCGAGCCGGCGCGGGATCAGCCACAACGTGGAGGAGTACACCGCGCCGGAGGACCTCGCAGCCGGGGCGGAGGTGCTGCTCCGGCTCGTCCTGGAGCTCGCGGCGTAGACCATGCGCCAGCTCGTCCGCGGCGCGCGCATCGTCACCGGCGACGGGCGGACCCCGCCCTTCGAGGGCGACGTCCTCCTCGACGGCGACCGCATCGCGCACCTCGGCAGCGTGCCGCCCTCGGAGGCGGCGGCCGCCGACCGCGTCGTCGAGGCGCGGGGACGCGCGCTCGCGCCCGGGTTCGTGGACACGCACAACCACGGCGCGCTGGGCGGCACCGCACCCGGGGAGAGCGGGCTCCCGCGCGCCTGCGAGCTGTCGATCCGCGGCGGCGTGACCCGGCGCATCTGCGGCGTCGACGGGCTCTCGCCGGCGCCGGTCTCGGACGAGGGGCGGACGCAGTGGGCGCTCCAGCTGAAGCCGCTCGACGGCGCCATCGAGGGCGCGTTCACGTGGAGCACGTGCGCCGGGTTCCTCGCCTGGCACCGCGGGCGCTCCGTCACCGACATGGGGCTCTACCTCGGCCACTCCGCGGTGCGGCGCGTCGTCATGGGCAACGCGCCGCGGGTGGCGAGCGACTCCGAGCTGCGCGCGATGCAGGAGGTGGTGCGCCGGGAGGCGCCGAGCGTCCTCGGCCTCTCCACCGGCCTCGTCTACAACCCGGCCGTCTACAGCGACGCGAGGGAGATCGCGGCGCTCGTCCGTGCCTTCAACGAGGTGAAGCCGGGCGCCCTCTTCCCGCACCTCCGCTCGGAGAGCGACCGGATCGTGGAGAGCCTGCGCGAGGCGGTGGGCGCCGCGGTCGAGGCCGGCGGCGGCTACTGCAACGAGCACTCCAAGATCGCGGGGCGCCGCAACTACGAGAAGATCGGCGAGGTGGAGTCGGTCCTGCGCGACGCGGCGGCGCAGGTGCCGACGATGGAGAACATGTACCCGTACACCGCCGGCTCGACCACCGGCGACGCCATCTTCCCGCCCGAGTTCCGCGCCGGGACGCGCGGCGAGTTCCTGGCCCGCCTGCGCGATCCGGCAGCCCGCCGCGCCATGGCCGCGAAGATGCGCGGCGACACCACCTCCTGGGACAACTTCGTCGACTTCTGCGGCGGGCTCGCCGGCATCCAGATCGCGGGCGTGAAGCCGGGCGTGGGCGATGCCTTCCTCGGCAAGCGCCTCGCCGACGTGGCGCGCGCCGCCGGCGCCCCCGACCCGGCGAGCGACGCCGCCTTCGAGGCGGTCTTCGACTTCTACGATGCGAACGCCGGCGAGGTCGCCATCATCAGCCACTACGGCGACGACGCCACGGTCGCGCGCTTCTTCCGGCGGCCGACCATGGCCATCTGCACCGACGGGCTCATGCCCGGGCCCGGGCAGAAACCGCACCCGCGCGCGCTGGGCGCGTTCCCCAAGGCGCTGCGCCTCGGCCGCGAGATGGGCATCCCGCTGCAGGAGATGGTCTTCCGGCTCGCCACCCTCCCCTGCCGCTTCCTCCGGCTGGAGGACCCGGTGCTCCGCCCTGGCGCCGACGCCTCGCTCGTCCTGTTCGACCCGGAGCGGGTCCGCGAGCGCAACGACTACCTCGACCCGCTCGTCCCGCCGGAAGGCATCGACGACGTCTGGGTCCACGGCGTGCGCGTGCTCGACGGCGGTCGGCTCGTGCCGCTGCCGCGGCCGTTCCCCGGGCGCACCCTCGCCACCTCGCCCGCCGCCTGAGGCGCGTCGCGCGGAGGCCCGTTGACGCGGCCCGTCATCGTGCCGAGCTTCCCGGCCTACACCGAGGAACGGGAGACGGGACGATGGATGCGATCCAGCTGATCGAGAGGGACCACCGCGAGGTGGAGCGGCTCTTCGGGGCATTCGACCGCGCCGCGCGGGCGGGGGACGTCCGCGAGCAGGCGCGCCTGGCGCGCGAGATCACGCGCGAGCTGTCGGTGCACGCGGCGATCGAGGAGCAGGTGCTCTACCCGGCGCTCCGCCGCGCCGGGGTGGAGGCGGAGCGGCTCGACGCGCTCGAGGACCACCACGCCGTGAAGGTGCTCCTCTCCGAACTCGACGCGCTCGGCCCGCGCGCCGAGCGCTTCGCGCCCAAGGTGCGCCTCGTGGCGAGGAGCGTGCGCCGGCACGTGGAGGAGGAGGAGTCGGAGCTGCTGCCGCGGCTGCGGCAGGCGCTCGGCGACGACGAGCTGCGGTCGATGGGCGAGGAGCTGGCGCGGGCGAGGCGGGCTGCCCCGACGCGGCCGCACCCGCTGGCGCCGGACACGCCGCCCGCGAACGTGGTCGCCAACGCCGCCGCCGCGCTCCTCGACCGCAGCCGCGACGCGCTGCTGGAGGCGGCCGAGGTGCTCCGCGCGATGGCGGAGCAGGGCGCGTGGAGGAGCGCCCGGGCCGCGCGCGAGGCCGCGTCCCGCGTGCGGACCGGCGGGCGGGCGGCGGTGGAGCAGGC
>DASTGH010000291.1:0-2051 GCA_035719345.1 Anaeromyxobacteraceae bacterium
GGGGCGGGGCCGGCGGCGGCTCGGCGCCGGGGCGAACCTCGACCACCGCCTCGTCGTCGACGATGGCGTCGTCGGCCGACTCGAGCGGCTCCGCCATGACGAGCAGGTTCTGCACGAGCTGGCGGAGCGCGTCCGTGTCGAGCGGCATGCCCAGGTAGCCGTTGGCGGCGGCCGGGCTGCGCGCATGCTCGGTGAGCGCCTCGTGCGACGCGTCGGACGAGTAGAGCACCACCGGCAGCGCGCCGTGGTCCTTGCGCAGGCGCGCGCACACCGAGAAGCCGGAGACGTCGGGCAGCTCGGCGCGGACCAGCACCAGCGACGGCCGCCGGCTCGCGATCTCGCGCTGCGCGTCGGCGGCGTCCTTCGCGATCGACGTGCCGAGCCCGTCCTCGTGGAAGAGCGTGGCGAGCGAGAGCGCGAACGCGCCATCGGGCTCGACGATGAGGACGCGCTTGGAATCCATCGGATCTCGCGTGGGGGCCCCCGCCCAGGCGCCGAGTGTAGCCCTGGCTCGCACGGCAATCTAGGCACGCGCGCGCTTCGAGATCGACCCGCCGGGCGGCCGCCCGCGCGGGTGGGACGTTTGCTCCCCGCGCGGGTCAGGACACGCCGAGCTCGCGCAGCGCCGGGCGCGCCTTCTCCACGTCGGCCTCGTGCTTCAGGACGAGGTCGAGCGTGTCGGATACCAGGCGTTCCTCGAGCGTCTCGGCGCCGAGCAGGGCCAGCGCGCGGCACCAGTCGAGCGTCTCCGAGATGGAGGGCGCCTTCTTGAGGTCGAGGGTGCGCAGCTTCCCCACCGCCGCCACCGCCTGCCGCGCCAGCTCGGGCGCGACCTCGGGCGCACGCGCCCGCACGATGGCGAGCTCGCGCTCCTGTGACGGGTAGTCGATGTGCAGATGGAGGCAGCGGCGCCGCAGGGCATCGGAGAGATCGCGCGCGGCGTTGGAGGTGAGCACCACCCGCGGCGCCTCGCGCGCCTTGAAGGTGCCGAGCTCGGGGACGGTCACCGCGTAGTCGGCGAGCACCTCGAGCAGGAACGCCTCGAGCTCCGGGTCCGATTTGTCCACCTCGTCGACGAGCAGGAGGCACCGCTGCTCGCTCGTCACCGCCTGCAGGATGGGGCGCGGAAGCAGGAAGCGATCGCTGAAGAAGACGTTCCCCTCCGCCGCGATCCGGTCGGCGGCCTCGGACAGCGACCGCGCCTCGCCGATGGCGGAGCCGATCCGGTCGCGCAGGAGCTGGGTGTAGAGCAGCTGCTTCGAGTACTCCCACTCGTAGAGCGCCTTCGCCTCGTCGAGCCCCTCGTAGCACTGGAGCCGGATGAGCGAGCGCCCGTCCGCCGCCGCCCACGCCCTCGCCAGCTCGGTCTTCCCGACGCCGGCGGGGCCCTCGACGAGCACGGGCTTCTCCAGGCGGTCGGCGAGGAACACCGCGGTCGCGATCTCCCTCGACGGCAGGTACCCGGCGGTGGCGAGGCGCCCCGAGGCGTCTTCGACCGAGGCGAACATGCCGGCTCATATAAGGGCGTCCGGCGCGGCCGCCCCCGGGGCGCCGCCGCTGCGACCCGGACGGCGACACCCAGGGTCGTGAGGTGGGGAGGGTGACGCTCCGGTCGGAGGGTCAAGTCAGACCCTTGGTCGCTCGTTTGACCCAGTTTTTACAGTCTCAGCCGGAGAGTGAAGGCTCTAACCCATCGAAAACACGCGATCGGCCCCCCCTCGTAACGCGGGCACGCCTCTTGAAGACTCTCAGCAGCGAGTCCTACCGGAGGCCGTCCAGGATCCACCTGTCTCGAAGCTCCAGCCGAAAACTCGATTCGCAGGGGATCAACTCCAGCCTCACGCCAAAGACGATCGTGGACGGACGATCGTCTCCCCCCACCGCAGCGAGCCCCGAGGGGCAGACTGCGGAGTTCACCCGGGCCCCGGTGGCCCAAGCTGATGAGGCCGCGAAAGCGGCCTCTCGCTTTTCGAGGGCGCGCGAAGCGCGCTCTCGAAAAGCGATATTCGAAGAAGGGGCTGCGCCCTCGGGTTCGAGGCGCGGACGCGCCT
>DASTGH010000292.1:0-2525 GCA_035719345.1 Anaeromyxobacteraceae bacterium
GCTGGTGCGGGGGAGGGGGATCCGCCGCCGACCTCCGAGATCGCCGGCGGCTACTTGAAGCGCGCGATCCCGCGCTCGACCGCGTCGACGAGGTAGGGGCGGAGGTCCTTCGCCGCGATGATGCGGTCGAGGGAACCGACCTTGAGCGCGCGCTCGACCGAGTGGATCTTGTCGAACTCGTCGCCCACCTCGCCCAGCTTCTCGGACTTCACCCTGGCGGTGACCTCGGCGAGCTTGAGGCGCGCCGCACCGCCCGCCGCGGCCGCCTTCTCCGCCTCGGCCACGCGCGGGTCCTTGCGGGTGCGGTTCTCCACCTCGCGCGCGAAGACGACCGCCGCCGCCGGGGCGCCGCCGATGACCGAGGCGCGGGCGCCCTCCACCGCCACGATCTCGATGTGCTCGCGGAGCGTCTTGGCGAAGACCACGAACGCGCCGCCGTGGTAGCGCGACACGACGCAGAACACGAACGGCCCCTTGAAGTTCACCACCGCCCGGCCGATCTCCGCCCCGTACTCGAGCTGCAGGCGGCGCATCGACTCGGGCGACCCATCGAACCCGGACAGGTTGGCGAGCACCACCACCGGCCGGTTGCCGGAGGCGGAGTTCACGGCGCGCGCGATCTTCTTCGACGACTGCGGGAAGAGCGTGCCCGCCGACCAGTACTCCGGGCCGTCCGCCGGGACGAACTCGAGGCGGGGCAGCGGCCGCGACTGGATGCCGATGAGGCAGACCGGGTGCCCGCCCAGGTGCGCGTCCCAGATGACGCTCGTGTCGCCGCCGCGCAGGTTCTTCCAGCGCTCGAGCGGCGCGTGGTCCTGGTCGATGGCGGCCGCCATGATGTGGCGGATCTCGAACGGCTTCTTGCGGTCGGGGTTCTTCTCGGCGCTGAAGACGTCGCCCACGGTGGTGAAGCCGGCTCCGCCTTCGGGGCCGTGCGGGAAGCCCCGCACGTCGCGGTCGCGCGCGTCCTGCGTCGCTGCCGGGCGCGGGAAGCGCTCGCCGGGCGCGACGTAGCTGTGCTCGTACCAGCGCATGAGGATGTGGGCGGCCTCGCCCGCGGAGCTGGCGCGGTACTGGGCCTGGCCGTTCGGGCCCATGATGCGGTCGTATCCGCCGATGCCCTCGTTGTCCTCGGCCGAGACCGAGCCCGAGTACTCGAGCGCCTGCTTCCCGGTGAGCACCATCGACGAGCCGGGCGCCATGATGAGGATGCCCTTCGTGTGCATGAGCATGGTCGCCTCGGCGTTCCAGTACGGCTGGGCGCCGACGGTGATGCCCATGACCACGACGTTGACGGTGTTCCCGGCCTGGGTGAACTCGATGAGCTTGCGCAGCACCTTCGACACCCAGTCCATGTTCTCGGTGCCGGAGGTCATCGAGATCTTCGCGCCGGCGCACACCTCCCACCACTCGAAGGGGACGCCGAGCTTCTCCGCCAGGCCGAGCGCCTCGTAGATGCGCCGGCACTCGGGCTCGGCCACCGACCCCATCTCCTTCCCCGGGTCGCCGAGCACGATGACGCGCTTCATGCCCTCCGGGTAGCGCGCGGTGAAGCTCGTCACGACGCCCACCACCACGTTGGCGGTGTTGGACCCCGGCGGCCGGGTCACCGGGACGAGCTGCTGCTTCTCGTCGAGGTCGTACTCGGCGAACTCGCCGGGGGGCAGGTCGGCCTGGGCGCCGCGCGGCGGCGCCAGCATGCGGAGGATCTCGAAGGGGTGGGTGAGGCCGCGGCGGCGGAGCTGGATGACCTTCTGCTGGTACTCGGCCATCGGCTCCAGCGGCCGGTCCGTCGGGGCGTCCCACTTGATGGAGATGCCGCCGTCGGTCACCACCACGCGCAGCAGGGTGGGGACGAGCGCGCCGGTGCGCGTGTCGGGCACGCGGCAGTCGACGAGCAGCATCTCCAGCCCTGCGCCCTCGGTCGCGGGAGCGAGCCGCTCGGCCAGGCCCTGCACCTCCTCGCGCGAGAGCCGGATGGGCGGGGTGATGGTGAGGATGACGCGGTTCCACTCCAGGCGCTGCGTGGGCGCGCGGCGCGCCTGGAAGCGGCGCATGGCGGCGGTCGCCTCCTGCAGCACGCGCTCGAGGTGCGGCAGCCCGAGCACCTTGCCGGCGGCGTCGCGCACCGGGGTGAGGTCGCGCACCTCGGCCATGGCGAAGAGCCGCTCGTCCTTCGGGTTCGCCTGGGCCACGGCGCGGAACAGGTACACGTCCTGCGCCGAGGGGAGCCGCTCCAGGTCGAACTTGGCGAGCCGCTTCAGCTGCAGCCGCCCCGCCAGCATGGGGTGGATGCCGCGGTGCCGCCGGTCCTCGGCGAAGTCGGGCCCTCCGCGGAAGGTGAAGTGGAGCTGGCTGGCGTCGGATCCCAGGCCGCGGCCGCCGACCGCCAGCACCACCGTGGCGCGGCGCACCGGCCGCGCGAACCCCGCGCCGCGCAGGGCCGAGAGCAGCGTCTCGGCGATCGCGTCGACCGCGGGCGGCGCGTCCTCGGCATAGAGGTACAGCTCGGCCACGACGTCCAT
>DASTGH010000293.1:0-4343 GCA_035719345.1 Anaeromyxobacteraceae bacterium
GTGGCGAGCGCGCGGTCCACGCCGTCGATCGTCCCGAGCGCCGACCCCGTGCCCTGTGCACGTTCCGCGGTCGCCTGCCGCGCCTGGTCGCGCTCGGCGCGCGCCGTCGCCGCGTCCTGCTCCGCGGCCTGCGACCGCGCCTGCGCCTCCGACAGCTGGCCCTGCAGCGACTGGATCTGCCTGCGCATCTCCTGCGACTCCGCCTGGAGCGACGCGATCTGCGCCCGGAGCTGCTGCTCGCTCGCCGGGTGACTCGGGGGGCTCGCCGCCGCAGCCGAGGACGTCGCGTTCGAGGAGGGGACCGAGGTCGGGTTGGAGGACGAGTTCGAGGTCGAGGTCGAGGACGGGTTCGAGGACGAGGACGGGGACGAGGACGAGGACGAGGTCGAGGATCGGGTCGAGGCCGACGGTGGGCTCGACGCCGACGCCTCGCTCGACGGCGACGCCGGTATCCGGATCACCGTCACCGGGCTCGACGCCGCCGAGCTTGCCGCCTGCCCGCCGGCCGCCTGCCCGACCACCAGGGCGAGGAGCGAGAGAGCCGTCATGGTCCTGGAAAGATAGTCAGCGCCCCGGCGTGATAGGAGATCCCCATGGACACGCGCGAGAGTCCCCCGACAGCCGCGCCCCCGCCCCCCGGGGCGCCCCGGACCGGCCTGCGCCGCTCCGGGCCGGGGCCCTGGATCGGCGCCGCCGTGGCCGTCGCCCTCGCCGCCGCGGCGCTCTTTCTCCTGAACCGGCCGGGTGGCACACGCGAGGCACCGGAGCCGGCCCCGGTCGCCGCTGCGCCCGCCGCCGCGCCGTCCGAGCCCCCTCCGCCCGCCCCGGCGCCTCCCGCCGACCCGCGCACGCTGCTGGAGGCCGTCTCGACCAGCGCGCTGTTCCGCAGCGCGGTGCAGGGCGAGGAGGGCATCCGCCGCTGGGCGGCCGTCACCGACAACCTGGCCGAGGGCGAGTCGCCCCGGAAGGCGCTCGCCTTCCTGGCGCCGGGGCGGCCGTTCTCCGTCACCGCGCGCGACGGGCGCACCTCCATCGCCGCCGGCTCCTACGCCCGCTACGACGGGTTCGCGGCGCTGGTGGACGGCGTCGATGCCCAGGCTGCGGCGCGCGCGTACCGGGCGCTGCACGGCCCGGTCGAGGCCGCGTACCGCGCGCTCGGCTATCCCGACGGCTCGCTGGATCGCGCCACCGCCCGGGCGCTCGGCCGGATCATCGGGGCGCCCGCGCCGCAGGGCGACGTGGAGGTGGTGGACGAGGGCGGCATCTACACCTTCGCCGACCCGAAGCTCGAGGACCTCGACGACGTCGAGAAGCACCTCGTCCGGATGGGCCCCCGGAACGAGCGGCTCATCCAGGCGAAGGCGCGGGAGCTCCTGAAGGCGCTCGGGCTCCAGGGTCCGTAGAAACGAGGGCTGCGCCTTCGCCCCGCCGGCAGAGCCGGCAGGGCCCCACTCCTGCTCGGCGGGTCCCATGCGACCTCGCGCGCAGCTTCGCTGCATTCGCTCGGTCGCCCCGCCCCGCTGCGCGGGGCCCCACCCCGACGTCAAGCCACCTCGAAGAGTCCCGCGGCTCCCATGCCGCCGCCGATGCACATCGTCACCACGACGTACCGCGCGCCGCGGTGGCGGCCCTCGAGGAGCGCGTGGCCCACGAGCCGCGCCCCGGACATGCCGTAGGGGTGGCCGACCGCGATCGCGCCGCCGTTCACGTTCAGGCGATCGTCGGGGATGCCGAGCCGATCGCGGCAGTGGAGGACCTGGACGGCGAACGCCTCGTTGAGCTCCCACAGGCCGACGTCGTCCAGCTTCACGCCCGTGCGCTCGAGCAGCCTCGGGACCGCGTACACCGGGCCCACGCCCATCTCGTCGGGCTCGCAGCCCGCCACGGCGAAGCCGCGGAAGATCCCGAGCGGCCGGAGGCCGCGCCGCTCGGCGAGCCGGCCGTCCATCACCACGCAGGCCGAGGCGCCGTCGGAGAACTGGCTGGCGTTGCCGGCCGCGACCGTGCCGCCGGGGAGCGCCGGCTTGATCTTCGAGATGGCCTCGACGGTGGTGTCGGCGCGGATGCCCTCGTCGGAGGTGAGCGTGACCTCCTTCGTGAAGACGCGTCCGCTCTCCTTGTCCGCCGTGGCCATGAGCGTGGTGAACGGGACGATCTCGTCGGCGAACCGGCCGGCGGCCTGCGCCGCGGCGGCCCGCTGCTGCGAGCGCGCGCCGTACTCGTCCTGCCGGTCGCGCGGGATGCCGTAGCGCTTCGCCACCACCTCCGCCGTCTCCAGCATGCTCATGTAGACGGCCGGCCTCTCGGCCTCGAGCGCCGGGTCCTTCAGCATGTGCTGGTTGAGCTCGCCCTGGACGCAGGAGATCGACTCGAGCCCGCCGGCCACCAGCGCCGGCACGCGGTCGACGATCACGCGCTGCGCCGCCATGGCGATGGTCTGCAGGCCCGAGGAGCAGAACCGGTTCACGGTCGTGCCGGCGGTCGTCACCGGGAGCCCGGCGCGCAGCGCGATCTGGCGGGCGATGTTGTTGCCGGTGGCGCCCTCGGGGAGGGCGCAGCCCATGAGCACGTCCTCGACCTCGCCCGGGTCGAGCCTCGCGCGCTCCACGGCGGCGCGGACGACGTGCGCGCCCAGCGTCGCGCCGTGGGTCATGTTGAGCGCCCCTCGCCACGACCTGGCGAGGCCGGTGCGGGCGGTGGAGACGATGACGGCGTCGGTCATGGCGTGTGCTCCCCCCGGCCGGTGAAGGTCTTCCCCTCGGCGGCGAGCCGCGCGAGGAGCGGCGCCGGCGTCCAGAAGCCCGGGTCGCCGTGCGGGTTCGCGGCGAACCGCCTCATCGCCCGCACCACGTCGTAGAGCCCCACCTCGTCCGCGTAGCGCATCGGCCCGCCGCGGAACACCGGGAAGCCGTAGCCGGTGAGGTAGACCATGTCGATGTCGCCCGCGCGCTGCGCGATCCCCTCCTCCAGGATGCGCGCTCCCTCGTTGGCGAGGGCGAAGGCGCAGCGCGCGACGATCTCGTCGTCGCGGATCTTCCGCGGCTCGATCCCGATCTCGCGCCGGTAGGCGGCGATGAGCTCGTCCACCACCGGATCCGGGACGGGATCGCGGCGGCCCGGCTCGTAGCGGTACCAGCCCGCGCCCGTCTTCTGGCCGAAGCGGCCGAGCTCGCACAGCCTGTCGGCGACCCGCGAGTACCGCACCTCCGGGTGCTCGGCGTACATGCGCTTGCGGATGGCCCAGCCGATGTCGTTGCCGGCGAGGTCGGAGACGCGGAACGGGCCCATGACCCAGCCCCACCTCTCCAGCGCCCGGTCGATCTGCTGGGGCGACGCGCCCTCGTCCACGAGGAAGAGGCACTGCCGCAGGTAGCCGTCGAGCATGCGGTTGCCGATGAAGCCGTCGCACACGCCCGAGACGACCGCCGTCTTCTTCATCCTCCTGGCGACGCCCATCACCGTGGCGAGGACGTCCTTCGCCGTCCTCTGGCCGCGGACCACCTCGACGAGCTTCATCACGTTGGCGGGCGAGAAGAAGTGCATCCCGAGGACGTCCTGCGGTCGCCTGGTGAACGAGGCGATGCGGTTCACGTCGAGCGTGGAGGTGTTCGAGGCGAGGATGGCGCCGGGCTTCGCCACCCGGTCCAGCTCCTCGAAGACCGCCTTCTTCACGGCGAGGTCCTCGAACACCGCCTCCACCACGAGATCGGCGCCGGCCAGGTCGGCGTAGGCGAGCGTCGGCTGGATGAGCGCCAGCCGCTCCTCGACCTGGGCGGCGGTGAGCTTCCCCTTCCTGGCGCTCCCCTCGTAGTTCTTCCGGATCGTGCCCATGCCGCGCTCGAGCGCGTCCTGCTTCAGCTCCAGCACCTTCACCGGGATGCCGGCGTTGGCGAAGTTCATGGCGATGCCGCCGCCCATCGTGCCCGCGCCGACGATGCCGGCCGTCTTGATCGGCCGCTGCGGCGTGTCGGCCGGCACGTCGAGCACCTTGGCGGCCTCGCGCTCGGCGAAGAAGTAGTAGCGCTGCGCCGCCGACTCCTGCGACGTGACCAGCTCGACGAACAGCTCGCGCTCGCTCTTCAGGCCCTCGTCGAACGGCAGCTCGACGGCGGCCTGGACGCACTTGATGATGTTCCACGGCGCCTTGAAGCCGCGGGCGCGGCGGGCGATCGCCTTCTCGGTTTCCTTGAACAGATCGGGCGATTCGAGCGTCACGCTGAGGTCGCGCACGCGGCGGCGCGGCGCCTTCTGCGCCACCAGCATCTGCGCATGCGCCACCGCGCCGGCCAGCAGGTCGCCACCCTCGACCAGCGCATCGACGATGCCCTTGCTCTTGGCTTCCG
>DASTGH010000294.1:0-3920 GCA_035719345.1 Anaeromyxobacteraceae bacterium
GGGGAGTGGTAGAAATAGGAGTTGAGCCCCGCGGTGAGCGTGTGAAGCGCATCACCGACACCAGACGTCGGCGCCGCTCGTTGCGCGATCAGCGATTGCGTCCAGAACCATATCCCCAACGCAATGGCTGTGAGGACAATCCGGCGCAGTAAGCGATGCCAATTCCACACACCTTCGCCATTTCGCGGCGCGGAGCGCGCGGGCGGAAGCCTCGGGCGCCTCACGCGCCACGTCGTCCCACAGCTCGCCGAGCCGATCGGCGTACGCCGGCGCCACCGCCGGCGTGATCTCGACGAGGCGCGCCATCGCCTCCGCCGAGCCGCCCGCGGCCAGGTCGCCGAGCGTCCCGAGCACCGGCCCCGGCCCTTCCGCATCGGCCGGCGCGAGCGCCTCGAGCCGCGGGAGCGCGGCCCCGTCGGCCGCGACCGTCTCCAGGAAGGACCGCCGGGAGGCCTCGCCGTCGGGGTCGGAGAGGAGGAGCGCCTCCGCCGCCGCCAGCCGCAGCACCGGGTCCGACTCGGTCCGCCCGGCGGTGCGCAGGAACGCGGCGTTGCGCGGGTCGCCGGATCGCCCCAGGCCGTCGTAGGTGACGAAGCGCGCGCGCACGCGCGCGTCGGGCTCGGCCGCCGACGCCGGCGCCGCCACCGACGCCACCGCGGCGCCCAGCTCGGCCGGCTTCCCGGCCGCGGCGATGGCGCTGCCGAGCGCGTCGACGGCGCGCACCGTGCCGTGCGGCCGGCCGGGGAAGTCGTTCACCAGGATGGAGAAGGCGAGCCGCTCGCGCGCGGCCGTCTCCACGTAGCCGGAGAGGCTGGTCACGTTCTCGAGCGTGCCGGTCTTGGCGCGGAGCCGGCCCTCCGTCGAGCCCATGCGGAAGCGGGTCGTGCCGTCGCGGCCGGCGATGGGGAGCGAGGCGAGGTAGTCGGCCATGAGCGGGAAGCGCCGCCACATCTCGCGCAGGAGCGCCACCGTCTGGCGGGCGCTGAAGCGGTTCGTGTCGTTGAGCCCCGAGCCGTTCTTCATGACGTAGGAGCCGCGCGGCAGGCCCGCCTCGGCGAGGAAGTCCTCCACCGCCTCGACGCCCTTGGGCCAGGTCCCCGGTGCGCCCTTCCGCTCCGCCCCGAGCGTCTTGAGCAGCTGCTCGGCCACGAAGTTGTTGGACGTCTTCTCCAGCTTGCGCACGACGTCGCCGAGCGACTCCGACTGCGAGATCGCGACGAGGCGCGCCATGGGCGGGACGGCGCCGCGCCGGACCTGCCCCGTCGCCTTCACCCCGCGCACCTCGAGCAGCCGCTTCAGGGTGGCGCCGAAGTAGATCGGCGGGTCGTCGATCTTGCGCCACAGCACCTGGTCGCGGCTGCCCGCCGGCAGGCGCGCGTCCACCGTGATCCGCTGGCGGCCGCTGGGGAGCCGCGTCGACGATGGGTCGAGGCGGCGCCGCGCCGTCGCCTTCACGGTGCGCGTGCGGTTCTCGACCTCGACGTAGTCGCTGGCGGGCTCCACCTCCACCCGGCCCCGCTCGCCGGGGCGGGCGCCCGGTCCGACGTGGATGGCGATGGTGTTCCAGTTGAGCGAGAGCGCGCCCACGGGCGCCAGGTAGGAGCGGTCGCCGCGCTCCTGGTCGTAGCCGGGGCCCTCGCGCTCTCCGTCGAAGAACGAGTCGTCGACCACGATGTCGCCCTTCACGGCGCGCACGCCGCGGTGCGCGATGTCTCCGGCGAGCGCCCACAGCCGCTCGGTGACGAAGGTCGGATCGCCCTTGCCGCGGACGTAGAGCGTGCGCGCCGTCCCGCCCGCGACGCCCTCGGTCAGCACCTCGGTGTCGAACCGGAACTCGGGGCCGAGCAGCGCCAGCGCCGCGGCGCTGGTGAAGAGCTTCACGTTCGAGGCGGGGTTGAGCAGGACGTCCGGGTCGCGGGCGTACACGAGGCGGCCCGTCTCGAGGGAGACGACCGCGATGCTGGCGCGCGCCTGGGCGAGCGTGGTGCGCGCGACGATGTCGTCGAGCGCCTGGGCGAGCGCCCGGTCGGCGTCGGGCGGGCGGTCCTCGGCGCGGGCGGGTGGCGCGAGGGCGAGCGCGCCCAGGGCGAGGAGCGCGGCGAGGGGGCGGCGGAGCATCGGGCGGGGAGCGGGGCTCAGCGGCAGGATACGGGAGCGAGGGTCGACGCCGCGAGAACCCGTGCGACGACCCCGGTATTTCGCCCTCGGTTGACAGGCCGCACCCCGGTCGGTAGCCTGCCGTAGCTGAGACTGAGTCTCACACCAAGCCCCCGATCGATGACACCCATGGGCGACCATCCGGCGAGCGAGGCCGAGCGCGCCGAGGCCCTGGCGGCCGCGCTCACGCGGTTCGAGGCCTTCCTGGCGGCGCGGGACCTGCGCCTCACCTCCGCGCGCCGCGCCATCGTCGAGGCGGTCATGGCGCGGTCGGGCCACTTTCCCATCGAGGACCTCGTCGCCGACCTGCGGCGCCGCGGGATCCGCGGCTCGAAGGCGACCGTCTACCGCGCGCTGCCGCTCCTCACCGAGGCTGGCATCCTGCAGCCTGCCGTCATCACGGGGGATTCCAAGAGCTACGAGAGCGCCGTGGGCGGCGTGCACCACGACCACCTCGTCTGCCGGGCGTGCGGCCGCGTGGTCGAGTTCGAGTTCGAGGCGTTCGAGATCCTGCAGCGGGAGATCGCCGCCCGGCACGGCTTCCGGCTGGAGAGCCACCACCACCAGCTCGTCGGCACCTGTGCGGACTGCCAGGCGAGCGAGCCACCGGCTCACGGCGCGCCGCCGCGCGAGCCTCGCAGGACATCCAGAGATGAGACTTGATCTCAATCAAGACACCGGGAGCGAGCGCGTGGACTCATCCAAGAGCGGTCCCATCCGCTTCACCGAGGAGGCCGGCGAGCTGTGTTGCTCGGACGGCGACGAGCTGCGCTGCGGGTGCGGGAGCCTGCTGGCGCGGGTGGTGGGGTCCGCCGTGGAGCTGAAGTGCCGCCGCTGCAAGCGCACCTGGAACATCCCGCTGCAGCGGAGCTGAGCCGCGCCCGCCCGCGGCGGGAGCGCGGCGGCATCAGCCGGCGGCGAGGCGGCGCCGCACGTCCCCGGCGTGGGCGAGGCGCGCACCGACCCGCTCGAGGAGGTCGCGGCGGGCGGCCTCCACGGCGCGCCCACCGAGCCCCATGGCCTCGCCGACCACCCGGTCGAGCTCGCGCTGTGCGGGGCGGGCGAGCACCGCGGCGAGGTCGGTGGTCACGGGGTCGCGCGCCAGCGCCGCGCGGCAGGGCGCGAGCCGCCGGCCGAGCCTCGCGAGCGCCCGGGGCGCGGGGAAGTGCGCGGCGGCGAGGACGCGGCAGTCGACGTCCGCGATCGCCTGCGCGCCCGTGAGCTGGCGCGCGGCGAGGTCGACGGCGAGCCGCACCGGCGTGGCGGAGAGCGCCAGCGCGAGGAGCCAGGGCGGCAGCTCGCCGCGCGGGAAGAGCGCGTGCCACTTCTTGTCCTCCCAGACGCCCGCCGCGTTCACCACCGCGAAGGCGCGCGCCCCCACCTTGGCCGGGTAGAGCACCGGGGCCGGGGAGCGGCCCGGCGCCACGTGCCACCACGGCGAGCGGCCGGCGCAGGTGGGCCGCAGGTGCACGCCCGCCGCCTCGCCCCGCGCCACGTAGGCCGCGGCGCGCGGGCCGAGCCGCTCCGGCCTGAAGAGCGCCGCGCGCGTCGCGAAGCGCTCCGGCGCCTCCGCCTCCTTGAGCGTGCGGAGGATGGGGCGCGCGTCGCCCGGCTCGAGCCGCACCTCGCCGGCGAGCGCGCTCGCGAAGCGATCGCCGCCCAGCGGCCGGAGGTGGAAGAACGCGTTCGCGCCGGACTTCATCCCGAAGCGCACCTCGCACGCGTCCGACACCCGCCCGGCCGGCGCCGGGGCCGCCGCCGCC
>DASTGH010000295.1:0-8438 GCA_035719345.1 Anaeromyxobacteraceae bacterium
TCCGAGGCGGAGCTGCCCGGCGACTACGACCCGCCGTACCGGCTGGCCATGGCCGCGCGCGAGGCGGGCCGGCTCGACGAGGCGCTCGCCGCCGTCGACCGCGCCCTGGCGCTCGGCTACGGCGCGCGCAAGCTGCGCATGTACGCGCTCAAGGCGTCGGTGCAGGAGCGGCAGGGCGACCGGGCCGGGCAGCGCGCGACGCTCGAGGCCGGCGTCGCGTACGCACGCGGCCTGCCGCCGGGCCAGCTGCGGCGCGGCGAGCGAGCCACGCTGGAGAAGCTGCAGAAGGCGCTCGACGGGCTCGACGGGGCCGGCTGAGGAAGAAGGCGCCAGGGATCCGCGCCCGCTCGCCCTGAGCGTAGCGAAGCGGAGTCGAAGGGCGCGAGTCGCCGGCTCGCGGTCGCGTGGGCACGTTCTCCGGAGGGAGGTGCGCGATGGGGCTCGTCCTGGCGATGGCGGTGGCGGCGGCGACGCAGGTGTACGAGCTCCGGGTCCCGGAGGGGTTCGTTCGAGCCGAGGTCTCAGCCCCGGCCAGGCCCTCGTCCTCGACCCCGTCCTCGACCCCGATCCCGACCTCGACCTCATCCTCGCCCGCGATCTCGACCGGGTCCTCCCTCCCCCGCCTCCAGGCGGGGGAGGGTCGGGGAGAGGGCTGGGCCCCGCGCGAAGACGCCTGCCGCGCCGAGCGCTCCGCCTACCTCCGCCGCCTGCTCCAGATGACCGGCGTCGACCTCGACGACCCCCTCGCCTTCCTCGACGGCCTCGCCGGACCGGGCGGCTACCAGGGCGCGCTGCTCGCCACGCCGCTCGGGGTCCTCCCCGGCGTCGATCCGGTCCGGCCGCTGGCGTGGGACGCGGAGCTGCGCTCGCGCGCCCGCGACCTCTCCGCCTGCGCCCGCGCATCCGCCGCCGCCGCGCCCTGATCGCCTGCTACATTGGACCCTCTCCCGAGGGGGTCCGATGCTGCGCGAAACCCACGTCGAGCTGGCCCGCTGGGGCGCCGCGTCCGCCCGGGACTCGTTCGCCGCCTACCAGGCCGAGTTCAAGCACGTGACGCGGCGGGCGCGCCTGCGCTTCGAGGCGCGCGACTGGAAGGGCATGCAGAGCGACCAGATCGCCCGCCTCGAGGTGCGGCCGCGCTGGGTGGCGATGGCGGCCTCCGAGCTGCGCGGCGTGCTGGGCGAGGCGGCGGGCGACCCGCGGCTGCGCGAGATCATGAAGGCCCAGTACGAGCGCGACCTCACCGACCGGCCGGACGCCGAGCTGGCGAAGACGTTCTACAACTCCGTCACCCGCCGCATCTTCGGCACGGTCGGCGTGAACCCGCGCGCCGAGTTCGTCGCCAGCGACGCCGAGCCGCGGTCGACCTGGGCCGGCACGCCCATCCACCGCAGCTACCCGCGGCGCGAGTCGACCGCGGCGCTCGTGCGCGCCATCCTGGAGGACCACGCCTTCGCGGTGCCGTACCAGGACCTGGAGGGCGACGCCCGCCTGGCCGCCGCGGAGATCGACGCCTTCCTGCGCGCCGGGGACGACTCGCACCCCATCGACGCGATCGAGGTCCTGAAGGCGCCCTTCTACCGCGGGAAGGGCGCCTACCTCGTCGGCCGCATCCGGCGCGGCCCGGCGGTCTCGCCCTTCATCTTGCCGCTCCTCCACCTCGACGGCGGCGTGGCCGTCGACGCCGTGCTCCTCACGCCGCACGACGCCTCGATCGTCTTCAGCTTCACGCGATCCTACTTCCACGTGGAGGTGGACCGGACCGGCGAGCTCATCGCCTTCCTCCGGTCCATCCTGCCGTCGAAGCCGCTCTCCGAGCTGTACCTCGCCATCGGCTACGGGAAGCACGGCAAGACCGTGCTCTACCGAGATATCGTCGAGCACCTGGCGCGCACCAGCGACCGCTTCGACACGGCCCGCGGCGACCGCGGCATGGTCATGATCGTCTTCGACCTGCCCTCGCTCGACGTCGTCTTCAAGGTGATCCGCGACCGCTTCGCGCCTCCCAAGAACGTCACGCGCCAGGAGGTGAAGCAGAAGTACGCGCTCGTCTTCCGCCACGACCGCGCCGGCCGGCTCGTCGACGCGCAGGAGTTCGAGCACCTCGTCTTCGACCGCGCCCGCTTCACCGACGCCATCCTGCAGGAGCTGGTGACGGAGGCGGGCGAGACCTGCCGCGTGGAGGGCGACAAGGTCCTCATCCGGCACCTCTACGCCGAGCGCCGCGTCTCGCCGCTCAACCTGTTCATCCGGGACAAGGACGAGTGGACCGCGCGCGACGCCCTGCTCGACTACGGGCAGGCCATCCGCGACCTGGCCGCCACCAACACCTTTCCCGGCGACCTGCTCCTCAAGAACTTCGGCGTGACGCGCACCGGGCGCGTCATCTTCTACGACTACGACGAGCTGTGCCTCGTCACCGACTGCAACTTCCGCGACATCCCGCGGGCGCGCGACGACGAGGACGAGTGGGCGAGCGAGCCGACCTACTACGTCGGCGAGAACGACGTCTTCCCCGAGGAGTTCATCCGCTTCCTGGGGCTGCCGGAGCGGCTGCGGGGCGCGTTCGAGGCGGCGCACGCCGAGATCCTGACCGCCGACTTCTGGCGCCGCATGCAGGCGCGGCACCGCGCCGGCGAGATCGTGGACATCTATCCCTACCGCGAGAGCCAGCGGCTCCGGCACGGACGCCGCTGAGGTCTCCGGAGCGCGGCGCGCTAGCCTGGCTCGCCCGCCGGCTCGACGTCGCAGAGCGAGACGAGGATGCGCGCCAGCTCGTCGGGGTCGAACGGCTTGTGCAGGCAGGACGCCACCGGCGGCTCGAGCGCGGGGTCGGAGCCGCCGGTCATGGTGATGACCGGGATGGCGGCGAGCCGCGCGTCGCACCGGAGCGCGCGCAGGAACCCGTCGCCGTCGAGCCTCGGCATGCGCATGTCGAGCAAGATGGCGCTCGGCGCCTCGCTCGCCAGGTGCGCCAGCCCCTCCACTCCGTCGCGCGCCTGCAGCACCTCGACGCCGAGGTCGGAGATGCTGGCGGCGACCGCCTGCCGCATGTCGGCGTCGTCGTCGACAACCAGGATCTTCTTCGTGGAGGGCGTCACCCACAGGGTAGCTTACGGGCTGGCGTGGGCCCGAGTCCCGTCCGGCGAGCCCGGGACAGGGGGCCCCGGCCGGGGACCCTCGATCGCGCCCCGATGAGCGATCTGTGAACCTCATTCTGCTCGAAACGCCCGAACTCCGGGAAGATGGCACCGCCCGGCTCACCGACCGACGCGCCCGGCACGCGGCCGAGGTCCTCCGCGCCGTCCCCGGCGACCGGCTCCAGGTGGGATTGGTCGGCGGGCGCATGGGCACGGCCGAGGTCCTCGCCGCCTCGGAGCGCGAGGTCGTGCTCCGGCCGGCTCTCGACCGCGACCCTCCGCCGCGCGCCCCGGTGGACCTCGTCGTCGCGCTCCCCCGGCCGAAGATCCTGCGCAAGGTGCTCCAGGCCGCGGCCTCCCTCGGCGTCCGCCGCCTGGTGCTCCTCGGCAGCTGGCGGGTCGAGAAGAGCTACTGGGCCTCGCCGCTCCTCGCGCCGGCGGCGATCGAGGGCGAGCTCCGCCTCGGCCTGGAGCAGGGGCGCGACACGATCGCGCCCGAGGTGCTGGTGCGCCGCTTCTTCAAGCCGTTCGTGGAGGACGAGCTCGACGCGCTCTTCGCGGAGGAGGCGAGGCTCCTCGCGCATCCGGCGGCGGCCACCCCGCTCGCCGCCCGCGCCGCGGGCGCGCCGCGCGCCGCGGCCGCCATCGGTCCGGAGGGCGGCTTCACGCCCTACGAGGCGGCGGCGCTCGAGGCCCGCGGCTTCGAGCCGTTCTCGCTCGGGCCGCGCGTCCTGCGCGTGGACGTCGCGGTCCCCTGCGTGACGGGTCAGGTGGCGCTGTGGCTGGGGCTGCCACGCGGAGGGGCTTCCGGGGAGCGCCCGCCGTCGCCAGGCTAGCGTCGCTCCTGCGCGAAGAGACGACCGATGGGGAACGGATACCGCCTGCTCGTGGTCGAGGACGATCGCAACCTGTGCGAGAGCCTCGCCGACGTGCTCCGCCTGTGCGGGTACGAGGTCGACACCGCCCAGGACGGCGAGGAGGCGCTGGAGCGCCTGCGCGCGGCGCCGCGGCCCGACGCCGTGCTGCTCGACGTGGTCCTGCCGCGCATGGGCTCCCAGGCGCTGCTCGTGCGGCTCCGCGGCGGGGCGGCCCCCTCGCCGGCGGTGGTGCTCATGAGCGGCATGGTCCCGGGGCACGACGGCATCCCCGCGGACGTGCTGGTGAAGCCGTTCGAGATCCAGGAGCTCCTGGCGCGCGTGGAGCGCGCCTGCGGCGCTCCCCCCGCGCCGGCACTCTCGCCGTGACCCGCCCGCGCTCATGGCCGTACCCGCTTGCGTTCCACCCGTTCGCCCTGAGCGTAGCGAAGCGGAGTCGAAGGGCGCGCTTCGACTCCGCCGCTGTGCGGCTACGCTCAGCGTGAACGGGGCGAGGGTGGGTCGATCCGGCTGACCACGCCCATCAGGGCGCGACGGGGGCCTCGGCGCGCGTCGGGCCGCGCTCGGCCACCGGGTCGCCGGAGGCGGTCAGGATCTCGGCCCCGCCGGCGGTCACGAGCACGGTGTGCTCGAACTGCGCGGCGCGGCCGCCGTCGACCGTGGCGGCGGTCCAGCCATCGGGCCAGACGACGTGGTCGGCCCGCCCGGCGGTCAGCATCGGCTCGACCGTGAAGACCATCCCCTCCTCGATCACCGTGCGCGCCCGCGGCTCGTAGTAGTGGAGCACCTGCGGCTCCATGTGGAAGTCCTCGCCGATGCCGTGGCCGCAGAAGGCGCGCACCACGCCGTAGCCGTGCGCGGCGGCGTGCCGCTCGATGGCCCGGCCGATGTCGGAGATGGGTCGGCCCGGCTTCACGGCCGCGATGCCCAGCTCCAGGCACTCGCGGGTGACGCGGACCAGCCGGCGAGAGGCCTCGTCCACCTCGCCCACCGGGAAGGTCGCCGAGCAGTCGCCGTGCATGCCATCGAGGTAGATGGTGACGTCGAGGTTCACGATGTCGCCATCCTCGAGCGGCCGCGAGTCGGGGATGCCGTGCAGGATGACCTCGTTCACCGAGGTGCAGAGCGACTTCGGGAAGCCGTGGTAGTTGAGCGTGCTCGGGTAACCGCCGCGGCGGAGATAACCCTCGTGCACGATGCGGTCGATCTCGTCGGTGGTGACGCCCGCCCGGACGGCGCGTCCGCCCTCGGCCAGCACCTCGGCCGCGGCCCGGCAGGCGCGCCGGATGCGGCGCAGCCGCTCGACCGGATCGACCACGCGGGGCGAGGGCCGCGGGCGACCGCTCACCGCGTAGTTCGGCCGCGGGATCTCCGGCGGGACGCTCCGGCGCGGCGAGACGATGCCGGGCCGGACGGTCCAGCGCGAGGACGCGGCGGGCCCGGACGCACCCGCGCCGGCCGCGTCGCTGTCGCGGTGACACTTCTTGTACTTGGTCCCGCTGCCGCACCAGCAGGGATCGTTCGCGCCCGGCCTCACCGCCCATGGTGTAAGCGGCGCGCCGGGGCGCCGCTACGCGGGTGCGGTGTCACGGCCCTGCCGAGGCGGCGGGCAGGCGCACGCGGAACACGCTCCCGCGGCCCGCCACGGTGGTGACGCCGATCGAGCCGCCGTGCGCCTCGACCAGCCGGCGGGCCGTCCACAGCCCGAGCCCGACCCCCTCGAAGCGGGCCGAGCCGAGCGCGCGGTAGTAGCGCTCGAAGAGGTGGGGCAGATCCTCGGGGGCGATGCCCTGCCCCCGGTCCTCCACCTCGAGGACGATCTCGCCGCCGTCGCGCGCCACGCGGACCAGCACCGCGCTCCCCGGCTCCGAGTACTTGAGCGCGTTCGTGAAGAGGTTCACGAGCACGCGCTCCAGGCGAGCCGGATCGGCCGGGACGCGGGGGAGCCCGCGCTCCGCCTCGACCCTGATCCGCTCGCCGCCGGAGGGAAGTCGGGACGGCAGCTCGCGCGCCATGGCCGGGAGGTCGACCTGCTCCAGATCGAGCCGCAGCCGGCCCGACTCGATGAGGGCCGACTCGACGAGGTCGGAGAGCATCGCCGCCATGCGCTGCGCGCTCGCCGCGATGGCTTCGGCGCGGGAGCGGACGGTCGCCGCCTGCTCGTTCCGCCGGGCGAGGAGCTTCGCCTGGGCCACGATGGCGCCGAGGGGAGAGCGCAGGTCGTGGGCGATCATGCGCGAGAGATCCTCGCGCTGCTCCTGCAGCTCGCGCAGCCGCGACATGTCCGAGAGCGTCAGGACGGCGCCGACGACGGCACCGTCCGGCGCGCGGATGGGCGCCGCGCCGGCGCTCAGCCACAGCACCCGGCCCTCCGGAAGGCGCACGCCGATGGGGAGCCCGCGGGTGACCTGGCCGCGCAGCGCCCGCGGCACCGGCAGCTCGTCGGCCGGGATGGCGCGGCCCTCGACGTCGTGCAGCCCGAGGCGCAGCGCGCGCGCCGCGAACGGCTCGTCGGGCCGGGCCTCGGCGAAGCCGAGCATGTCGCGCGCGGCCGGGTTCGTCCGGGTGATGCGGCCGTCGCTCGCGAAGAGCACGACCCCGTCCGCCATGGAGGAGAAGATCGACTCGAGGGACGCCTCGGAGCGGGCCAGCGCGCGCAGCGCCCCCTCGGCCATCTCGGTGGCGGCCTCCGCCGCCCGCCGCTCGCGGTGCTCCCGGCGCAGCCGCTGCTCGAGCGCGGCCTCGTCGGCCTTGCGGCGCGTGACGTCGACGAGCAGGGCCGTGACCCGCACGTCGCCGGTGGCGCCGCGCTCCACGCTGCCACGCTCCTCGATCCACGCGCCGTCCGGGCCCCGCGCCGGGCGGAAAGCGCAGCACCACGCACCGCCCGCGGCGAGCGCGCGCGAGAGCGCGGCCTCTCGCGGGGGCCGGTCCTCCTCGTGCACGAGCGCGTCGAGGTCGGCGAGCGAGCGGGGCGCCGCGCCCAGGAGCGGCTCGAACGCCCCCGCGGCGCGGAAGGCGACGTTCGGCCCATCCCAGGCCCACGCCGCGGCTCCGCCGCCGGCGAGGGCCTCGGTCCACCACTCCCCGGCGGGCGCATCGCCGGCCTGTGCACGTCGCGGCTCGGCCGCCTGCTCCAGATCCATGCGGCGCTTCCCCCCCGGAGGCCGCCCTGCGTGGAACGGTACGTCGTGAGCGCGACCAGCATACGATCGCCGCCGACCCGTTTGCACCCGGATGGGATCGGACCGCCGGATCTCCGCGGCGTCACGCCTACTTGCGCCGGCGCGACTCTCGGACGCACCCCGGGGCGCGGCCGGCAGCGCCACCCCCCGCCGGTGGTGTACCGTGCGCGCGCCGCCATGAGGCGCCTCGGACTCCTCGCGCTGCTGCTCGCGCTCTACCTGCCGGCGCTCGGGAATCCGTCGTCCGGCACCCATCCCGACGAGTCCTACTACCTCGGGATCAGCGCCGAGATGGACCAGCGCGGCGCCTGGCTCACGCCCACGATCGACGGCGTCGAGCGCTGGTTCAAGCCGCCGCTCCTCTACTGGGCGCAGCGCGCCTGCTACGCGGTGCTCGGTCGAGGGCTCCTCGCGGCGCGCCTGCCGGCGGCGCTCTCGGCGGTGGCGCTCGCCCTGCTCACCGGAGCCCTGGCGCGGCGGATGTACGGGGAGCGCGCCGGCGCGGCCGCGGCGCTCCTCTGCGCCACCGCGTTCGGCTGGCTCAAGTTCGGGCGCATGGCGATGATGGACGCGCCCATGGCGCTCGCCTTCACGGCGTCGGCGTGGGGGGCGTGGCGGGCGTCGGGGGAGGGGCGGCCCGCGGCGCTCCTCTGGTGCGGCGCGGGCGCGGGCGCGGCCTTCATGCTGAAGGGGCCGGTCGGCCCGGTGATCGTGCTGCTCCTCGCCGGCGCGTTCCTCGCCCTGCGCCGGCCCGCGCTCCTCGCCTCGCGCTTCACCGCGGGCGCGTTTGCGCTCGGCGCCGCCATCGGCCTCCCCTGGTACCTCGCCTCGCTGGCGGTGCACGGGCGCCGCTTCTACGACTTCTTCGTCGTCGAGCAGAACCTCGACCGCTTCCGCCACCCGTGGACGCTCGGCGGGGAGGCGACGCTGCTCGTCGGCTTCGTCGCCTTCCTGCTGCCGTGGACGCCGCTCGTCCTGGGCGCGCTGCCGTGGCCGCGGCGCCGCGCGGCCGGTTCCGCACCCGTCCGCCGCCTGCGCGACGAGCCCGGGCTGCTCCTGCCGCTCGTCTGGATCGCGGCCGTGCTCGCCGTCTTCACCATCCCCGCGCTCATGTGGCCTCACTACGGCCTCGGCTGCGCGCCCGCCTGCGCACTGCTCGCCGCGCGCGCGGCCGCGCCGGGCTGGGCGCGCGCCGCCACCGCGCTCGTCGTGGGCCTCCTCGGCGCCGCCGTCCTGGC
>DASTGH010000296.1:0-8021 GCA_035719345.1 Anaeromyxobacteraceae bacterium
GCCTCCTGCGGCGGCGCCACCACGTCCTCGCCCGCGGCCTTGCGCTCGATGAGCGCGAGGACCTTCTCCCGGTGCTCGTCGGGGTAGCGCGCAGGGTCGAACGGGGCGGTGAGCGATGCCACCAGCCGCTCCGCCATCTCCAGCTCGCGGGCCGCCGGGGGGGTGGCCTTCGGCAGGTCGAGGTCCTCCCGGCTCACGATCTCGTCGGCGTGGTTCATGGTCGAGAGCGCCAGCGCCTCGCCCAGGGGGCGCACGCAGCAGAGCTGCTGCCGCGTGCGGAGCACGACGCGGGCGATGCCCACCTTGCCCGTCCGCCGCATCGCCTCGAGGAGCAGCCCGTACGCCTTCCCCGCGCCCCGATCCGGCGCGAGGTAGTAGGTCGCGTCGTAGTAGATCGGGTCGATCTCGCCGAGGTCGACGAAGTCCTGGATGTCCACCGCGTGCGCGCCCTTGGGATCGGCGGCCTCCAGCTCGTCGGAGGTCACGGTCACGTACCGCCCCTTCGCGATCTCGTACCCCTTCACGATGTGCTCGTAAGGCACCTCCACGCCCTCCGCCGAGCAGAAGCGCCGGAGCTGGATGCGGGCGCCGTCCGCGTCGTGGAGCATGTGGAAGCGCACCTCCCGGTGCGAGACGGCGCTGTGGAGCTTCACCGGGATGTTCACCAGCCCGAAGCTGATCGCGCCGCTCCAGATCGCCCTCGCCATGCGTGGCCTCCCCGGCTGGAAGATCCTTCCGCCCCGCCGCGGGCGGCAACGCGCGGGCGGGCGGGCGTCCGGATCCGGAGCGCACGCCACTCCAGCGGGGGTACCTCGCAGACCCCGGGCGAGCGACTTAACGTTCCATTCGAAAGGGGGCCGGGAATGCTCTGGACGATCACGATCATCCTGTTCGTGCTGTGGGCGCTGGGCATGGTCAGCGGGGCCACCATGGGCTGGTGGATCCACCTGCTGCTCGTGCTCGCGGTCATCGCGCTCATCTTCGCCGTCATCCGCCGCGGCGCAGCCGCGGTTTGACGAGGCGCGGCAGGGCCGCGCGGCTTATCAGGGCGGGGCGCCGGGCGGGCGCCCCGCCCTTCCACTCTGGAGCGACCGGATGCCGACGAGCATGCGCTTCACGTTCCCGATGACCCTGCTCGCCTCCCTGGCCGCAGGTTGCGCGCACGGCCTGGCCGGCGTCGAGACGACCGCCGCCAAGGCGCTCGTCTCCGACGAGCAGGAGAAGCAGATCGGCGAGCAGGTGAAGACCGAGCTCGAGACGAAGGATCACGTGAAGTACGTCGACGACCCCGCCGTCGTGGGCTTCGTGAAGAGCATCACGGACAAGATCCTGCCGCTCGCCGAGAAGGACCGCCCGGGCGTGGCCTGGCAGGTGAAGGTGATCGACGACCCGAAGACCGTGAACGCCTTCGCCACGCCCGGAGGCTACCTGTACGTCTACTCCGGGTTGCTCCAGGCGGCGGCGGATCCGGCGGAGGTGGCGGGCGTCCTCTCCCACGAGGCCGGGCACGTCGTCGCGCGCCACTCCGCGCGGCAGATGGTGGACGCCTTCGGCCTGCAGGCCATCGCCGGGCTCGCCCTGGGGCAGAACCCGGGGCTGGCCTCGCAGCTCGCGGCGTCCGTCGGTGCGAAGGGCTTCATGCTCGCGAACTCGCGCGGGGACGAGACCGAGGCCGACGAGTACGGAGCGCGCTATGCCGCCGCGGCCGGCTTCGACCCGCGCGGCCTGGTCACGTTCTTCGAGAAGCTGAAGGCGCAGGAGGGGAAGGGGAGCCAGGCGCTCGCCTTCCTCTCGGATCACCCCGCCACCGGCGACCGCATCCAGCACGTGGAGTCGTACATCAAGGAGCACCACCTCACCGCCTCGGGCGGCCGCGACCCGGCTCCCCTCGCCGCCGCGAAGGCGAAGCTCGCGAAGTGATCGCGGGGCGAGGGGGACCGCCCGGCGGTCAGGCCGCGTCGTCGTCGCCGCGCTCGGCGCGGTCGGCGTCGGCCTGCCGCTCCTTCACCACCCCCTCCTCCTCGCCCTGACCGAAGTAATCGCCCTCGTCGTCGTACGGGATCCGCTCGGGCGTGAGGTCGGTGCGAGGCGCCTCGCCGGCGCCCGGCTTCGGGTCTCTGGCCTTCGGCATGGATGCTCCTCCCCGGCGCGTCGCGCGCCGAGGTGAAGCTCTCCACGCGTCCGCGGGACCGCTAGGCGGTCATCTCCGCCGCGCCGGCGCGCGCCGGCGGCTCGGCGACCAGCTCCTCGACCGCCACCCCGCAGTACCGGAAGATCCGCAGCTCGTGCTGCCGCAGGCCCCGGAACACGACGCGCCGGCTGGCGCCGGTGAGGCCGTGCGCGAGCACCGCCACGCCGAGGTCGGAGAACTCCCGGACGCGCGTGAAGTCGAGCAGCACCTCCTCCGCCGCGCTCTCCCGCTCCACCCGCTCCCGCAGCGCCCAGGCGCTGGCGCGGTCGAAGCCGCCCGCGAGGAGGTAGATCGCCCTGCTCCCCTCGTCCGTCCGCTCGATGGTGCACGCGAGCATCGCTGGTCCCCGTCCCGGAGCTCAGTTGGGCATCGGCCGGAAGGCGGACAAGCATGCGGGGGGCAGGGGTCCCAACCGGGACGCAGCGGCGTGACCCGGATCAAGCGCGAGGTGAAAGAGATGCACGTCGCGTGGCGTCCGCGGACGCTTGGCGGAGCGGTTGCCCTCAGCGGCCGCGGCCGACGCCCCCGGTGCGCGGCGGCGCGCGGGATCCCTCGGCCGGGCGGACGTCGCCGCCCTTCACCGCCGCCGGCGGCATGGCGCTCGGGCGCTCCCAGCGCGGCGGCGGGTCCTCGCCCGGCGCGCGCGCGCCCGCCACCTTGCCGCCGGGCGAGGCGTGCTCCAGGACCGCGTTCACCTCGCCGCCGAGGATGAGGACGAGACCGGACAGGTAGAGCCAGACGAGGAGGACGATCACGCCGCCGATGGAGCCGTAGGTGACGTTGAACCGGCCGAAGTGGTCCACGTACTGCGTGAACGCCCAGGTGCTGAGCAGCCAGAGCGCCGTGCTCAGCACGGATCCGGGCGTGACGTACCGGAACTGCTGCTTCACGTCGGGCAGCACGTAGTAGAGGACCGCGGCGGCCAGCATGAAGACGAGCGACGTCGCCGGCCAGCGAAGCCACGACCACGCCATCTGCCACGCCTCGTCCACGCCCGCCTCGTGCGCGAGCCAGGTGCCGGCGTGGCCGCCGAGCGCCACCATCGCCACGCACGCCAGGATCAGCGTGGAGACGGCGACGGTGGTGACGAGCGCCACGCCCTGCGCTCGCCAGAAGGAGCGCGTCTCACGCACGTCGTAGGCGAGGTTGAGCGCCTTGCGCATCGCGTCCACGCCGCGCGAGGCGCTCCACACGGTGACGATCAGGCCGGCGGTGAGGAGGCGCGGCCGGGGGGTCTCCAGCAGCGCCGCCACGTGCTGGGTGAGGAGCGACCAGGCGTCGCCGGGCATGATCTCCGACAGGCTCCCGAGCAGCTCGGCCAGCGCGCCCCCGAGCGGCAGCCAGGCGGTGAGCGTGACGAGGAAGAAGAGGAAGGGGAAGAGGGAAAAGAGCGCGTAGTACGAGAGCTGCGCCGCCGAGTCGGTCGTGGCGTGCTCCTCGACCGCGCGCCAGAGGCGCAGCGCGAACTCGCCCAGCGAGAGCCCTCGCACGCCGGGGATCGCGATCGGACCGCCGTTCGACACGCTGGACGAAGATAGCCACGCTGCGCGAGCGCGATCCGCGCCGGCGCGCGCTCGCCCGCCCTCCGACCCTCACCCGCACGTCCCGGTCCCCGGCGCCAGGCTGCGGCACGCATGCACGGCGGGCCCGCCGGGCGGGCAGTCGCAGCACCGGACGTGGCAGCCCGCCTCGAGGAAGTGTTGCAGGGCAGCGTCGAGGGCGGCGCTGTGCGGCGGGCTGACGTAGATGGGGCAGCGACAGGCGCCGGCCGCCGCGGCGCCGCCGTCGCCCACGGCGTTGCCGGGCGCCGGGCGCGGTGCGTTGCACAGCTCGGAGGCATCGGGGTTGCAGAAGAGCCCGAGCGGCCCGACGGCGGCGGCCGCGTAGGCCTGCGCCAGCTCGGCGCAGCCGGGGGGGTCGGGCACTCCGTCCTGGCACGCGAAGACGGCGCCGTCGAACGGGGGCAGCGCGAGGACGTCCGCGGGCGGCGGGGCGTCGCTCGGGTGGCACGCGAGGAGGGCGAGGAGCGGGAGGACCCGCCGTCCGCCGCCACTGCCGCTCGCTCCGCTCCGCCCCGTCACCGGCGCCTCCCACCGCCTTGGCGAGCGCGGCGCCGCAGAGCGTAGCAGGCTCCGGGCCGGTGGGCGTGCCGGCGGCCGGGCGCCTCGCCCCCGCGTCGCGCCTCGCGCGCGGGGGCGGGTCCTCCGCGGCGCCGCTCTTGCCCCCACGCGAGGCAGCCTCAGGTTGTGGGGAGCCAGGGTTCCGCGAGATGCCACTCGAAGAGACGAAGGCCGAGCGAGCGGTGCGCCAGCCGGGGAGGGCGCTCCACGATCGCGCCGAGGAGACGCTCCGCCTCGCGCCGAAATGCGTGATCCTCGTCATCGACGACGACGAGGGCATCCGCACGGCGCTCGCCGAGATCCTGGAGATGTCGGGCTATGCGGTGGCGACCGCCGCGGACGGCATGGAGGGCGTCGAGCTGCTCGAGGTGGGGCTCGAGCCCAAGGCGATCGTGCTCGACCTCATGATGCCGCGCATGGACGGCTGGTCGTTCCTGAAGCGCCTGCGCTCCGACCCGCGCTACCAGGAGCTGCCGGTCGTGGTCACGAGCGCGGTCGCGGGCGCTCGCCCGCCCGGCGCCGACGCCTGCCTGCAGAAGCCGTTCGACGTCACCGCGCTCGACGAGCAGGTCGCGAGGTTGTGCTCGCACTGACGGAAAAGGCTTCAGGCTTCAGGCTGCAGGCTTCAGTTCAGACGGCTTGGAGCCCGTAGCCTGGAGCCCGTAGCCTGGAGCCTCTAGCGCGCCTGGATGCCGTTCTTCGCGCACCAGAGCGCGAACGCCTGGTCCATGCTGCGGATGTGGCCGGTGAGCCACTTGTGCAGGCCGTCGATGGTGCCCATCGCCGCCTTCTGCTCGCCGGCCTCGACCTGCCGCTTGATCTCCGCGACGTGGTCGGTGAGGCGGCCGTGCTCCGCCTTGTGCGCGTCGTGCTGCGGATAGGCGTAGAGCCGCATCATCAGCTCTTCCGACAGGAAGTGCACCGACGTGAAGTCGACGAGCTGCGTGAGCGTCTTCGCGACGAGCGCGGCGTCCGTGCCGTGCCGGACGAGCTCCTCGAGCGCGTTCACGAGGCTGACCTGGAGCCGGTGCTCCGTGTCCATCGACTCGACGCCGGTGCCGATCGCTTCGTCCCAGGCGCGGGGGGTCATGGGTGTCTCCTCTGGGGACCGCGATCTAACGAGCGCCGGCGGGGCGTGCCTGCCGGGGCGCGTCGCGGTCAGGCGCCGGGCGGCTTCGCGACCCTGCCGACGAGCTGGTCGCCGCGGGTGCGCTGGACCGCCAGGTATCGCCCGAGCGGGATGTCGTTCACCTGGATGTGGAACTTCACCCACTCGGGCATGCGCGTGGAGATCCAGAGCACGTTGGGCAGGGCCAGGCCGGTCGACTCGACCTCGCGCTGGAGCTGCGCGAAGTCCTGCATGAAGAGGTCGTGGGCGGACTTGTGCCGGCTGCGCTCCGGGTAGGTGTTCGCCGACATCAGCGACTCCTCGGCGGTGAAGTGCGACGCGAGGTAGTCGCCGAGGGCGGAGAGCGCCGATCGCGTCGCCGGGAGGTCGTCCGACTTCGCCGCCTGGACGGCGGCGTCGACGCGCTGGAGGAGCGTGCGGTGCTGACCGTCGATCTCCTCGAATCCGCAGGTCAGCTCGGGCGTGAGCCGCATCGTCATGGGGAGCCTCCGGGTCAGGAGCACACCAGAACCCCGGGCGCGACACAAGACCGCGATCACGGCATCCCGCCGCACCTGGACGGGCGTCCCATGGCCCGGGGAAATCCATCTTGGACGTCGGCAAAAACCCCAGGTGCGACGAGGAGTGAGAGCCGGGCGTCCATGACCCGCCACGTAGGGGTTCTCCCCACGATGTCACCTTTCCCCTATCTCGGTGTCTTCAGAAGGGGTTGGACGGTCGTTTCCTCGAACGGGGCCACGCCATGACGACAGAACTTCAGAGGGCGATGGCCCGGTACGAGGAGGCGAGGATCCGCTACCAGAAGACGGTGCTCGGGTCGCTCAACGGTGCCTCCAACGGCGCGGCCATCCGGCAGGCGATCCTCGCCTTCCAGTCGGCGAGCGCGGACCTGAAGCGGCTGAACGGCGGCCCGCCCGCGCCGGCGCCGGAGCCGGCGGAGAGCGAGAGCGCCATCCCCGGCCTCTCGTTCGTGATGCGCCTCCTCCGCGCGACCTGAGGGCGCTCTAGCGGCCGGCGGGCGTCCGCCCCGATATCGACCAGTCGAGTACCTCGATAGGGTGAGCCGCCGGGATCGCCACGCCGCGCTCCCGCAGCATGCGCTGGATGTGGAGCGTGCAGCCCGGATTCGCGCTCGCGAGGAGGTCCGGCCGGGCGGCGACGACGTTCTCCGCCTTGCGCCGCCCGATCTCGACCGAGCTCTCGACCTGGAACAGGTTGTAGACCCCCGCCGACCCGCAGCACTGGTCGGCGTCGGCCACCTCGACCAGCGTCAGCTCGGGGATGCCACGGAGCAGCGCCCGCGGCTGCTCCGTGATCCGCTGCGCGTGCCCGAGGTGGCACGAGGAGTGGTACGCGACCCGGAGGGGGATGGCTCGCCGGGGCGCGCGCGGCGGGAGGGAGGCGAGGAGCTCGGAGACGTCGCGCACCCGGGCGGAGAACGCGGCGGCGCGGGCCGCCCACGCCGGATCGTCCGCGAGCAGCCGGCCCACCTCTTTCAGGTGCGAGCCGCAGCCCGCGGCGTTGACGGCGACGACGTCGACGCCGGCCGCCTCGAAGCGCGCGACGAGGTCGCGGGCCATGGCGCGCGCCTCCTCGTCGCGGCCGGCGTGCAGCGAGAGTGCGCCGCAGCAGCCCTGCCCGGGCGGGACCACCACCTCGCACCCCTCGGCGGAGAGCACGCGGACGGTGGCGAGGTTCACGTCCGGGAAGAACACCCGCTGCACGCAGCCGCCGAGCAGCCCGACGCGCAGGCGCCGCTCGCCGGCGGCCGGGGTGTGCGCCGGGAGCCGCGCCACGAGCGCCCGCCCGGAGACGGGCGGCGAGAGGGCATCGAGCTGCGCCAGCCGGCGCGAGACGAGGCGGAGGATGCCCGTCCGCCGCAGGAGCCACTGCAGCCCGGTGATGCGCAGCAGGAAGAGGAGGAACGCCGCCAGGCGCAGCCGCAGCGGGTGCGGAAAGAGCGCGAACACGAGCCCGCGGTGGAGCCGGTCCGCGAGCGGCCGCCGGTGGACCTCCTCGATGCGCGCCCGTGCGTCCTCGACGATGACGTCGTAGCGCACGCCGGAGGGACAGGCGGTCGTGCACGCCATGCACCCCAGGCACCGGTCGAAATGGGTCACCACGTCGGCGCCGAGCGCGAGGCGCCCCTCCTTCACGGCCCGGTACAGGTCGATGCGCCCGCGCGGCGAGTCCATCTCCTCGCCCCAGGAGTTGTACGTGGGGCACGCCGGGAGGCAGAACCCGCAGTGGACGCAGTCGTCCTCGGGCCGCTTGCGCGCGGGCGCCGAGGTCGCCGGCTCGGCGTACGCGGGCGCGCGCGCCGAGGTCGGGGTGGCGCCGGCGGTGGCGGGCGAGTCCGCGGCGGAAGGCGACGTCGGGGCCGAGCCGGTCCCCGGGGTCGAGCGCATGTTCAGATCCCCCCCACGAACCGCCCGGGCGCGAGCCGGCGCTCGGGATCGAGCCGGGCCTTGAGGCGTCGCATGACCTCGAGCGCGGGGGGCGGCGTGCCCCCCGGGTCGGCGAGCGCGCGCAGCGGCCCCGTCGCCGCGGCGAGGACGAGGTGCCCGCCGACGGGGCGCAG
>DASTGH010000297.1:0-2587 GCA_035719345.1 Anaeromyxobacteraceae bacterium
GGCGCGCAGCGCCAGCGTGACCGGCGCGGCGCGCGTGGGTGCGGCCCGCGGCTCGGCGGGTGCCGCCGCCGCCCCCTGCGCCAGGCGACCCCAGGCGACCTCCCCCTGCAGGCATGCCTCGTCGAGGAGCCCCGGCGCGAAGCCGGCGACGCGCGCCGGGAGGAGGTCGCGCTCCCACGCGCCGGCCGCGGCGTGGAAGCCCTGCAGCTGCCCCACGACCTCCGCGAGCCCGCGCGCCCCGTGCGCGCGGCGCCCCGGCAGCGCACGCTGCCAGCGCACGAGGAAGCGGATCAGGTCGGCCGTCGCCACCGGCTCGATCTCGCGGCGGAGCCGCCCCAGCGTGAGTCGGTGGATGCGCGCCAGCACGCCGCGGTCGCACCAGTGCGGCCGCTCGGCCGACCAGGCGACGCCGGGGAGGAACACGCCCCTCAGGGCGAGGCCCTCGCGCTCGAGCTGGAGGAGCGCGTCGCGGACGAGCGCCTCGGGGAGCGTCAGCCGCTCCGCCAGCGCCAGGGCGGTGGTCGGGCCGAGGCGCGGCAGCCAGCCCCGGAGGACCCGCGCAGCCGCGCCCTCCGGGCCGTCGAGCGCCGGCTCGCCGGCGCGCGGGGCGAGCGGCGGCGCCAGCCGCGCGCCGGGCTCGAGCGCGAGCGCCAGGCGAACGCGCTCCGCCGCCACCCAGGAGGTCCCTCCCGCGCGCGAGAGGCGCGCCGCGCGCCCGCCGCGGACGAGCGCGTCGAGGTGCCCTTCCCAGGCGGCGCCGTCCACGGCGGGGAGGAGGCCCAGGTCGAGGAGGACGTCGTGCAGCTCCTCCTCGTCGCGCACGTCCGGCCACACCTGT
This sequence comes from Anaeromyxobacteraceae bacterium, assembly GCA_035719345.1. Classification (GTDB taxonomy): domain Bacteria; phylum Myxococcota; class Myxococcia; order Myxococcales; family Anaeromyxobacteraceae; genus Anaeromyxobacter_A. The sequence continues at coordinate 839 of DASTGH010000297.1, forward strand.
GCCGCGACCTCGCCGATGGCGCCGGCGTCGAGCGCGCCGAGGCCCCCTGCCTCCTCCGCCGGGAGCGCCCGTCGCAGCGCCACGGCGCGCGCCCGCCGCTCCTCGAGCGGCGCGTCGTCGAGGAAGGCCCACGGCCGCGCGCCGACGATGGCGTGCGCCAGGGGAGAGGGCTCCGGGAGATCGCGCGCCACCACCCGGATCTCGCCCGCCTCGAGCCGCCGGAGGAACGCGGCGAGCCCGGCGTGGTCCATCGCCTCGTGCAGGCAGTCCCGCAGCGCCTCGGTGACGAGCGGGTGCTCCGGCGGCTCGAGGGAACCGGTGTGCTGGTCGGCATTGTCCTGGCAGGCGACCGCCATCGGGAAGACGGCGGCGAGGAGGTCGTCGGCGCGCATGCGCGCGATCGCCGGCGGGACGCGACGGCCGCCCACCATGCGCGGGAGGGCGAGCGCGCGGGTCGCGTCCCAGCGCCAGCGCACGGGGAACATGGGCGACTGCAGCGCGGCCGCGACGAGCACCTCCTCGGCGCTGCCCGAGTCCACGAGCTCGAGGAGCGCCTCGAGCGGGAAGGCGTGCTGCGGCCCGAGCGAGAGGAGGACCCCGTCGTCGTTCGCGGCCGCCTGAAGCTCGAAGTCGAAGCTGCGGCAGAACCGCTTGCGCAGCGCGAGCCCGAGCGCCCGGTTCGTGCGCGCGCCGAGCGGCGCGTGCACCACCACCTGCATCCCGCCGGACTCGTCGAAGAAGCGCTCCAGGACGACCGTGTCGGCGGTGGGCAGCGCGCCCAGCACCGCGCGCGAGGCGGCGAGGTAGTCCACCGCCTGCCGCGCGCCGGGGAGCGGCATGGCCGCCTCCTCCGCCAGCCAGGCCGCGGCGCCGGCGCGGTCGCCGAGGCGCGGCTCGAGCGCGGCGCGCAGGTCGGCCACCTCGCGCGACAGCCGCGCGCTGCGCCCCGGCGCCTCCGCGTTCCAGAACGGCACGCCCGGCGGTGCGCCGTGCGCGTCCTCGACCCGGACCGTGCCCGACTCCACCCGGCGGATTCGCCACGACGCGTTGCCGAGCAGGAACACGTCGCCGGCGAGGCTCTCGATGGCGAAGTCCTCGTCGAGCTGGCCGACGACCGCGCCCTCCGGCTCGGCGACGACCTGGTACTGTGCGGTGTCGGGGATGGCGCCGCCGCCGGTGAGCGCCGCCAGCCGGGCGCCTCGCCGGGCGCGCAGCACCTCGTGCACGCCGTCGCGGTGGAGGAGGGCGCCGCGCCGGCCGCGGCGGGTGGCCACGCCCTCGGAGAGCATGGCGACGACGGCGTCGAACTCGGCGCGGGGCAGGTCGCGGTAGGGCCAGGCGCGCCGCACGCGCGCGAAGAGCGCCTCCTCCCCCTGCGGACCGCAGGCCGCCTCGGCGGCGATCTGCTGCGCGAGCACGTCGAGCGGGTGGCGCGGGACCACCGTGTCCTCGATGCGCCCGTCGCGCGCGGCGCGGACGAAGGCGGCGCACTCGAGCAGCTCGTCGCGCGTCGTGGGGAAGATGCGCCCCTTCGGCGTCGCGCCGCGCCAGTGGCCGGCGCGGCCGATGCGCTGCAGGCCCGTGGCGACGCCTCCGGGCGAGCCGAGCTGGACCACGAGGTCCACCGCGCCCACGTCGATGCCCAGCTCGAGCGAGGCGGTCGCGACCGCGCAGCGCAGCGCGCCGCGCTTCAGGCGCTCCTCGGCGTCGAGGCGGCGCGCCCGGGAGAGCGAGCCGTGGTGCGCCGCG
>DASTGH010000298.1:0-3656 GCA_035719345.1 Anaeromyxobacteraceae bacterium
CGCTCGCTCCTCCAGGCGTGGCGGCTCCCCTGGTACGCGCTGCAGGGGACGGCCGAGATCCTGGGCGTCCTCGCCCAACACCTGGCGGGCCGGCCCGCGCCGTCGCTCCTGCTCTCCGTCCCGTTCGACGCCGGCGGCGACGTCCCCCGGTCCGCCGCCCGCCGCGCGCTGGCGGTGACCTACACCACCATCACCCCCAACTTCATCTGCATCGGCGTGGACCGCGGGCGCGGGCGGCTCTGGTACCACCAGCTCCGCCAGGGCCCGGTGCCGCGCATGACCGTCCGGCTCGGAGCCCGGCCGTGATGTTCGCGCTCACCGCCCTCGCCCTGCTCGCTGCGCTCGTCCCGGCAGGGCTCGCCACGCTGCGCGGCGAGGCCGCCGATCGCGCCGCCGCGCTGCAGCTGGCGAGCGTGCTCGTGACGCTGGCGCTGGTGGTGGTGAGCCGGCTCGATCCGCAGCCGGGCCTCGACGACCTGGGGCTCTCGCTGGCGCTCATGTCGTTCGGGGGCGGGCTCGTCTTCGCCCGCTTCCTGGAGCGCTGGCTGTGACCGGGGCCGCCCTCGTCCACGGCCTCGCCTGGTGCTGCTGCGCCGGGACCGCGTTCCTCGCCGTCGCCTGCGGGATCGGCGTGCTCGTCATGCGCGACCCGTGGCAGCGCCTCCACTTCTCGGCGCCGCCGGCGACGCTCGGCGCCGCGCTGCTCGCGCTCGCGATCGCGCTCGAGTCGGGGCCGCGCGCCGCGCTGAAGCCGCTGCTGGTCGTGCTGCTCCTCACCGTGCAGAACGGCGTCGTCACCCACGCGCTGGCCCGGGCGGTGTGGATCCGGCGGTGCGGGCCGTTCCCTCCGGAGGAGCGGTGAGGGATGCGCTGCGCGCGCTCGCGCTGCTGGCGGTGGCGGCCGCCGGGACGGGGGTGGTGGCCACGCGGCATCCGGTGGCGCAGGCGGTCTCGGTGAGCCTGTTCGGGCTCCTCTTCGCGCTCGCGTTCGCGCTGCACGGCGCGCCCGACGTGGCGCTCTCGCAGATCATGGTCGGGGCGGTGGCGCTGCCGCTCATGATCCTGCTCACGCTGGCGAAGGTGCGCCGCGAGGCGGAGCGCCGGCGGGGGGCGGGCCGGTGAGCGCGCGCGGACGGAAGGCAGCGCTGGGCGTCGGGCTCGCGGCGCTCGCCGCGCTGCTCCTCTCCGGGCTGGCCGCGCTGCCGCCGTCGGGGCAGGGGGCGAGCGCCACCGCCGACGCGCTCGCCGCGCGCGCGCTCCCCCTGCGCCGGACGCAGGCGGTGGTGGCGGCCGTCAACTTCGACCTGCGCGCCTTCGACACGCTGGGCGAGGAGTTCATCCTCTTCGCCGCGGTGGTCGGCGTCGCCACCCTCCTCCGCCGGCGGGAGGACGAGGCGGACGACCCGCCCGAGGAGGCGCGCGACCGCGCCCGCGGCCGCCGCGCGCCGCCGACGAGCGGCGCGGTGCGCGTGCTCGGCGCCGGTCTCGCCGGCCTCACCGTCTGCTACGGGCTCTACATGGCCTCGCACGGATCGGTGTCGCCGGGCGGCGGCTTCCAGGGCGGCGTGGTCCTCGCCACCGCGCCGCTCGCGGTCTACCTCGCCATGGAGGTGGCGGTCTTCGACCGCATCGCACCGCGCGGCCTCGTGCGCGCGGCCGAGGGCGCCGGCGCGGCCGCCTTCGTCGGCCTGGGCGTGGCGGGGCTGGCGGCGGGAGGCGCCTTCCTCCAGAACGTGCTGCCGCTGGGCGAGCCGGGCGACGTCCTCTCCTCCGGCACCATCCTGGCCGCGAACCTGGCGGTGGCGCTCGAGGTCGCGGCCGGCTTCGTGCTGCTGCTCTCCGTGTTCCTGGAGGAGGCTCTCCAGCGCCGACGGGAGGCGCGCCGGTGAGCGCCGTCCTCGGCGCCCTGCCCTGGGCGGTCGCGGCCTGGCTCCTCGCCTGGGGCCTGTGGGGCGTCGCCACGAGCCGCCACCTCGTGCACCTCGTCGTGTGCCTCTCGGTCATGCAGGCCTCGACCTACGCCGCCCTGCTCGGGCTGGGCTGGCGCGACGGGGGCGCCGCACCGGTGGTCGAGGCGGGGAAGCCGCCGCCCTCGCCCATGGTCGACGGGCTCGTGCAGGCGATGATGCTGACCGACGTCGTCGTCGGGGCGACCGTCTCGGCGCTCCTGCTGGCGCTCGCGGCACAGGTGCGGGAGCGCGCGCACACGCTCGACCCGGAGCGGCTGCGGAGGCTGCGCGGTTGAGCGCGGCCGCCGCGCTCGCGCCGCTCGTGGTGGCGGTGCCGCTGCTGGCGGCGGCGCTCGTCGCCGCGCTCGGGCCGCGCCTCGGCCGGCGCGGGCAGGACGCCGTGGCGCTGGCGGCCACGGCCTTCTCCACCGGCGGCGCGGCGCTCCTGGCGCGCGGGACCGCCGGCGGCGCGGTCGAGGTGTGGCTCGGCGGCTGGGCGCCGGCCGGCGACGTCGCGGTCGGGATCGCGCTCCGGGTCGACCCGGTCGGCGCCGGGTTCGCGGCGCTCTCGGGCGTGCTGACGCTCGCCGCGCTCACCTTCGCCGTGCGCTGGTTCGACGCCGCCGAGGGCCACTTCCACGCGCTCGTGCTCGCCTTCCTGGCGGCCCTGTGCGGGTTCGGGCTCACCGGCGACCTCTTCGACCTCTTCGTCTTCTTCGAGCTCATGAGCGTCGCCGCCTACGCGCTCGCCGGGTACAAGAGCGAGGACCCCGGCTCGCTCGAGGGCGCGCTCCACTTCGCCGTGGTGAACAGCGCCGGCGCCTGCCTCGTGCTCCTCGGCATCGCCATCCTCTACGGCGCGACCGGCACGCTCGACCTGGTGCGGCTCGGCCGGGCGGTGCCGGCCGCTCCGCCGGGCGCGGTCAGGGCGGCGTTCGCGCTCCTCGCCTGCGGGTTCCTGGTGAAGGGCGCCGCCGTGCCGTTCCACTTCTGGCTGGCCGATGCCCACGCCGTGGCGCCGACGCCGGCCTGCGTCCTCTTCTCGGGCGCGATGGTGCCGGCCGGGCTCTACGCCGTGGCCCGCCTCGGGGCGACCGCCTTCGCCGGCTTCGTCCCGCGCGGCGCCGCCGGCCCGGGGGCGGCGCTCGTGGCGCTCGGCGCGCTCTCGGCGGCGGTGGGTGCCGCGCTCTGCTTCGCGCAGCGCCACCTGAAGCGGCTGCTCGCGTTCTCCACCGTGTCGCACGCCGGCGTCATGCTGGCGGCCGTCGGCCTCGGCACGCCGGCGGGCCTGGGCGGCGCGGCGCGGTACGCCGTGGCGCACGGCCTGGTGAAGGGCGCGCTCTTCCTCGGCGCCGGCCTCGTCCTGCACCGGCTCCGCTCGGTGGACGAGATCGCGCTGCGCGGCCGCGGCCGCGGCCTGGCGCTCCCGTTCCTGGTGCTGGGGGTGGGCGGGCTCGCGCTCGCCGGGCTGCCGCCGTTCGCCACCTTCCGCGCCGAGGGGCTCGTCCACGACGCCTTCGAGGAGGCCGGGCTGGGCGCCCTCTCCCATCTCTTCGCCGCCGCGTCCGCCGTGACCGGGGCCGCCGTGGTGCGCGCCGCGCTCCGCATCTTCGCCGGGCTCGGCCCGCGCCGGCCGGAGGCGCCCGAGGTGGGCGGCGAGGCGACCGAGCCCGCCGAGACGTGGCGCTCGCGCGCGGCGGCGCCCGC
>DASTGH010000299.1:0-3433 GCA_035719345.1 Anaeromyxobacteraceae bacterium
TCCAGGACGGCCTGACCGCTCGCCGGCCGCTCCGCCGGGTCCCGCGCGAGGCAGCGCAGCAGCAATGCCTCGACGCGAGCGGGCGTACCGCCAGGGAAGGCCGGCGGCGGCGCTCCGTCGAGCGAGGCGCTCCGCCCATCCTTCACCAGGAATGGCGCCCTTCCTGCGAGTGCGCGGTAGAGCGTGGCCCCCAGCGCAAAGACGTCGGCGCGGGCGTCGACCTCTTCTCCACGGAGTTGCTCCGGCGCCATGTACCCCGGCGTTCCGGCGCCCTGGACGCCCCTCGTGCCCAGCAGGTGCGCCAGCCCGAAGTCGAGCAGCTTCACCCGTCCGTCCTCGGTGAGGAACACGTTGCTCGGCTTGAGGTCGCGGTGCAGGACTCCGCGCGAGTGGGCGTGCGCCAGACCTCGCGCGAGCTCGAGCGCGATCGGCACCGCATCGCGTGCTCGGAGCGGACCGCGGCCGAGTCGATGCTCCAGTGTCTCGCCGCGAAGAAGCTCCTCGACGAGGTAGGGTCCCGATTCGCACCGGCCGACGTCGTACAGGGTGACGATGCATGGGTGATCGAGACGCGCGACGGCCTCGGCCTCCTTCAGGATCCAGTCCGCCGAGAAGTCGTGCCCGGCCAGCGCCGGCCGAAGCGTCTTGAATGCGACCGAGCGGGCCAGCTGGCAATCGAGGGCCTCGTACACCACGCCGAAGCCGCCTCGCCCGATCTCCCGCAGGATCTCGAACCGGCCCACGACGTCGCCCGGTTGAAGCCGGTTCTGCCAGGCTCGGAGCAGGTCGTCAGGCGGTGCTCCAGCCAGCTCGCGGAGGAGCGTCGAAAATCGACTGAAGGCTGCGGCCCCGTCCGGAGCCGAGTCCACATGTCCGGAGAGACTGTCCGGCATCTCTCGCACCCGGCGCCTGGATGGTAACGGTCGCGTGCAGGCGACTCAATCCCACCCGTGCCACTCGGCACTTCTCGAGGGCGCGAGGACTGCCTTCTCCGGCGGAGCTTTCGTGCGCGAAGCGCTGCGCGCCGCCGGCTACCACGTCACGGAGTGCGCCGTCGGCGCGGCAGCGCTCCGCGCCGCCCGGTCACCGCCTGGAAACTTCCGCGACGTAGCTGGCCGAGGCGTCGCCGGAGCCCGAGCGGCTTGAGCTCGCCGAGTCCGGCCCGCCTCGCCCTGCCTCGCCGCCGGACGTCGTCGCCGCCTTGTAGTTGGCGCGCCACGTCGGGTCACGGTCGGACATGCTGCGGCCGGAGAAGGGCCACCTGCCGGCGTGGTCGACGTCGGAGTCCGCCGTCGACTTGATCTGAGCCGGCCGGGCGGCATCCGGAGCGGTCCCGGCAGCGGTGGCGCCCGCAGCCTGCGCCGCCGCCGGTGACATCCAGAGCACGGCCGCGAGTGCGCCGAGGATCGAGTTCCTGTGCCGCGTCATCGAGCTGCTCGTGGGGCTCACGTGGTTCGCCATGTCCGCTTCTCCTCTGTGGCGCTGGAACGTCGTCGCGGGTCGCTAGAGGGAAGACCGAGGACCGGAGCCGATCTGACACCGCCTGGAGTGGTTCCCGTGTCGGGTTTCCGGCCTCGAGGGACCCTTGCGTCCGAAGCCGCGGAGATCACGACGGTTCCCTGGGGCCGTGGCAATGAAGTAGCTTCGCATCCGCGCATGCACGGGCCACTCGAAACGCTCCTCGCGGACGGCGTCGTCGACGAGATCTGCGGACGACTCAAGAGCGGCAAGGAGGCCGAGCTCTGGCTCGTCCGCCACGCCGGCGAGATGGTCGCGGCGAAGGTCTACAAGGCTCGCCAGGCGAGGAGCTTCCGCAACAACGCAGCGTACAAGGAGGGGCGGCAGGTCCGGAACACGCGCACCCAGCGCGCGATGGACCGCGGCAGCCGCTTCGGTCAGGCGTCCGCCGAGGAGGCCTGGAAGGCGAAGGAGGCTGACGCGCTGCACAAGCTCCACGCCGCGGGCGTCCGCGTCCCGAAGCCGGTGTTGTTCTACGAGGGCGTCCTCCTCATGGAGCTCGTGGTGGACGCGCACGGCCGCCCCGCGCCGCGGCTCGTGGAAACTCATCTGACGCGGGACCTGGCCGCCCCGCTGTACGCGGACCTGCGTCAGCAGGCCGTCCGGATGCTCGGCTGCGACCTCATCCACGCCGACCTCTCGCCGTACAACGTCCTGCTGGGAGCCCGTGGCCCCGTCGTGATCGACTTCCCGCAGGTGGTCGGCGCCGCGCACAACAGCCAGGCCGAGTCGTTCTTCCAGCGCGACCTCGAGAACCTGCGGCGCTTCTTCGCGGCGATCGACCCGGCGCTCCGGTCGGCCGCGAACGACGCCCGCGAGATCTGGCGTGCGTACATCCGCCGCGAGCTGACGCCCGACTTCGTCCCGAGCGGCAGGGCGTCTGCCGGGCCGCCGCAGGAGGCACATCGACACGGGCACGGCGAGCCTCGGCGCCCGCGCCCGCACCCGCACCCGCACCCGCACCCGCACCCGCACGAACGGGCTGCCACCCGCGATCACGTGCGGCGGCCGGAGCATCCTTCCGCGGCGCCCGGACGTCGCGAGGCCGGCGGCGCGCCGGATCGGCGGCGCACGGCTCCCGGCCCGGAGGTGATCCGGGTCCCCCGGCCGCCGCTCGTGTCGAAGGGAGCGCCCGCGGCCGTGCCTCATCCGGTGCCCGCCGCTGTCGCGCCGCCCGCCGTCCCGTCGGACCGTCCGGAGGATGGCCGCAGGCGGCGGAGGCGGAGGCGCAGGCGGCGGTGACGTCCGCGCGGGGACGCGCCCGCCAGCGGGATGAGCGCCCGACCGCGCAGCAGGGTATGAACAGGCGATGAGCGCAGACGGGAGCACCGACAAGAGGAAGCAGTCGCTGTATTTCCCGGAGGAGATGCTCCGGGAGATCCAGGAGGAGGCGACGCGTCAGGACCGCTCTCTTTCGTGGATCGTGCAGCAGGCCTGGAAGGTCGCTCGCGCTCAGATCGCGAAGATCCGGGGCATGGACGATCTCGGGCCGCCCAAGGGCGACGCGGGAAGGTCGTGACGAAAGCCGACGGGAGTCTCACATGACGATCGGAACCACCCGCCCGGGCGTCCCGGGAGCTCCCGCACCCGCCTCCCGTCCGCTCCCCCGCATCATCCAGGGGGGCATGGGGGTGGGCGTGTCGGACTGGCGCCTCGCCAACGCCGTGGCGCGGCTCGGCGAGCTCGGCGTCGTCTCGGGAACCGCGATCGACGCGGTCCTCGTGCGCCGCCTCCAGCTCGGCGACCCCGACGGTCACATGCGGCGCGCCATGGCGCGCTTCCCGATCCCCGGCGTCGCAAGCGCGATCCTGGAGCGGTTCTTCCGGCCCGAGGGGCTCGCGCCGGGGCAGCCGTTCGCGGCAATCTCGCTCCCGACGCAGCGCATGTCGCTCGCGCGCGAGCAGATCACGGTGGT
>DASTGH010000300.1:0-2449 GCA_035719345.1 Anaeromyxobacteraceae bacterium
CGCGCGACCCGGGCCTGTCCTCTATCGAGACACCCGCGGCCTCGACCCCGCCCGCTACACGTTCCTCGACGCGGTCATGAAGGGCCTCGCGGCCGGCGGCGGCCTGCTCGTGCCCGAGGAGCTGCCCTCGCTGTCGCTCGAGGAGATCGTCGGCCTCTCCCGGCTGCCGTACCGGAGCCGGGCGGCGCACCTGTACCGTCGTTTCGGGGTGGACGTCCCGGGCGACCGCGTCGAGCAGCTGATGCAGGTGGCCTACGGCTCGAACTTCGACACCGAGGTGGTCGCGCCCATCCAGGAGGTCGCGCCGGGCATGCACGTGCTCGAGCTGTGGCACGGCCCGACCTCGGCCTTCAAGGACATGGCGCTGCAGTGCATGCCCGTCTTCTTCTCCGAGGCGATCGAGCGGCGCATCGCCTCGGGTGTGCCGACGGACGACTTCCTCGTCCTCGTCGCCACCTCGGGCGACACCGGGAAGGCGGCGCTCGAGGGCTTCGCCGACCGCAGCCACACGCGCGTCTGCGTCTTCTACCCGGCCGACGGCGTCTCCGACATCCAGCGCAAGCAGATGATCACGCAGCGGGGCGCGAACGTGTCGGTGTTCGGCGTTCGCGGCAACTTTGACGACTGCCAGACGGCGGTGAAGCACGCCTTCGCCGACGCGGCGTTCGGGACCGAGCTCCACGAGCGGCACGGGCTGGCGCTGTCGAGCGCCAACTCCATCAACTGGGGGCGGCTCCTGCCGCAGATCGTCTACTACGTCTCGGCGTACGCGCAGATGGCGGCCTCTGGCGCGCTGCGCCCGGGCGCGCCCATGGACGTCTGCGTCCCGACCGGCAACTTCGGCAACATCCTCGGCGCGTTCTACGCGCGGAAGATGGGCGTCCCGATCGGACGGCTCCTGTGCGCCAGCAACGAGAACAACGTCCTCACCGACTTCATCGCGACCGGCGTGTACGACATCTCCTCGCGCCCGTTCGTGACGACGCCCAGCCCGTCGATGGACATCCTCGTCTCGAGCAACCTGGAGCGGCTGCTGTTCGAGCTCGCCGGGGCGCAGGCCACCGCCGGGTGGATGGCGAAGCTCGCGGCCAGCAGGCGCTTCGAGATCGACGCGGCGACGTCGGCGAAGGTGCGGGACCTCGTCTCGGGCGCGTGGGTCGGCAACGACGAATCGCTCGGCGTCGTGCGGGACGTGTACGGCGAACACGGGTACCTGCTCGACCCGCACACGGCCGTCGCCTGGGCCATGGGCGAGCGGATGAAGACGGGTGCCCCGATGCTGGTGGTGTCGACTGCACACTGGGCGAAGTTCGGCGCCGACGTCTACAAGGCGCTGCGGGGCATTCCCTACGCGCAGCCGTTGCCTCCCGAGCTCTCGAAGCTCACGGGCGTCCAGCTCCTCGCGAAGGTCCACGCGCTCGCGCCCTGCGGGTCGGGCGTGCCGCGTCAGCTCGCCGAGCTCGACACGCTGCCGCAGCGCTTCACCGCAGTCGTGGACCCCGGTCGCGACGGCGTCGAGGGCGCGGTGCGGAGCTGGCTCGGCCGCCCGAGCTAGAGAGGCTCACGCCGCGGGTCGAGATACTCCCCAGCCGGTCGACCAGCTCCGTCGCGTGAGGGGCCACGTCGATCCGGCCCAGGCTCGTTCGTCGCCTGATCGAAACCCGGCGAAGGAGGAGTCATGAAGTACCTGACCTTCATCCGCAGTTCCGAGAAGTACCGCGCGGCGCAGCCTCCCCCCAGCCTGATGGAGGCCATGGGCAAGTTCATCGAGAAGACGAGCAAGGAAGGGGCGCTCGTCGCCACGGGCGGCCTCGCGCCGAGCAAGGACGGCTTCCGGATGCGGCTGGCGAACCGGAAGCTGACGATCACCGACGGGCCGTTCGTCGAGAGCAAGGAAGTCATCGGCGGCTGGGCGATCCTGGAGGCGGACTCGAAGCCCGAGATCGTCCGGCTCACGACCGAGTTCATGGAACTGCACAGCAAATACTGGCCCGAGTTCGAGGGAGAGTGCGAGGTGCGGCCGATCGAGTTCGATACGGGAGCGTGAGGCAGCGCTCGTGCCGCCGCTTCCGGGCACGTCTCATCCGTTTACGCCCCTTCGAAGCGTCGTCGGGCGCGCGCGGCCGCGGCATGCGGACGTCCATGATCAGCCGCATCTGGCACGGTTGGACGACCCGCGGGAACGCGGATGCTTACGAGGCGCTGCTCCGCGACGAGATCTTCACCGGGATCGCGCAACGGCGGATCGCCGGCTACCGTGGCATCCACCTCCTGCGCAGGGACGTCGCGGAAGGCGTGGAGTTCGTGACGGTGATGTGGTTCGACTCCCTCGACGCCGTGCGCGCATTCGCCGGGGACGACCACGAGGTCGCCGTGGTTCCGGCGAAGGCGCGGCAGCTCCTGGCGCGCTTCGACGCGCGCTCGGCGCACTACGACGTGATCGAAGCGC
>DASTGH010000301.1:0-10270 GCA_035719345.1 Anaeromyxobacteraceae bacterium
GCGGCGGCCGCATACTCCTCGCCGTCGCCGGCGTCCCGACGCCTGTCGACCCCGGGTTCCTCGAGCGCCACTGGTTCGGCGAGGCGCACGTCTTCTGGCGCGACTTCGAGGGCCCCGGCGCGACGCCGTCGGCGGGCCCGGCCTCCGCCAGCACCTCGTCGCTGTCGGCGAACCCGCCGGTGGTGCGGTCGGACGGGTCGCGGGTGGCGATCTCGATCACGCTGCGCGACGTGCTGGGCAACCCGGTCCCGAACGCTGCGGTGACGCTCTCCGCGCCCGGCCTGCTCGCCACCACGCCCGGCGTCACCGACGCGAACGGCGTCGCCACCGCGAACGTCGCATCGCTGCGCGCCGGGACGCGCGTCGTGACCGCCACCTCGGGCGCGGCCTCGGTCAGCGCCGCCGTCACGTTCACGCCGGTGACGGGAGGCGGGGCGCCGGCCGGCTGCACCGACGGGCTCGGCTTCCCCGCTGGCGGCTTCACGGTAGGCCTGCCGCCGATCGAGGTCGCCGCCAACTGGTCGCCGCACGTCTTCACCGGCACGGTCGGCTCGGTGTTCGTGCCCGACTCCTCGGTCTACGAGCACAACGACCCGGCGCAGCCGCTCACGGGCGGCGGGCACAACTGGGCCTTCGACCAGGGATCGACGCTGTGCAAGGTGGCGGACGTCGGCCCGGCGGGCGCCCCGCCCGATGGCTGGTCCATCCCACCGGTGAGCCCCACCGACTGCGTCACGCTCCCCGTCATCGACGCCACCGGCGTGGTTCGCAACATCGGCGACCTCCCCGGCCAGTCGGACGTGGTCACCCCGACCTGCGACCCGAGCCTGCTCTCGCAGGCCGGCGCGCCGAACCCGGCCAACACCTACGCCAACCAGCTCGGTTGCTCCATCTCGCACGGCGTCGCCACGACGCCGCAGACCGCGACCTCGTTCCTCTTCACCGCCGGCATCAAGAGCGGGCTCTTCTCGATCCCGCTCACGAACGTGTCGAGCCCGATCGTCGGCGGAGACGCCGGCAAGATCCCCGGCCCGCAGAACTACTACTCGGCCATCCCCGCCGGCTCGAAGCTGACCAACGCCATCGTCAGCAAGGACGGTCAGTTCGCCATCGCCACCTCCAGCCGGCGCGACCCGCGGATCTGGGCCTGCCTGAACCCGCTCGGCGATCCCGGCGACCCGGGCCTGCCCATCGACCCGCGCTTCTTCGTGCCGCCGGCGAGCACGGTGAAGTGCATGCTCGTGGGCAGCAACGGGCTGCAGGTCGACCTCACCAGCGCGTTCGGCCCCGACGACCAGCCCTACTTCGGCGGGCAGCGCGTGGTGAACGCCTTCGGCGGCGTGCCGGGCGGCCCCTCGACCGCGGCCTGGCCGGCGTGCATCTGGCAGAACAACGGGTCGGCGTCGCTGGCGGACGCCTTCGCCAACGGCCGCGCCAGCGGCTGCGGCACGGCCATGCCGGACTTCGCCTTCACCTCGGCCAACATCATCCAGCCCCAGGCGCTCATCACGCACGGTGACTACATGTACGCCAGCCCGGTGGGCGGGACGCTGGTACAGCTCAAGGTGACGACGGACCCGATCTCCGGCCTCTCGCAGGCGCGCTTCCGGACCTACGTCACCGGCCTCTCGCTCGTCACCGGCCTCGGCATCGCCGAGGACCTCGGCGCGCTCGTCATCTACACCGACCCGTCGGCGATCGGCGCAGCGGCGCAGGAGGTGGTCTCCATGCTGCCGCTCTGCGAGGATCTGTAGGCCACCGGCGCGAGGCGGCGATGAGCGGCGGGCGCGCGATGCGGAGGGGGGCGGCGGCCCTGTTCGCCGCCGCCCTGGCCGCCTGCGGTTCCAGCCTGTACGACGGGCGGGGCGTGCCGCAGGCGGCGCTGAGCTGCGACCCGCTCCTGGCGCAGGTCGCCTGCCACGCCCTCGACGCCTGCGTCGCCGAGGACGACCGCCACTGCGGACCGGAGTGCGCCGACTGCACCGGCTCGTCCTTCGCGGACGCGACGCCCTTCTGCGACCGGAGCGCGCCGGACCCGGCCCAGCACGCCTGCAGCTACCGCTGCCACGGCGGGTTCGAGCGCGACCCCGGGGGCCCGGGCTGCCGGCCGGCGCTCTGCGCCGCGCCACGGGTCCAGTGCGGGACCGCGTGCTTCGAGGAGGGCGCGGCGCGCTGCGGCCCGCGCTGTCTCGACTGCACCGCGTCCCCGGACCCTCTCCCCGCGAACGCATCCCCCGCCTGCCTGGGCGCGGCCGGGCAGGGCGCCTGCGGCTTCGCCTGTGCCCCGGGATTCCTCAAGTCGAACGGCGCGTGCGTGCGCATCGCTCCGGGCGTGGGCTCGGTGGCGCTCGGCGCGGGCCACACCTGCGTCCTCGGCGACGCCGGCGGCGTCCTGTGCTGGGGCGCGAACGCGTCCGGCCAGCTCGGGGTGGGGGACACGGCCGACCGGCTCGCGCCCGTCTACGTACCGCTGGCCGGGGGCGCGGTCGCGGTCTCCGTCTCGGCCGGCGCCAGCCACACCTGCGCCGTGACGGCGGCGGGCACGCTCCAGTGCTGGGGCTCGAACGCGAGCGCACAGCTCGGGCTGCCCACCAGCGTGGCCAGCTCGCTCGTGCCGGCGGAGGTCCCCGCCCTCGCCGGCGTCGAGCAGGTCGCCGCCGGAGCCGCGCACACCTGCGCCGTCCTCGCCGGCGGCGCCGTGAGCTGCTGGGGCGCGAACGACAAGGGCCAGGTGGGCGCGAGCCCGGCGGCCTCGCCGCTGGTCCCGGCGCCGGCGCGGGTGAGCCTGCCCGGCCCGGTGAGCGCGCTCGCCACGCAGGCGGACCACACCTGCGCCATCGTGGCGGCGACCGGCGCGGTCGCCTGCTGGGGTGCGAACTCCCAGGGCCAGGCCGGCCAGTCGGTGAGCCCGAACGCGCCGGCCGTGCCGGGCGCGCTGGTGAGCAGCCTGACCGCGACCGCGCTCGTCGCCGGCGGAGCGCACACCTGCGCACTCGGCGTCTACAACGCCGCAGCCGGCGTCTACTGCTGGGGCGACCGCTCGCTGGGCCAGACCGGCAACGGCACCGCCGGCTTCAGCTCGACGCCGCTCGCCGCGGCCTCGCTCGCGCCCGCGAGCGGCGCGGCGGACCTCCTGCTCGCCGGCCGGGCGCACACGTGCCTGGGCCGGACCGCGGACGGCTCCATCGTCTGCGGCGGGGCCGACGGATCGCTCCAGGTCGGGGCGGCGCCCGGCGCCACCGGCCTCGCGCGCGGGCCGACCCTCGGCGTCCCCGGAGCGCTCGAGGCGCTCGTCGGCGGGGGCGACCGCGGCTGCGCGCGCTCCGGCGGCGCGCTCTTCTGCTGGGGCGCGAACGAGCACGGGCAGCTCGGCGACGGGACGACCACCGACCGCGCCGCGCCGGTGCTGCCGCGCCCCTTCTAGCGCCGCTCGACCCCGTGTCCGTCCGTCCTGGGACTTGCCGTGAAATTGACGCAGATCAAGGATCTGCCAACTCGCTGTACGGCCGTGGGGGCACGGCGGAGGTGGCGCTCGATGCCGTGGTGCGCGTACGTCTGTGACGCGTGTGGTCAGGAGGTGCAGCTCCGCGCTTCGGCGCAGCCGCGCGACGCCGAGCCGGCGCACCGGCTGCACGGAGGCTGTCGGCAGGGCCGCCTGCGCCGGGTCTCGGCGGCGCGGGGATCCGGCCCGAGCTCTCGCGGCGGGCCCTGCGCGCCGGCCGCGCCGCAGGCAGGCGCCGGGGATGCCGAGGCGGTGCCGTCGCCGGCCGAGGTGGCGCAGCGCCTGCTCCCGGCCCTGCCGTCGCTCTCGGCGCGCCTGCGGCTGGCCGAGGTGGTCGGCCTCTGCGGCGGGGTCGCGGCGCCCTACGCCGACGCGTTCGGGGACGAGCTGGCGGCGGAGGTCGCCACGGCGGCGCGCGAGCTCCTGGCGCGCGAGCCGAGGCTGCTCGATCTCCTCCTCCTGGCGCGGCGGCGCGGCCGGCTGGCCAGGGTCGACGTCGAGCGGCTCGCGGCCGACGATGGGGTGCTGGCGCGCCTCCTCGGGTCGGCCCTGGGGTGGCCGGCGGCCGGCTCGTCCGGTCCGGGCGACGCCCCGCGCTTCGCGTGGGCGGCGCTGCGGTCGCTGGCCGGCGCGCCGTTCCTGCGCGGTCGCATCCGCGCGCTGGCGGCGCGGTCGGCGGGGATCCCCGACGCCTGGGATCGGCTCGCCGCCGACGCCGCCGCGGCCGAGCTCGAGGCCGAGGGCGACGAGGGCCACGCGCCTACCCTGGCGCCTTGACCAGTTCGGGTGTCCGGAGTGCAATGGACTTGTCGTCGCGGCCGAACGGGTGGGACGCTGCGCCACGCTCCACGGCTCGGGAGCACGGGAGGGGGGAAGAGCCCGGATGTCGACGTCGGAGAGAGTCGTGGCATGCCCGGTGGAGCGGTCCGCCGCGCCCGCTCCCGCCCGGCGCGGGGTCCGGACGTGCGCCCCGCCGCACGCGGGCGGCAGCGCCGCCTCCCTGGCGGTGCGGTGGTGGGCGCTCGCCGTCTGCGCGCACGGCGGCCGCGCGCTGGCGCCGCTCCGGCGCCGGCTGTCCCACGCGCTCGCGGCCGAGGTCGCCGGTGCACCAGCTGCCGTGCTCGCGGCGCAGCGCCCGTTGCTCGAGCTCCTGCGCCTGGCGACCGGCGCCGGCCTCCTGGCCGAGGAGGACGTCGCGCGGCACCTCGCCGACGACCGCGTCATGGCGCGGCTCCTCGGCTCGGCGCTGCGGTGGGGGGCGATGGGCGCGCGCGACCCCGCCGACCCGCCGCGCCTCGCCTGGGCCGAGCTGCGCGAGGTGGCCGGCGGCCCGCTGCTCCGGTCGCGGATCGCCGAGCTGGCGCGCGACGGGGCCGGACGCGACGCGTGGGATCGCCTGGCCGTGCAGCTCGCGGCGGAGCGCGCCGGGCGCGAGCTGGGAGCGGGGCCGGCCTGACCCGCGGCGCGGACGGCGACGCGCGGGTAGATCGGCGGCGGGAGGTCCCGCGTGCCGAGAGGGTTCGAGCCGTTCACGGACGATCACCTCGCGTTCCGCAGGAGCGTGCGCGCCTTCTGCGAGCGGGAGCTGGCGCCGCACGCGCGCGCCTGGGACGACGCGGGCGAGTTCCCCCGCGAGCTGTTCCGGCGCTTCGGCGAGCTCGGCTACCTCGGCATCCGTCACCCGGTCGCCCACGGCGGCTCCGGCCTCGACTACTGGTACGTGGTGGCATACGCGGAGGAGCTGGTGCGCTCCCGCTCGGCGGGGCTGGCCATGGCCATGCTGGTGCAGGGCGAGATGGCCATCCCCGTCATCGCCGACCTCGGCACCGAGGAGCAGAAGCGGGAGTTCCTGGCGCCCGCCATCCGCGGCGAGAAGGTCGCGGCCCTGGCGGTCTCGGAGCCGGACGCGGGCTCGGACGTGGCGGCCATCCGCACGACGGCGCGGCGCGACGGCGACGAGCTGGTGGTGAGCGGCGCCAAGACGTGGATCACGAACGGCACGCGCGCCGACTTCCTCACGCTGCTGGTGAGGACGGGCGACGCCGGGCACGGCGGGCTCTCGCTCCTCACCTTTCCCACGGACGTGAAGGGCTTCACCGTGTCGAGGAAGCTGGAGAAGGTAGGCAACCACGCCTCGGACACGGCGCTGCTCTTCTTCGACGACTGCCGGGTGCCCAGCCGCTTCCTGCTGGGCGAGGAGAACCAGGGGTTCGCCTACCTCATGGCGAACTTCCAGGGCGAGCGGCTGGTGGCGGCGGTGCAGGCGGTCGCGGCCATGGACCTCATGCTGGAGGACGCGGTCCGCTACGGGCGGGAGCGGAAGGCCTTCGGCCGGCCGCTGGCCTCGATGCAGGTGTGGCGGCACAGGCTCGCCGAGCACCGCTCCTCGGTCGAGGCCGCGCGCTGGCTCACCTACCGCGCCGCGGACCTCTTCGACCGGGGCGAGCCGGCAGTGAAGGAGGTCTCGATGGCCAAGCTCGTCGCCTGCGACCTGGCGCAGCGGGTGGCCTACGACTGCATGCAGCTCCACGGCGGCATGGGGTACGTGCTGGAGACCGACATCGCGCGCGCCTGGCGCGACGTCCGGCTCCTCACCATCGCCGGGGGCACGAGCGAGATCATGAAGGAGATCGTCTCCCGCGCGGAGGGGCTGTGATGGGCATCGTCGACCGGTTCCGGGACCCCGAGGCGGACGAGACCATGGTGGTGCTGGTGACGGCCCCGACGGCGGAGAAGGCGGCGGAGATCGCGCGCACCGTGGTGGAGGAGAAGCTCGCCGCCTGCGGGAGCGTCATCCCGGGCATCCGGTCCATCTACCGGTGGCAGGGGAAGGTCTGCGACGAGGCCGAGGCGCTGCTCGTGCTCAAGGCGCCGAAGAAGCGCCTGGTCGAGCTGTCGGACCGGATCGTCAAGATCCATCCGTACGAGGTGCCGGAGGTGGTGGCGCTGCCGATCGAGGGCGGGAACTGGAAGTACATCGACTGGATCGTGCAGTCGATGTACTGACGACCTCGGCTCCACGGCTACCCCGCCGCCATCTCCACCACGAGCGGCGCATGGTCGCTCGTGCCCACCTCGCGCAGCGAGTCGCAGCGCGTGACCCGGGCCGCCACCGGCGAGCTCGCCAGCACGTAGTCGATGCGCCAGCCGATGTTCCGCTGGCGCAGGTTGCGCCACGGCGCCCACCAGGTGAAGAGGTTCTCGTCGTCGGGGTGCAGCGCGCGCCCCACGTCGACGAGGCCGCGGCCGAGCATCCGCGAGAACAGCTCGCGCTCGTCGGGCCGCTGGCCGATGGCACCCGCCTTCCGCTCCTTGGGGTGCACGTCCACCTCGGCCCGGGCCACGTTGAGGTCGCCGCAGAGGACGAGCTGGCGGCCGCGGCCGTGCTCGTCGGCGACCCAGGCGTCGAGCGCCTCGAGGAACCGCATCTTCGCCGGGAAGTCCTTGCCGCCGTTCGGGACGTAGACCGAGGCCACCGTCAGCGGCCCGAGCTCCGCCGTCACCACCCGGCACTCGTGGTCGAAGGACGGGTGCGCGAAGCCGGGCCGCCCCGGCGCCAGCTCCCGGCGCACGTGCAGCGCCACCCCGGAGTAGGCGGAGGCGCCGTGCCAGTAGGCCCAGTAGCCGCCCGGGTCGAAGAGCAGCGACGGCACCTGCGCCGGCGTGGCCTTGATCTCCTGCAGGCAGACGACGTCCGGCCGCTCGCGCTCCACGAACTCGCGGAGCTGCGCCTCGCGGGCGCGGATGCCGTTCACGTTCCAGGTGACGAGCTTCATCCGTCCCGGCTCACGGCTTCTTGAAGAGCGCCTCGAGCGCGTCCCGCGGGCTCTCCTCCTCCTTCGGCGCCTCGCCGAAGAGCGCCCCGAGCGCGTCCCGGGCGGCGCGCGACCGGACGCGCCGGCGCGAGGCGCCGTCGCCGAGCTGGAACAGGTCGCAGGCGTTGACCGCGTCCTTGTCCACCACGTGCTCGGCGTGCGGCTCGCGGCAGGCGTGCGCCGCCGACTCGTCGTAGTGCTTGCAGTTGAGGCAGGTGTGGAGGTCCGCCTCGCACTCGGGACAGGTGCTGCGGCGCCCCACCGGGCCGTCGATGCGCAGCGTCGCGCCGCACCCGTAGCAGGTCGTGGCCATGCCCCGGAGTATACTGGCGCGACGGCCAGGCGCCTCCGCCTCGCCAGCGACGGCGAGCCATGCGCGACCCCGTGCCCTTCGGGCGCTACCTCCTCCTGGAACGCGTCGACGTCGGCGGGATGGCGGAGGTCTTCCGCGCCCGCGTGGTGGCCGGCGACGGGGCCGGCCGGCTCGTGGCGGTGAAGCGCCTGCTCCCCACGCTCGCCGAGGATCCGGAGCTCGTCCGCATGTTCCTCGACGAGGCGCGGATCGCGGTCCAGCTCGACCACCCGGGCGTGGCGCGGGTCGAGGACCTCGGCCAGCACGGGTCGACCTACTTCATCGCGCTCGAGTACGTGGAGGGGCGCCCGCTCAAGGCGCTCCTCGACGCGCTCGGCGCCCGGGCGGAGCGGCTCCCCGTCCCGCTCGCCTGCCACGTGGCGCTGCGGCTCCTCGAGGCGCTCGACCACGTGCACGGCCGGCGCGGCGCGGACGGGCGGCCGCTCGCCATCGTGCACCGGGACGTCTCGCCGCAGAACGTGCTCCTCTCCTACGCCGGCGAGGTGAAGCTCGTCGACTTCGGGCTGGCGGAGGCCGGCGCTCGCGGCGCGCCGTTCGTGCCGGGGGTGGTCCGCGGCAAGGCGGCGTACCTGGCGCCCGAGGCGGCGCGCGGTGAGCGCGTCGACGCCCGCGCCGACCTCTTCTCGGCGGGAGTGGTGCTGCACGAGCTCCTCGCCGGGCGCCGGCTCTTCGCGGCGCCGACGGACCTGCTCGCCGTGCAGCGGGTGCTGGAGGCCGAGGTCCCCTCGCCGCGCGCCGCGAACCCGGAGGTCCCCGAGCGGCTGGCGGGCGCCGTGCTCTCGGCGCTGGAGCGCGACCCGGACCGCCGGCCCGCCAGCGCGGCGGCGCTGGCCGCCGCCATCGCGCCCTACGCCGACGGCGCGGGCGCCGAGGCGCTGGCGCGGGTGGTGGCGGAGCGGCTCCGGCCGGCAGTGCGCCGCGCCTAGCGGGGCGAGCGGGTCGCTCCGCTACGCCTTCGGGATCACCGTCGCCGGGGCCAGCGCCCGATCCTCGTGCTCCGGGATGGGCGCCTGCTCGGCCAGGTCGGCGGAGAGGACCGCCACCGTCTCGACGTCGAGCCGGATGCGCTCCCACTCCTCGCCCGAGACGGAGAGGAACGCATCCACCACCTGGGGATCGAACTGCGTGCCGCGGCAGCGCAGCACCTCGGCGCGCGCGTCGGCGAAGGGGCGCGCCTTGCGGTAGGGGCGGTCGCTGGTGATGGCGTCGAGCGTGTCCACGATGTGGAAGATGCGGGCGCCGATCACGATGTCCTCGCCCTTGAGGCCCGCCGGGTAGCCGGTCCCGTCCCACTTCTCCTGGTGCTGCAGGACGATGCGCGAGGCGTTGCGCAGGTAGTCGACCCGCTGCAGGAGCGCCCAGCCCAGCTCCGCGTGCTTCTTCATCTCCTTCCACTCGTCCGGCGAGAGCGGGCCGGGCTTGAGCAGGACGAGGTCGCGCACGCCGATCTTGCCGATGTCGTGCAGGAGCGCGCCGTGCTCGATGGTGGTGAGGTCGGGCTCGTGGATGCCGAGCTGCTGCGCCAGGCGCCGCGCGTACAGCGACACGCGCCGGGAGTGCCACTGGGTCTCGGCGTCGCGGTAGTCGAGCGCGGCGATGAGCCCCTCGAGCAGCGCCTGGGTCCGCTGCCGGACCATCTCCTCCAGGCGCAGGTTGATCTCGCGGAGCTGCCCGTTCTGGCGCTGGACCTCGGCGGTGAGGCGCTCGTTCTCGCGCCGCAGCCGCGCCGCCTCCGCCGCCTGGGCGACGGTGGCGAGCAGCTCCTGCTGGTGCCAGGGCTTGGAGATGATGCGGTACACCTCGCCCGAGTTCACCGCCTGCAGCGCGACCTTGAAGTCCTCGGCGGCGGTGCAGAGGATGCGCACCGCCCCCGGCGCGCGGGTGCGCGCCTGCTTGAGGAAGGTGATGCCGTCCATCTCCGGCATCATGTAGTCGCTGATGATGACGACCGGCTGCTCCGCCTGGATGGCGCCGAGGGCGGCGTCTGGCGTGAGGTAGCAGCGCGTGCTGAACCCCGACGCCTCCAGGATCCGCGCCAGGGCCCGGAGGATGAGCTCGTCGTCGTCGACGATGAGGACGCGGTCGGGGGAGGCCATTCGGGCGAGGTCGGGCGACCCGGCATCTTCGCCCGCGCCCGGGGTGGGAGCAATCCCCGCGCCACCGGGCGCGCACCCGAGGGCTGTGACCGGCGGTGGGGTCGTCCTGACCCCGGGTGGGCGAACCACCGCACCGAACGTCGATCGAGCGGGGCGGCCGCCCGTCAGCGCCCGTCAGAAGCTCTGCAGGAACTCGTCGTTGCTGTCGAACTCGGTGAGCTTCTTGAGGAGCCGCTCCATCGCCTCGACCGGCTTCAGCGACGCCAGCGCGCCGCGCAGGCGCCGCACCTTCTCGATCTCCTTCGGCGAGAAGAGCTTCTCCTCCTTGCGCGTACCCGAGGCCCCGATGTCGATGGCCGGGAAGATCCGGCGCTCGGCGAGCTGGCGCGAGAGCACGACCTCCATGTTGCCGGTGCCCTTGAACTCCTCGAAGATCACCTCGTCCATGCGCGAGCCGGTGTCGATGAGCGCGGTCGCGATGATG
>DASTGH010000302.1:0-2452 GCA_035719345.1 Anaeromyxobacteraceae bacterium
GATTGTATAGAATGTCTCGACGCTCGTGACCCGTCCGCTTGTCATTATTTTTCTGACGATCTTCGTCAATCTCGTCGGTTTCGGGATCATCATCGGCCGAGAAGAACGCGCCCGGCGCCGCCGAGCCGGTCACCGAGTGCGCCATCCTCTACTCGCCCGAGGCCGACCTCTGGTCGGGCGGCGACCACCGCGAGCAGGTGGAGCGCGCCGGCGACGCGCTGGCCGCGCTGCAGGTCCAGGCGCCGGTGGTGATGCGGGTGGCGGACGCGCCCGCCGACGCCGCGCTCGTGCTCGCCGGCTGCCGCGAGCTCCCGCCGCGCGAGGCCCAGGAGCTGCGCCGGCGCGTGGAGGCGGGCGGGAGCGCGCTCGTCTTCGGCGAGGTGGGCGCGGTGGACGACGCAGGCCGCGAGGCGACGGCGCCGCTGCCGGCGGGCAAGCCGGCCGGCGTGAAGGTGGGGAACGGCACGGTCTTCGCGCTCCCGCCGCTCCCCGCGCCGCGCCCGGGCACCCTGCCCGAGATGTCGCAGCTCGAGGGCCTGGCGCGCGCGCTCGGCCTCATCCTCGGCCGCGCCCGCCGCGCCGCCAGCGCCGCCGGGCGGACGCCGCTCTTCGTGGCGCTCTACCGCAACGAGGGCCGCCTCGATGCCCACCTCGTGGCGCTCGGCACATCGGGGCCGGCGCAGGGCGCGACGCTCTTCCTCGGGCTGCACGTCGCCGGCACGGCGCGGCGCGCCCGCTTCCAGTCGGCGAGCGGCCGCGACGAGAAGATCGTCATGAACCCGTCCGGCTACTCGATCTCGACCGTGCTGCCGGCGTTCGAGGGGTACGCGGTGCTGACGGTCGGCGGCTGACCGCGCAGCCCGGCTACACCCTGTTCCGCGGGTTCACCGGCAGCATCACGGTGAACGTCGCGCCCTGCCCCGGCGCGCTCTCCACATCGATGACGCCGCCGTGCCGCGACACGATCCCCTGCACGATGGAGAGCCCGAGCCCGGAGCCCTTGCCGTCGCCCTTGGTCGTGAAGAAGGGCTCGAAGGCGCGCCGCCTCACGTCCGGGTCCATGCCCGGCCCGTCGTCGCGGACCCGCACCTTCACGTGCTCGCCGGCTGGCGCCAGCTCCAGCGTGACGGTGCCGCCGCGCGACTCGACGGCGTGCGCCGCGTTCGTCACCAGGTTCACGAACACCTGCAGGAGGCTCCCGCGCACGCCCCACACCGGCGGCACCGGCTCGATGCGCTGCTCCACCCGCGCGCGGGCGCCGCGCAGCACCGGCTCGCACATCTGCGCCGCCTGCTGCAGCACCTGCGCCAGGTCCACCGGCGCCGGCTCGTCGCGCGGCGGGCGCGCGTAGGCGATGAGGTCGCGCGAGAAGCGCTGGATGCGCAGCCCCGCCTCCAGGATGCGGCGCAGCTTCTCCACGTCGGCGGGGTCGCCGCCGGCGCGGGCCAGCTTCGCCACGAGCGCCTCGGCGTAGGCGGTGACGGCGGTGAGCGGGTTGTTGAGCTCGTGCACGATGCCGGCCGCGAGCCGCCCCAGCTCCGCCAGCTTCTGCGCGTGCTCGGCGCGGTCCTGCAATGCGCGGAGCAAGGTCTGGTCCTGCCCCACCAGCATGACGCCCTCGACCTCGCCCGAGGCGCCATAGATGGCCGAGGTGTTGGCGGCGACGCGCGCCTCGCCGCCGCCGGGCGTGGTGAAGCGCAGCTCGACGGCGGTCGCCGCCTCGCCGGCGAAGGCGCGCTCGAGGAGCGCCTCCAGCGCCGCGCGCTCCGCGGGCGGCACGAGCGCGGCCAGCTCCTCGCCCAGCACCGCCTCGCGCGGCCGTCCGGTGAGCCGCGTCAGCGCGCGGTTGAAGACGAGCACCTCGCGCTCCCGGTTCACCACCGCGATGAGCGCGTTGGCGTTCTCGATGAGGTCCTCGAGGAAGCCCTTGAGGTAGGTGACCTCCTCCAGCGAGCGCAGGTTCTTCACGGCGATGGCGACCTGGTTCGCCACCTGCAGGAGGAGCGGCTCGTCGGTGGCGGGGTCGCCCGGCGCGCCCTCCTCGTAGTCGAGGTTCATGACGCCGAAGAGCGCGCCGGAGACGGCCAGCGGCACGGCCGCGGCGCGGTGCGCCCCGTGGAAGACCGGCTCGTCCAGGTCGCCGATGACGAGGCCGCCGGCGAGGAGCGCCTCCTCGTTGAGCCCGGTGGCGCGCACCGCCGCCCGCCGCAGCGCGATGCGGTCCCGGGCGTCGTCGCGCAGCCGCCCGCGCGCCTGCAGGGCGGTGAGCGCCAGCGTCTTCGGATCGAGGAGCCGGACGCACCAGCTCCGGCCCGGGAAGAGCACGTCGAGCGCGCGGCCCACCGCCGCGGCGAGGCCGTTCTCCTCGCGCGCCGCGCCCACCTCGCGCGACAGCTCGAGCAGCGCCCGGCTCTGCGCCGTGTCGGGGTCCTCCAGCACCGCGCGCAGCGCC
>DASTGH010000303.1:0-2385 GCA_035719345.1 Anaeromyxobacteraceae bacterium
GTCCCCTGCCCGGCAACGCCCGATGTCACGAGAGCGGCTGCGCGCCGGAGCGAACGGACCCCGGACACTCACGCCGCGTTCTGCTTCACCTCCGCGACGAGCTTCTCCAGGGACCCCTTCGCGTCCCCGAACAGCATCGACGTCTTCTGGTCGTAGAAGAGCTCGTTCTCGATGCCGGCGAAGCCGGGGTTCATCGACCGCTTCATGACGATGATGCTCTTCGCCTGGTCGACGTTGAGGATGGGCATCCCGTAGATGGGCGAGCCCTTGTCGTTGCGCGCCGCCGGGTTCACCACGTCGTTCGCCCCGATGACGAGCGCCACGTCGGCGTTCTGGAACTCGCCGTTGATCTCCTCCATCTCCTTCAGCTTGTCGTAGGGGATGTTCGCCTCGGCGAGGAGCACGTTCATGTGGCCGGGCATGCGGCCGGCCACGGGGTGGATGGCGTACTTCACCTCGCCGCCGTTCTTCTCGATGAGGTCGGCCAGCTCGCGCACCGCGTGCTGCGCCTGCGCCACCGCCATCCCGTAGCCGGGCACCACGATGACGCTCCGCGCGTAGCCGAGCTGGATGGCCGCGTCCTCGGCGCTGATCGGCTTCACGGTGAGGCCCGTCGCCGTCTTGGCGCTCTTCTCGACCGGCTTCCCGAACGCGCCGAAGAGGATGTTGCCGAACGAGCGGTTCATCGCCTTCGACATCACCATGGAGAGGATGAAGCCCGACGCGCCGTCGAGCGCGCCGGCGACGATCAGCACCTCGTTGCCGATGGCGAAGCCGGTCGCCGACGACGCCAGGCCGGCGTAGGAGTTGAGGAGCGAGATGACGACCGGCATGTCCGCGCCGCCGATGGGCAGCACCAGCGACACGCCGATGACGAGCCCGAGCACGCACATGAGGTAGAACGCGCCGGGTGTGTTCGGCTGGTAGATGAGCCACAGGAACAGCCCGGCGGTGACCGCGAAGAGCACCGCGTTGAACAGGTTCTGGCCCTTGAAGGTGACGGGCACGCCCGGGAGGATCTCCTGCAGCTTCCCGAACGCCATGAAGCTGCCCGTGATCGTCAGCGCGCCGAACATGACCTCGAAGCCGAGCGCCGCCATCGTGCCGTGCGAGACCTGGGCGCCGTTGCCGAGCGTGTAGAACTCGGCGATGCCGACCAGCGTCGCCGCCAGCGCGCCGAACATGTGCGAGATGGCGATCCGCTGCGGCATCGCCGTCATCGGCACGAACATGCCGAGCGGGTAGCCGACGACGGTGCCCAGGGCGAGGCCGGCGACGATCCACTTGTAGTCGACGATCTCGTGCTTGGTGAGCGTGCCGACGATGGCGAGGAACATGCCCAGCGCCGCCTGCTGCATGCCGCGCCGGGCGGAGTCGGGCTTCGTCAGGCTGCGCAAGCCGAGGATGAAGAGGACGCAGGAGACGAGGTAGGAGACCTGCGTGAAGATCTCGGAGGTCCTCACTTGGCGGCCTCCTTCTTCCGGTCGTCGTGCTTGAACATCTTCAGCATGCGGTCGGTGATGAGGAAGCCGCCCACCACGTTGATGGTGGCCGCGGTCACCGCGATGAAGCCGAGCCAGGTCGCGACCGCGTTCTGGTCGGAGCCGGCTGCGACGAGGGAGCCCACGAGCGAGATGGCGCTGATGGCGTTCGTCGCGCTCATGAGCGGCGTGTGCAGGAGCGACGGGACGCGGGTGATGATCTGGAACCCGACGAAGCCGGCGAGCACGAAGACGTACAGCTCGACGATGCTGGTGGTGGATCCGTGCATGGCTATCGCTTCCTGATCTCACCGGCGTGGCACACGACCATGGCGCCCGTGATCTCGTCCTGCAGGTCGAGCTTCGGCTTCCCCTCCTTGTCGAGGAGGTGCCCGAGGAGCGACTGGAGGTTCCGGCTGTAGGTCTGGCTGGCGTGGAAGGCGAGCGTGGAGGGCACGTTCACCGGCCCGAGCACGAGCACGCCGCCGGCGTCGACCGCCTCGCCCGCCTTCGTAAGCTCGCAGTTGCCGCCGCTCTCGGCGGCGAGGTCGACGATGACGGCGCCCGGCTTCATGGAGCGCACCATCTCGGCCGTGATGAGCCGAGGCGCCGGCCGGCCCGGGATCTGCGCCGTCGTCACCACCAGGTCCTGCGTGACGATGTGCTTGCCGACGGCCTCGAGCACCCGCCGCTGCTGGTCCTCGGCCAGCTCCTTCGCGTAGCCGCCCTGCCCCTCCGCCTGCACCGGAACCTCGATGAACGCGGCGCCGAGCGACTGCACCTGCTCCTTCACCACCGGCCGCACGTCGAACGCGGACACGACCGCGCCCAGGCGCCGCGCGGTGGCGATGGCCTGCAGCCCGGCGACGCCGGCGCCGAGCACGAACACCTTCGCCGGCGCGAG
>DASTGH010000304.1:0-2973 GCA_035719345.1 Anaeromyxobacteraceae bacterium
GTCCGCAGCCCTCAGCTTTTCCTCCAGTTCCGCCTGCACCGGATCCAGCTCCGGCTTCTTGGGCCCCGGCTTCTCCGGGGTGACCGCCCCGAGAGCGGCCGGGGGAGGGCAGGGGGGACGAGGAGGGGGCCCTTCGACTCCGCGACGCTGTCGCGTCGCTACGCTCAGGGCGAACGACCTCGCTCGCGGTCGCGGTCGAGGTCGGGGACGGGGACGAGGACGGGATCGAGGACGGGGTCGAGGACGAGGACGGCTCGTCGAGGGGGCCGATGACCTCCTCGATCTCCCTCCTCCCCACCACTCCCGGCCGGAGCACCCTCGGCCTCCCCCCCGCGATCCACAGCACCGTCGACTCGATCCCCACCGCGCAGGGCCCGCCGTCCACCACCGCGTCGATCCGGCCCTCCAGATCGGCGAGCACGTGCTCGGCGCGGGTCGGCGAGACGTGCTCCGAGCGGTTCGCGCTCGGCGCCGCGACGGGCGCGCCCAGCGCCGCGAGGAGCGCCTGGGCCACGGGGTGGCCCGGGGCGCGGACGGCCACCGTCGAGCCGCCCGCGGTCACCTCGTCGGGGACGGAGGCGGCCCGCGGCAGCACGAGCGTGAGCGGGCCCGGCCAGAAGCGAGCCGCGAGCCGCTCCGCCTCGACCGGCCACTCCGCCACGAGCGCCCGGGCGTCCGCCACGCCCGGCACGTGCACGATGAGCGGGTTCGTCGCGGGCCGCCCCTTCGCCGCGTAGATGGCGCGGACGGCGAGGGGCTCGAGCGCGAGCGCGCCGAGGCCGTAGACGGTCTCCGTCGGGAACGCGACCAGGCCGCCCGCCCGGAGGAGCGCCGCCGCGCGCGCCACGCCCGCCGCATCCGCGGCGAGCCTCTCGGTCCGCCGCGGCCGCCCGCCTGCTCCGTCCGCGCCCGCTCCCACGCGACCGTTCATAGCACCGGGCCTCCGGCGTGGCGCGATCGCCGGCCCGTCCCTTGCTACGCCCCCGGATCCGGCGCCGCGTTGTTCCGTTGAGGCCCCGGCGGCGTCCGCCTAAAGTTCCCGGGCTTCGAAACGTGACCCGGAGAGGTGCCCGTGCCCGCGATCCGCCCCGTCCTCCTCGTCATCCTCGACGGCTTCGGCCTGCGCGAGGAGCGCGAGGCCAACGCCATCGCCATCGCCGGCACGCCGAACCTCGACGCGCTCCGCCGCGATTACCCGTGGACCGCGCTGAAGACCAGCGGTCTGTCCGTCGGACTGCCCGACGGACAGATGGGCAACTCCGAGGTCGGCCACACGAACCTCGGCGCAGGGCGGATCGTCTACCAGGACCTCGTGCGCATCAACCGCGAGGTCGAGGACGGCTCCTTCCACCGCAACCCCGTCCTG
The DNA here is from genome assembly GCA_035719345.1 of Anaeromyxobacteraceae bacterium. GTDB lineage: Bacteria > Myxococcota > Myxococcia > Myxococcales > Anaeromyxobacteraceae > Anaeromyxobacter_A. Next base: position 1,367 of record DASTGH010000304.1, read on the forward strand.
CTCGAGGCCATGCGCCGGGCCCGGGGCGGCTCGGGCGCGGTCCACTTCATGGGGCTCCTCTCCGACGGCGGCGTGCACAGCCACGTCGAGCACCTGCACGCGCTCCTCGAGATGGCGCGGCGCGAGGGCGTGCCGCGGGCCTTCGTCCACGCCTTCCTCGACGGCCGCGACACGCCGCCGAGGAGCGGCCTCGGCTACCTGCAGGACTTCGAGCGGCGCCTCTCCGAGAAGGGCTACGGCCAGGTCGCGACCGTCATGGGCCGCTACTACGCGATGGACCGCGACAAGCGCTGGGACCGCGTCGCGCTCGCGTACGCCGCCCTGGTGAAGGCGGAGGGCTTCAAGGCCGGGAGCGGCGTCCGCGCCGTCGAGGACGCCTACGGTCGCGGCGAGACCGACGAGTTCGTGAAGCCCACGGTGGTGGTGGACGGCAGCGGCGGGCCGCGGGGGCGCGTCCGCGACGGCGACGCGGTCGTCTTCTTCAACTTCCGCGCCGATCGCGCGCGCGAGATCACCCGCGCCTTCACGCAGGAGGGCTTCAAGGACTTCGACCCTTCGCCGCGCCCGGCCCTCTCGTACTACGCGTGCATGACCCAGTACGATGAGACGTTCACGCTGCCGGTCGCCTACCCCCCGGACCAGCCGACGCGCATCTTCCCGGAGCTGGTGGCGGAGGCGGGCGTCGCCCAGCTCCGCTGCGCCGAGACCGAGAAGTACGCGCACGTGACGTTCTTCTTCAACGGCGGCCGCGAGGTGCAGTTCCCGAAGGAGGACCGGATCCTGGTGCCGTCGCCGCGCGACGTGAAGACCTACGACCAGAAGCCGGAGATGAGCGCGCGCGAGGTCACGGACAAGCTGGTCGAGGCCATCGCCTCGAGGAAGTACGGCTTCGTCCTGGTGAACTTCGCCAACCCGGACATGGTCGGGCACACCGGCCTCCTCGACGCCGCGGTCCAGGCGGTGAAGGTGGTGGACGAGTGCATCGGGCGCCTGTGGAAGGCGGCGAGCGCGGCCGGGATGGCCATGCTCGTCACCGCCGACCACGGCAACTGCGAGATGATGGTGGACCCGCAGACGGGCGAGCCGCACACCGCCCACACGCTGGGGCCGGTCCCGTTCGTCCTGGCGCATCCCGACTTCAAGGGCGCGAAGCTCCGGGCCGAGGGGGTCCTCGCCGACGTGGCGCCGACGGCCCTCCAGATCATGGGCCTGGCGCAGCCGAGGGAGATGAAGGGGCTCGGCCTGGTGCAGCGGTGATGGGGCTCGGCTCGGCGCTGCTCGACCTCCTCTACCCGCCGCGCTGCGCGGCGTGCGGCGACCGCCTGGCCGGGGTGGCGGAGGAGCCGTTCTGCCGGCTCTGCGGCGACGCGGTCGACCCGGTCCCGGCGGGTTGCCGCCGCTGCGGGCACCCGGGGCCGGACGATCCGTGCGGTGCGTGCCTCGCCGCACCGCCCTCGTTCGCGCGCCTGCGCGCGCCCGCGCTCTACGGCGGGCCGCTGGCCGACGCCGTCCACGCGCTCAAGTACCGCGACCGGCCAGCGCTGGCGCGGCCGCTGGGCGCGTGGCTGGCGCGCGCGCTCGGGCCCCCGCCGGCGGGCGCGTGCCTC
>DASTGH010000305.1:0-8578 GCA_035719345.1 Anaeromyxobacteraceae bacterium
AAGGGCGAGACCGACACGGGGACGCGCGCGGTCGGCATGCACGCGAACCACCTCACGAGCCAGCAGTTCACGCAGAACGTCACCTGCAGCGCCTGTCGCGTGGTGCCGACCTCGACGAGCCACCGGAACGGGACGGTCGCCGTGACGTTCAGCGGGCTGGCGACGACCGGCGGGGCGGCGCCGGCCTGGAACGGCGCGTCCTGCTCGGCGACGTACTGCCACGGCGGGTTCACGGGCGGCGCGAACGCGACCATGACCTGGGCGAACGCCACGCCGCCGACGCTCGGCTGCACCTCCTGCCACGGCACGCCCCCGGCGACGGGGCGCCACGCGCTGCACGTGAGCGAGGGCATCTCCTGCGGCGAGTGCCACGGCACGGGCTACAGCCCGACGACGGTGGTGCCGGCGACGCACATCGACGGCACGAAGACCAAGGCGCCCATCCTGCAGACCGGTTTCAACGGGACCACCTGCACGCTCACTTGCCACGGCGAGAACCACAGCGGGCGGCGGTGGTAGCGCGGCAGGCGCCGGCGGCGTGACCTGAACGAGGTTGGGGGGGAGGGCAGAGGGCGGCCCTCTCCCCTTCCGTACCTCCACCTCGAGCCCGCAGTGCATGAGGCGTCCGGCTCAGCCGCCTCGGAGCCCACGCCCATGTCCACGCGCCGCACCCACGCACTCGCCGTCGCCCTCGCCGCAGCGCTCGCCGCATGTGGGGGATCGGCGCGGCAAGCGCAGCTCGCGGTCACCGAGTCCTGCGACACCTGCCACGGCAGCGCCGCCAACCCGGCGCCGGCGCCGTCCGTCATCGGCCTCACCGCCACGACCGACCTGCCGGTCGGCGCCCACCAGTCGCACGTGCGCGAGGGGCCCCTGCGCGGCGCGATCGGCTGCTCCGAGTGCCACGTCGTCCCCGGCCGCGTCGCCCAGGACGGCCACATGGACAAGGACCACGCCGACGTGACCTTCGGGCCGCTGGCGCGGACCGGCGCCGCCGCGCCGCTCTGGGATCGCACGGCGGCGACGTGCTCGAACGTCTACTGCCACGGCGCCACGCTGCCCGGCGGCTCGAACACGGCGCCGCGGTGGACGAAGGTCGACGGCACGCAGGCAGCGTGCGGCACCTGCCACGCGATCCCGCCGCCGCCCGAGACGCCCCACCCCGCGGTCGCGGCCGACGTCACCATCTGCTGGAAGTGCCACCCCGGCACGGTGAAGCCGGACGGGACGATCGACGTCGCCGCCGGCCTGCACATCGACGGCATCGTCGAGGCGCCCGGCGCCTGCACCGCCTGCCACGGCGACCCGGGCCGCACGCCCGCCGCGATCGCGCCCGCCCCTCCCCAGGACACGAAGGGGAACACCGCGACGAGCGCTCGCGGCGTCGGCGCACACCAGGCGCACCTCGGCGCCACCCTGGCCGCGCCCGTCGCCTGCTCCGAGTGCCACGTCGTCCCGTCCAGCACCCGCCAGCACCCGACGGGCACGCTCCTCGTCCAGTTCGGGCCGCGCGCCTCCTCGAACGGCGCCGCCCCGGCGTGGACGCCGGCCACCGCGACCTGCTCCGCCACCTGGTGCCATGGCTCGCAGCTCGCCGGAGGCAGCACCACGGCACCGGTGTGGACGCGCGTGGACGGCTCGCAGAAGACGTGCACGAGCTGCCACGGCGACCCGCCGCCCAACGGGCAGCACGCGCGCCACGTGACCGGCGAGGGCTTCGACTGCGTCGTCTGCCACGGCACGGGCTACGCGCGATCGGGCTCCGTCGACCCGGCGCTGCACGTGAACGGCGTGCGCGACGTGGGCGTGCCGGGCTCGAGCATCCGCTCCTGGACGCCCGCGAGCCGCACCTGCCTCCCGGCCTGCCACGGCCGCGAGACCTGGTGACGGGCAAGCCGGTCGAGCGCGACATCAGGCCGCAGCTCCGCGGCATCTTGCCACAGGATCCGTCGTTTCACCCCGCGACAAACCTGCACATCGAGCGTGATGCCCATCAAGCCGCCGCAATCGTTGCGGCGGCTTGTCTGGCACCCGGGGGACAGACCCGGACGCCGCGCTCGCACATTCGCCCACGTCACCCACCGTGCATCAGCCTCCAACGGGCGGTCGAGGGGGCGGATGCCGCTCCCGGCACGGACTCAGGGCACGTGTCTCCACTGTAGGTGCGACCGGGATCGCGGACCGTGCGAATCCACGAAGGGATCCCGGGCACATCCGTTGCTTCGTCCCGCCAGGTTTCGCCGGACTTCCATGGGGGTGGCGCCGGGCCGAGTCGCGGCCTGGCCTCGCCCTCTTCGCACCAGGGGTCGACATGCGCCGCTCCCACCTCCGAATCGCCGCACTCGCCGCGACGCTGCTCGCCGGAGCCGGCTGCGATGCCGCCCGCCCGACGGCCGCGAAGGGCGGCGGCGACGGGGGCGCCGGCGGCGTGGCCGTCGGCCCGACCGACCCGACCCCCATCGACGTGGCGAGCTGCACGCGCTGCCACGGCGACCCCAGCAACGGGAACGCGGCGCCGCCCATGTCGGTGCGCGGCGAGACCGCCACCACGGCCATGGGCGTCGGCGCCCACCAGGCCCACCTCTCCACCACCAAGCTGCGCGCGCCGCTCCGCTGCGACGACTGCCACCAGGTCCCGCGCACCGTCTCCGAGCAGGGCCACATGGGCGGCCCCTGGGCCACCGTCAAGTTCGACGCGGAGCGCTCCGACCGCCTCGCCCTCACCGGCGGCGCGTCGCCGCAGTACGTGCGCGCGGCGGACGGCACGAGCGGCACCTGCAGCAACGTGTACTGCCACGGCGCCACGCTCGGCGCGGGCGGCCGGAACACCACGCCGGAGTGGACGCTCGTCGACGGCTCGCAGAAGCAGTGCGACAGCTGCCACGGCGCCCCCCCGACGAAGGCCGGGCACCCGGCCGTCGCGTCCGACGTGACGAAGTGCGCCGGCTGCCACCCCGCCACCGTCGACGCCAGCGGCAAGATCCTGGCAAACGGCGCCCACATGGACGGCAAGGTCGACGCGGCCGGCGGCCACCCGGCCGGCTGGTCCGATCCCTCGCAGCACGGCGCCGCCGCCAACGCCGGCGGCCTCGGCTCGTGCCAGACCTGCCACGGCGTCGACCTCACCGGCGGCAGCGTCGGGGTCTCCTGCGACCAGTGCCATTCGAGCGGCACGCCGGCGTGGCGGACGAACTGCACCTTCTGCCACGGCGACTCGACCCGCTTCGCGAACCCGGCCGCCCCGCCCAAGGGGGCGGCCGGCCAGACCGCCACCACCGACCGCTCGGTGGGCGCGCACCAGAGCCACCTCGTGGCCGGGCCGCTCGCGGGCGCCATCGCCTGCTCCGAGTGCCACCTCGTGCCCACCAACGTCCTCGACGCGAGCGGCCAGCACGTGGACGGCAAGCGCGAGATCACGTTCGGCACGCTGGCGAGGACGGCCAGCGCCGCGGCGTCGTTCGACGCGACCGGCGCCACCTGCGCCACCTACTGCCACGGCGCCACGCTGGCCGGCGGCAGCCAGAAGACGCCGGCCTGGACCGGCACCTTCGCCCCGGGCCAGACGACGCTCTCCTGCACGAGCTGCCACGGCGCGCCGCCGCCCACCGCCAGCGGCGTCCACGCCAAGGTGACGCAGGTCACCCAGTGCGCCACCTGCCACGCCGCCACCGTCGACGCCACTGGCGCCGTCCTGGTCGCGGGCGGCAAGCATGTGAACGGAGCGGTCGATCGCGCGAACTACCACCCGGCCGGCTGGTTCGTGGCCGGCTCCGGCGGCGCGCACCCCGCGGCCGCCAACACCGCGCAGGGCGCCGCCGCCTGCGTCACCTGCCACGGCGACGTCTCCGGGACCGGCGGCTACGTCCCGGTCGCCTGCGCCGACTGCCACAAGGCGGGCGGCACGGCCAACGACTTCGGCACGGCTGCGGCCGCCTCCTGCACCGGCTGCCACGGCAACGCGGCCCTCACCGCCACGCCGGCGAGCCCGCTCAACGCGGCGCCGCCCCGCGCCACCGCCGGGAACACGCGCCCGGTCGGCGCGCACCAGGCCCACCTCGGCAACACGAACCTGCGCGCCTCGCCCATCGCCTGCACGGAGTGCCACGCGGTGCCGCAGTCGTCGCTGCACGCGACCGGCGCCGTCGACCTCACGTGGGGTCCGCTCGCCGCCAAGGCGGGCACGCCGTCCTTCAACGCGACCACGCTCACCTGCGCCACCTACTGCCACGGCAGCCCGCTGGCCGCCGGCGGCTCGAACACCGCGCCGAAGTGGACCGACACGGCCGCGACCGCGACCACCTGCGGCACCTGCCACGCCCTGCCGCCGCCGGCGCCGCACCCGACCGTCGGCGCCACCACGAACTGCTCCAGCTGCCACACCGGCTACTCCGGCACGCCCGGCGGCACGACGTGGGTCGTGAACAAGGCCGTCCACATGGACGGCAAGGTGGACGCCGCCGGCGCCCACGACCAGAGCCTCGCCTTCACGCAGCCGCAGAACCACGGCCTCATGGCGCTCGACCCGGTCGTCACCGGCGGCCGCGGTCCGCAGTACTGCGCCGGCTGTCACCTCGGCTACGGCAGCGCCGGCACGCCCACCGCCTCGGGCGTGACGACGAGCGACTGCAACGCCTGCCACGCGGCCAACGGCCACGCGAGCTGGGTGAACGAGTGCACCTTCTGCCACGGCGGCCAGGACAACCAGACCGGCGCGCCGGCGCGCGACCACACCGCCGTCAAGATCGCGAACGGCGGCGCCTCGCAGCCGACGACGCTCGTCACGGTCGGCGCCCACACCTCGCACGTCGGCCCGACGCGGCTCGGCGGAGCGGCGCTCGCCTGCGCCGACTGCCACACCGTGCCCTCCGGCGCCGACGCCACCGTCTTCCCCGGCCACATCGACGGCACGCCCGGCGTGACGTTCGCGACCGGCTCGACCGCCCGGGCCGGCGGCGCCGCCCCGGTCTGGTCGGCGGCGGCCGGCGGCAGCTGCTCGGCGACCTACTGCCACGGCTCCACGCTCAACGCCTCCACCACCCGCGGCCCGACCACCGCTCCGGTGTGGACGACCGTGAACGGCTCGCAGGAGACCTGCGGCAGCTGCCACAAGGCGCCGCCCACGACGCCGAACCACCACAACGCCGCGGCGGTCACCACCTGCTCGAAGTGCCACGGCGGCACGGTGCAGGCCTCGGGCGCGCTCGTCGCCGGCACGGCGCTGCACGTGAACGGCGCGGTCGACTACCAGGGCCTCACCTGCGTCACCTGCCACGGCAACCCCGGGAACCCGGCGCCGGCGGCGGGCCAGGACGCGTTCGCCGCGGCCGCGCCCACCGGCGGCACGGCGCTCGACACCTTCGGCAACACCGTGACCACGCAGAAGGGCGTGGGCGCGCACTCCGCGCACGTGCTCGGCGGCCGCTCCCGCGCCGTCGCCTGCTCCGAGTGCCACAGCGGCGCGGTGCCCGCGACGCCGACGACGCAGGCGAGCTACGTCCACGCCAGCGGCACGACCACCGTCGCCTTCGGCACGCTGGCGAGGACGGGCGCGGTCACGCCGGCCTACGCCGGGTCGGGCGGGTCCTGCTCGGCCTCGTACTGCCACGGCAACTTCGCCGGCGGCGCGAGCGCCGCGCCGGCCTGGACCGGCACCTTCACCGCCACGCCCTCGCTCGGCTGCACCTCCTGCCACGGCGCCCCGCCGGCGCTGGGGACGGGCGTGTTCCACCCGCCGAACCCGAACTGCGGCTCGTGCCACACCGGCTACACCGGCTCGACGGTCGCGGCGGCGACGCACGTCGACGGCACCGTGAACGTCGCCACCTCGGGCTGCACCTCCTGCCACGGCGACCTCTCGGTCGCCAACGTGGCGAGCGGCGACGTGCGGGCCGCCCCGGCCGGCGACGCCAGCGCCGTCGACGCGCACGGCAACGCCGCGACGGCGACGACCTCCCGCGGCGTCGGCGCGCACGCCAAGCACCTCACCTCCACCGCCTTCCGCAGCGCGGCCATCGCCTGCAGCGAGTGCCACGTCGTGCCGGCGACCGGCGACAAGACACACGCCAACGGCACGGCCGCGATCACGTTCGGCACGCTGGCGAGGACGGCATGGGCCGGCCAGCCGGCCATCACGCCGGCCTACAACACGACCAGCGCCGGCTGCGCCGCCACGTACTGCCACGGCAACTTCAAGAACGGCGCGAACGCGACGCCGGTCTGGACGGTCGCCGGCACCCTCAACTGCACCTCCTGCCACGGCGCGCCGCCGGCCGGCACGCACCCGGCGAACGCCACCGCCTGCGGCAACTGCCACGACGCGGCCTACTCCTTCAACGGGACGACCGGGACCGTCAACGCCGCGCAGCACATGAACGGCGCGGTCGACCTCCCCAACATGTCCTGCACCTCGTGCCACGGCACCACCGGGCGCGGCGGCGGCACCGGCGCGACGGGCACGAACCCGGTGGCGGCGGCCCCGCCCTCGGGCACGAAGGGCGAGACCGCCACCACCCAGGCGGCGGTCGGCGCGCACCTCTCGCACCTCGCCAACACGGTGCTGCGCTCGGCGCCCATCGGCTGCAGCGAGTGCCACGCGGTCCCGACCTCGACCTCGCACGCCACCGGCGCGGTCGACTTCGCCTTCGGCCCGCTGGCGAAGACGGGCGGTGCGGCGCCGGCGTTCAACGCCACGACCAATACCTGCTCCAACGTGTACTGCCACGGCACCTTCACCGGCGGCGCGAACGCCTCGCCGAGCTGGGTGGGCACCTTCGCGCAGGGCGCGACCACGCTCGGCTGCACGAGCTGCCACGGCAACCCGCCGGCCGCCTCCACCGGCCACGTGCAGCGCGACGACTGCGGCTCCTGCCACACCGGCTACGCCAAGACCGGCGCCACCACCGGCACCGTCAACCTGGCGAACCACGTGAACGGCACGGTCGACGTCGTGACGCTCGCCTGCACCACCTGCCACGGCACGCAGGCTCGCGCCAACGGCGCGGGCGGCGCGGCCATCGCCGGCGTCACCTACGACGCGAACCAGGCGGCGGCGCCGCCGCTCGACGCCCAGGGCGCGAACACCGGCGTCCTCGTCGGCGTCCACCAGGCGCACGCGAACCCGCAGGCCGCGGGCGCGACCTACAAGCCGCTGGCCTGCACCGAGTGCCACCCCAACAACACGAGCACCGGTCACGCCAACGGGACGGTGAACCTCACCTTCGCCGCCGCCACCGGCGCGAACCTGGGCGGCGTCACACCCGCGTTCGTCCAGGGGAACGGCACGAGCACGGCCACGACCTGCACCGTCTACTGCCACGGCAGCTCGCTCAGCGCGACCACGACCAAGGGCGCCCGCGCCTCCTGGGCGTGGAACGGCGCGGCGGCCGCCTGCGGCGACTGCCACCTGGCGCCGCCCAGCACCGCCAACCACCACAACGCCGCGGCCGTCACCACCTGCGCCAAGTGCCACGGCGGCACGGTCGACGCCACGGGCGCGGTGCTCGTCTCGGGCGGCAAGCACATCAACGGCACCGTCGACACGCAGGGCCTGACCTGCACCTCCTGCCACGGCGGCACCGCGCCGCCGGCGGCCACCGGCCAGGACGCGAACGTCGCCGCCGCGCCCACCGGCACCGGCGCTCCGGACACGTTCGGGAACACCGGCGCGAGCTCGGCCGGCGTGGGCGTGCACGTCGCCCACGTGGGCGGCGCGCGCTCGAAGCCGGTGCTCTGCAACGCCTGCCACGTCGTGCCGACCACCCCGGTCCACAAGACCGGCGCCGCCACGGCCGGCACCGTGACCTTCGGCAACCTGGCCACCACCGGCAGCATCGCCACCGCCAGCTACGCGTCGGCGGGGGCGAAGACCTGCTCCAACACCTACTGCCACGGCAACTTCACCGGGTCCGGCCTCACCGGCGCCGCCCTGACCACGGTCGCCTGGACCGCGGCCGGGACGCTCGGCTGCAACGCCTGCCACGGCACCGGGACCGGCGCCGCGGCGAACCCGCCGCCGCTGCCCCACCCGCAGAACACGAGCTGCGGCACGTGCCACGGCGGGTACACGAACACCACCGTGAACCAGGCGACGCACGTGAACGGCGTCGTGGACCAGACCGGCACCGGCTGCACGCAGTGCCACGGCACGCCCGGCCGGACGACGTACGCCGCCGAGGCGCCGCCCATCGACTCGCACGGCAACACCGCCACGACCTCCCGCGGCGTCGGCGCCCACGCGACGCACCTCAGCGCCGGCGGGCTCTCCAACGCCATCGCCTGCACCGAGTGCCACGTGGTGCCGGCGACCGGCGACAAGGCGCACGCCAACGGCACGCCCCTCATCACGTTCGGCACGCTCGCGAAGACGGGCGGCGTCACGCCCGCCTTCAACACCACCGCGGTGAGCTGCGCGTCCGTGTACTGCCACGGCAACTTCTCGAACGGCACGACGGCCAACGCGCCGGTGTGGACGGGCACGAACCAGGCGGCTTGCGGCACCTGCCACGGCATCCCGCCCGGCGGCTCGCACCCCGCGCTCTCCGCCGGGACGAACTGCAGCGGCTGCCACACCGGCTACAAC
>DASTGH010000306.1:0-2412 GCA_035719345.1 Anaeromyxobacteraceae bacterium
GGTCGCCCCGCTCCAGCGCGAGCTGGGCGAGGTCGTGGACGGGCCAGGGATCGCGCGCATCGAGGGCGCGGGCGCGGTCGAGCGCTGCCCGCGCGCCGTCGGCGTCGCCGAGCGAGCGGAGCGCCGCCGCGCGATCGCGCAGCTCGCCCGCGCGGAGCGGGCCGGCGTCGAGGGCGAGGGACGGAGCCACGCGCGCGAGCGCGTCGTTCACCGCCAGGGCCTCGCCGCGCTTCCCGGCGCGGGCGAGCGCGTCCACGAGCCTCCGCAGCACGACGCCGTCGCGCGGGTGGGCCACCGACAGCGCGCGCAGCCTCGCCTCCGCCTCGGCGTGCGCCCCGCGCACCTCGTCCACCTCGGCCAGCGCGAGCTCCACCTCGCGCCGGTCGGCCCCGGGCTGCACCGAGGCCTCGGCGAGCAGCCCGCGCGCCTCCTCGGCGCGCCCTCCGGAGAGCGCGGAGCGGGCGCGCGAGACGAGGTCCCAGAAGGTCGCGCTGCGGAGCGGGCCCTCCCAGGCGGCGACCTCGGCCGGCGCGAGATCACGCGCCTTCTCGGCGAGCGCGCGGGCGGTGCCGTAGTCGCGCTCGCGCAGCGCTACGAGCGAGAACCCGGCGAGCGCGCGGGCGTCGCCCGGCCCCGCCTCGGCGAAGCGACGCCGCGCGTCGCCCAGGTCGCCACGCGCCAGCGCCCGGTACCCGGCGTCCACGGCCGAGGAGGACCCGCTCCTCGCCCGGAGCGCGGCGATCTCGGCGTCGGCGGGATGCCGCGCCAGCCAGCGGCCGAGGTGGAGGTCCGCCTCGGTGCCGGGCGAGAGCCAGCCGAGCGCGCGCCGCAGCGCCGCGTCCGCGTCGCGGCCCACCGCCGGATCGGCCTCGAGCGCCTCGAGGCGCGCCACGCCGTCGAGCCGCGAGGAGGGCCGGTAGGTGAGCGCGCGCGCCAGCGCCAAGCGGTAGCGGGTGCTCGCCGGCACGCGCAGGACGAGCTCCGCCAGGCCGGCGACCCCCTCGTCCACGCTGCGCGAGGAGCCGGCGCACGCCTCCCAGTACTCGGCGGCGAGGTGGCCGGGAGGCGGCGCCGCGCCGAACAGCTCGCGGTAGCGCGCCAGCGCGTCGTCGAGCCTCCCCGTGCGCGCCGCCTCGCGCGCCCGGGCCAGGAGCCCCGCGTGCCGCGCGCCGATCTCGACGGCGTGCTCGAGCTGCCGCGCCTCGGGCGACCCCGGCCAGCCGCGCACCAACCGCGAGAGCAGGTCGCGCGCCTCCGCGAGCCGCCCGCCGCGCGCGTGCCACGACCCGAGCGCCGCGAGCGCGTCGGCGCGGTCGCCGGCGGCGAGCGCCTCACCCCACGCCTCCGCGGCGCGGTCGTCCCGCCCCCGCGACTCCCAGTACCACGCGGTGCGCACCTGCGCGGGCGGCGCCTCGGTCGCGCCGAGGACGAGGCCCAAGGCGAGGATCACCGCGCCAGACATGCTTCCTCCCAGGCGGGCACGAGGCGGCCGTCCTCCGCGAAGCGGAAGCGCCCCTCGGCGAAGCCCTCGCCGAAGAGCGCCAGGTTCTGCTCGTAGTACGCGGGCGGATCGCCGAGGAGCGCCGCGCCGCGGCGGGCGGCGGAGAGCCCGGCGCGGAGCCGCTCCGCCGCGGCCCGGTCGCCGCGCGCGAGGACGTCGGGGAGGAGGGCCGCCAGGAACCCGGGCGGCGCGCGGCCCTGCCCCTCGCCGGTGGTTAGGCGCACGCGCTCCGGCGGCTCGCGCCCCTCGGCCAGGAGCGCGGCGGGCCCGGCGGTGGCGGCGAGGAGCGCGGCGCGCTCGGGATGGCCCGCCGCCAGCATGCCGTTCCACAGGTAGACGCGGATCGCGTCGTAGCCGCCGACGGCGCCGCCCACCGGGTCGGGCCCGAAGCTCCCGTCGCGGAGCAGCGTCCAGTCGGGCGCGAACCCGCGCGCCGAGGCCTCGACCAGCATCCGGCGCTGTGCGGCGGCGAGCGCCGGCCAGGGCCCCGGCACGCCGGCGGTCGCGAGCCCGCGCGCCACCTGGGGCGGCAGGTAGCTCGGGTTCAGGCGCCAGGCGCGGCCCGCCTCGAGCTCGAAGCCGCGCGGCGCGGGGAGGAGCGCGGGCCCGAGGCCGGGCAGGTCGCGCACCTCGCGCCGCACGACCTCGGCGAGGAGCGCGCGGCCGAGCCGGTCGTGCTCGGGCGCGCGCCAGACCCGCCCCGCCTCGACCAGCGCGTACCCCATCCACACGTCGGCGTCCGCGGCGGAGTTCCGGTCGAGCACGCGGAAGCGGCCGTGCGCGTCCCTGCCCCACAGCCACGCGGGCAGGTTCGCGGCGAGCTCGCCGCGCGCCAGGTGGCGCTCGGTCCAGCGCAGCGCCCGCTCGAAGAGCGCGCGGTCGTCGGCGACGAGCGCGTGGAAGAGCAGGTA
>DASTGH010000307.1:0-23522 GCA_035719345.1 Anaeromyxobacteraceae bacterium
GACGGTGACGCTCCTCAGGAACGGCCGGGTCCTGGTCTTCGGAGGGGAGGACGCGCTGGGGTTCCCTGTCTCCACCGTCATGGTCTTCGAGTGACCACGGGTACTCTCGGCTGACGTCAACCCGTCGCACCGGGTCGCTCCAGCGAGAACCATCGAATGGTGCCGAAGGCGCCGGGCGTGATGGCGATCTGTCGAAAGCCGAGGGCATGGATCAGGGCGAGGGAGCGGAAGTTCGGGGCGTCGGCTCCCGCGAGCACGCGCTGAACTCCGACGCGCTCGAACGCGTCGTGAAGGACGACGCGACAGGCCTCCGCGGCGAGGCCGGAACGCCAGAGCGAAGGCCAGAGCGCGGAGACGAGCTCGGGCCCGCCGAGGACCGCCGGCTTGAGGCCGGCGAGGCCCACGAGCGAGCCGTCGTGCAGGGTTCGCATCGCGAAGAATCCAGCACGGCGCCAGAGGAACGCTTCACGGCTCTGCGCGACCATCCCGCGGACGTCGGCCTCGCTCAGAACACGCCCATCGCACAGCCAGCGACGCACGTCGGGGTGGATGAGGAGAACGCGCAGCGCCCCCACGTCGGCGAACTCCACGGGCGAGAGGACGAGTCGCGATGTCTCGAGCCGGAGCGCCACGAGAGCCCGCTCCTGCGCTCACGCCTCGCGCGAGAGCCGGACCTCGACCTCGCGCTCGACGTATCGCCACTCTTCAGACGCCCGCAGGATCGCGGTGAGCTCGTCGAACGCGCTCTCGTGGCGCGGCTCGAACTCGAACCACGTGAGGAAGTCGAACTCGCTCCCGATCTCGCGGCCGTGGTACAGGCGACGCGCGATCGCGGGCAGGTACCGCAGGCCCGTCGTCACGTGGCCTGACCGCGCCTCCACCACCGCGCGCCGCTCGTCCTGCGCGAGTTCCCACCACGTTTCCGACTTCGTGATCGGAATGAGCACGGCGCGCGTGCTCGCGGCCCGCCCGAGCGGCGGCTGGATCGTCACGGGGATGGGCTTCAACGTGCGGCCTCCTCGCCCGGCTCAGCGCTGGGCGTGGGCGGTCTCGAAGAGCGGCAGAAAACGCCCGTATCCTTCCTCCGCGAGCCGCTCCACGGGGACGAACCGGAGCGCCGCCGAGTTGATGCAGTCACGGAGCCCCGTCGGCCGCGGGCCGTCCTTGAACACGTGGCCGAGGTGGGAATCGGCGAGCCTCGAGCGCACCTCGGTCCTCGGCATCAGGAGCCGCGCCAGTCGGTCTTGGTGTTGACGTGGCCGGCCTCGAGCGGCTGCGTGAAGCTGGGCCAGCCGGTGCCGGAGTCGAACTTGTCGAGCGGCGAGAACAGCGGCTCCCCCGAGACGACATCGACGAAGATGCCCGCGCCGTGATGGTCCCAGTACGCGTTCTGGAACGGGCGCTCGGTGGCCTCGTGCTGCGTCACCTCGTACTGCTCGCGCGTCGGCCGCTTGCGCAGCTCGTCGTCCGGCGGCTTGTGAAACGTCGACATGCTCGGTTCCTCCGGGTGCTCGGCGGCGATGGTGAGTACTGGCGCGGCCTGGATCGCGACGAGCAGGAGTCGTGCGGTCAGGTTCATGCGCCCTCCCGTTCGGTGCAGCGCGTCTCCCGCGTCGGGCCCTGGCCAGACCAGATCTCGCCCACGAGCGCGGTGCGCGCCCGGTGGAGCAGCGCGTGCTGCGCCGCCACCGTGACGCCGAGCACGGCCGCAACGTCGTCGGGCCCGAGCGCCTCGACGTCGCGCAGCGTGATGACCACCCGCTGGCACGCCGGAAGCGCTGCGAGTGCCTTTCGCAGCGCGTCCGGCGGCACGTCCCCGGCAGTTCCGGCCGGGTTCCTCGGCCGCCCGGACGATGCCCAGCGCCCCTCCGGGTCGAAGGTGCTGCCATCGACGACCGCGCCCGCATCGTCGTCATCTTGATCGACGGGACGCCGTGGCGCCGTCGCGCTCGCGAGCTCGCTCACGACGCGCAGCAGCCACGCGGCGAGGGACCCGGCACCGTCGAAGCCCGACAGGCGTTGCAGGATGGTGGGCCAGGCGCATCGCGCGACCTGCTCGGCGCCCTGCGCATCGTGTCCCCATGCCTCGGCGAGCCGCACGATCGATCCATGGTGACGCTTCACGAGATCGAGGAAGGATGAGGCGTCGCCGGCCAGCACCCGAGCGATGAGGGAGCGCTCGGGGATCTCGCGATCGACCGCCGCGCGATGTGGCGCAGGGGCAGCCGTGAAACGCGGGCCGCTCCTCGGACGACGTTCGGTGGTGTCGGTCGAGCTTGCGTGGCTGTCGTGAGGGCAGAGCATGGAGGTTCCCGGAAGCGGTTCGGTTGCATCCTCGCGAGTTCGGCCTCCAGTACGTGGACGGGACGCGTGCCGTTACGCACCCGACCGGGCGAGACCCGGAAGGGCCGAACGCGTCATGCGTTCTGGCAGGGAGAAAGGGACGTAACGAGCCCCGAGGCCCATGCGTAGACGTTCGCAAGAGAGCGAGGAGGCGCTCATGCAGGCCTACGTCGAGGGCGACGCGGACGCGTTTCAGCAGCTGTTCTCGTCACTCGCTCCGGCGGTGCAGGCCTTCTTCACGCGGGCCGTCTCGGACCGGGGCGCCGTCGACGACCTCACGCAGACGACCTTCCTCAAGATCCACGCCGGCCGGCGGCTCTGGCGGCGCGGAGAGCGCGTCCGGCCGTGGGTGTTCACGATCGCAGCGCGGGTCCGGGTCGACTGGCTTCGGGCGCGGGGGCGCGCGCCATCCGAATCCCTGGACGACGGTGTCACGGACGTCCCCGAGGCTGCCGACGATCCCGGGGACGAGATCGACCTGCGCCGGCGCGACGAGCAGGTGCGCGCAGCGCTCGAGGCCCTGCCCGAGTCCCAGCGCATCGTGGTCCACCTGCACCGCTTCGAGGGACTCGGCTTCGCCGACATCGGCAGGATCCTGGGGATCAGCGAGGGCGCAGCGAGGGTCCGGGCGTTCCGCGCGAACGAGGAGCTGCGCACGCGGCTGCGCGACCTGGCGCGGGGAAGGGAGGGGTCGTGATCCCACCGCCCGAGCTCATCGTCGCCGACCTCCGTCGCGAGGCGCGATGGAGGAGGATCGCCTCCATGGGAGCGATCGCGGTGGCATTCCCGGCCCTCGTCATCGCAGCGCACCACGTCTCGACGTCGCCGAAGGACCGGGTGATCGCACTGGCGCTCGGCGTCGCCGGCCTGGCGTGCGCCTCGGCCTCGGCTTCGCGGCGCAGCACGCTGGCGGTGGCCATCGGCGCGCCGTCGTTGCTGCTCGCAACGGCGCTGGCCGCCGCCGGCGGCGGCGCCCTCGCCGCCGCCCTGGGCATCGAGTGCCTGGTCAGCGAGCTCGTCGTCGGAGCCGTCGTCGTCGCCGCTACGTGGTTCGCGATCCGGGGAGGCACGACCGTGCTCGGCGCGCGCGCCGCAGCAGCGGGCGCCGCGAGCGGGGCACTGGCAGGTGCGGCGGCGCTCCAGCTCACGTGCCCGGCTCATGACGCGCTCGGGCACCTGCTGGCGTTCCACGTGGTCGGCGTCGCGCTCGCAGCTGGCGTGGCTGCGGTCTGCGCCCGTCAGCCAGCGGCGCGCGACGACCCGGGCGGCACGCCGCGTCGGCAGAAGATGCACGCCCGATCGGGCGGGTGATCCAGCTTCGCGCACCCGGCCCGGAGTCGCGCCGGGACGATGACAGCTGCCAGCTGCATGCCGATCAGTGGCGCCAGGAAGTAGATCCACAGCGGCGCGAGCGCGCCGGCGAACACCGCGGACCCGAAGGAACGAGCGGGGTTGAGGCTCATCCCCGAGATCGGCGCGACCGCGACGATGAAGGCGGCTACGAGGACGGCCGCGCACACGCCAGTGAGGCGCGCATGCCTCGTCGAGGATACGGCGAGCACGACCGCCATCATCGCGAACGCGATGGCGATCTCGACCGCGAAGGCCGCCCAGGAGCCGGCGCGCCCCGGCACGGTGGCGACGAAGCGCGTCGACGCATGCGCCAGCACGTCCCCGAGCAGCGCCCAGGACACCGCGACGCCGGCGACGCCGCCCGTGAACTGCGCGACGATGTACGCCAGCGCGTCGCTCCGCGACACCTTCCCGAGCCGCAGGAAGGCGAGGGTCACCGCGGGATTCAGGTGTGCGCCCGAGCGCTGTCCCCACGGCGAGTATACGAGCGCGAGCGAAGTCGAGCCCATGGCGGCGCCCATCACGAGCCGCCTGGCGAGGTCGGTCGCGAGCGCGCCGTGGACGGGAGATCCCGGGTGGAAGAGGAGGACGCCGAAACCGCAGGCGGACATCATGAAGAGGGCCAGGAGCGTCGCCTCGATGAGGACCTCGGGGAGGTGACGCGTCACGCGGTCGCCTCGGCCGTGGCGGAGAGGTCCGCGACCCTCCCGAGCGAGGGACGCATCACAGCGGAGCGACCTCGCAGAAGATCTTGATGGCGCCGTTCGGTGAGTGCAGCTTCGCGAAGAGCTCGTCGTAGCGCTCGAGCCCCTTCACCGGGTGCGTGAGCAGGCCCGCCAGCCATCCCGGCCATGCGGACTGGGCGTGCGCCAGGTCCCGGACGCCCGCCTCGAAGTGCTCGCGCCCGGCGTTGACGCTCCCCACCATGACGCGGTTACCGAGCACGAAGTCGAGGTTGAGCCGGTCTGCCGGGATCTCCACCCGGTGGTCGCCGCCGGTGACGCTGGTGAGGACGAGGACGCCGTTCTTGGCGAGCGCGCCCATGGCGTCGAAGACGAGGGGCGAGAAGCCGGAACCCTCCAGGACGAGGTCGAACGCACCGAGCTCGCGTGCGGCACCGGTCACGGACAGCTCGGAGGTGGTGACGTAGTGCGCGCCGATGGTGTCGAGGAGCTCCGCGTTCCGGTAGGGGCGCGGGGTCTTCCCGAAGGCGACCACGTCCAGGCCGCGGAGCCGGAGCACGAGCGCGCCGAGGAGCCCGATCGTCCCCGTGCCCACCACCGCCGCGCGCCGGGGGCGCCAGACCTTGAGCCGCCGCTGGACCTCGTAGGCCTGCGCGATCGCCTTCTCGACCACCGTGAGCGGCTCGAGCAGCACGCCGACGTCCGCGGCGCCGGCCGGGACCTTCACGATGTGGTCCGCGTCGTCGACGTAGTGCTCGGTGAGGAACCCGTGGAGCAGGCTGATGCCGCGCTCGTAATAGGTGTCGTCGGTGGTCATGTCCTGGGTGCCGATCACGTCGTAGAGGCTCTTCCCCGGGCGGCGGACCGTCGCTACCACGAGGTCGCCCGGGCGGAGCTCCGTGACGCGCGGCCCAACCGCCTCGACCCGGCCGAAGCCCTCGTGCCCGAGGACGAGGAAGGGCGACCCGGGAGGCGGGGCCCCGTACTCGGCCGCGTTGATCTCGCGGTCCGTCCCGTCGACGCCCACGCGCAGCACGCGGACGAGGACGCCGCGGCCGTTCGGGACCTCGTCGAGCGAGGGCCGAGGCAGGTCGGCGAGGTGGACGCTGTTCGGCTTCCCGGGGAAGACGGCGATGGCCTTCATGTGGACGTTCCTCTGTTGATGCGGGGGATGGGAACCGCGCGATGCGTGCGGCTCGGTGAAGTCGCGCGGGTGACGGTCGGCGTTACTCGCCGCTCTGCTGCAGGAGCTTGGCCACGAGTCCCGTCCACCCGGTCTGGTGCGACGCGCCCACGCCGGAGCCGTCGTCGCCGTGGAAGTACTCGTGGAAGAGCACGAGGTGCTGGAAGTGCGGGTCCTCGCGGTAGAGGGGGTCCGCGCCGTGGCACGGGCGGCGCCCCTGCTCGTCCCGCAGGAAGATGCGCGTGAGTCGCCGCGACAGCTCCGCCGCGGTCTCGGCCAGCGTCACCTCACGCCCCGAGCCCGCGGGGAGCTCCACCCGGAACCCGTCGCCCAGATAGTGGTGGAACTTCTGGAGGGACTCCACCAGCAGGAAGTTGATGGGGAACCAGATGGGCCCGCGCCAGTTGGAATTCCCGCCGAAGAGCCCGCTCGACGACTCGGCCGGCTCGTAGCGCACAGCGTGCGTCGAGCCGTTCACGTGCAGCTCGAACGGCCGGTCCCGGTGCACGCGGGAGATGGATCGGATCCCGTGCGGCGACAGGAACTCCGACTCGTGCAGCATGAGCTGCAGGATGCGCCGGAGCTTGTCGGGCGCGACCACCGAGAAGAGGCGTCGCCCACGCTCGCCGGGCGTCCGCATGCAGGCGACGCCGGCGGTGAGGTCGGGCCTGTGGTCGATGAACCAGTCCATGCGGCGGCAGAACGCCGGGAACCGGGCGAGGAGCTCGGGCTCGAAGGACTCGACCGCGAGCAGCGGGATGAGGCCCACGAGCGATCGGACCCGCATCGGCACCTTCTCACCGTGGGGCGTGTGCAGGACGTCGTAGTAGAAGCCGTCGGCGTCGTCCCAGAGGCCCATCGTGTTCATGGCGCGGGCGATGTGGACGAAGTGCTCCCAGAACTTCGACGCGACGTCCTCGTACTCGGGCTCCTCGCGCGCCAGCTCAAGCGCGATGGAGAGCAGGTTCAGGCAGTACATCGCCATCCAGCTCGTGCCGTCGGACTGCTCGATGTGGCCGCCGGTGGGAAGCGGCGCGCTCCGGTCGAAGACGCCGATGTTGTCGAGGCCGAGGAAGCCGCCCTGGAAGACGTTGTGCCCCTCGGCGTCCTTGCGGTTCACCCACCAGGTGAAGTTGAGGAGGAGCTTGTGGAAGACCTTCTTCAGGAAGGCGCGGTCGCCGGAGCCGCGCCGCTTCTTCTCGATCTTGTAGACGCGCCACGCCGCCCAGCCGAGGACGGGCGGGTTCACGTCGCCGAAGGCCCACTCGTAGGCGGGGATCTGGCCGTTCGGATGCATGAACCACTCGCGCAGCAGGAGCAGGAGCTGCTCCTTCGCGAAGTCCGAGTCGACGAGCGCGAGCGGGATGCAGTGGAAGGCCAGGTCCCACGCTGCGAACCAGGGGTACTCCCACTTGTCCGGCATCGACAGCACGTCGGCGCAGTGGATATGCCCCCAGTCGCCGTTCCGCCCTTGCCGGCGTCCCGGCGGCGGCGCCGGCTGCGCGGGATCGCCCTCGAGCCAGTCCCGGACGACGTAGTGGTAGTGCTGCTTCGACCAGAGCATCCCGGCGAGCGCCTGCCGCATGACGTTCCGCGCGTCCGCCGACAGCGCCGGCGGGATGACCGTGGCGTAATACGCGTCCGCCTCCGCGTGGCGCGCGGCGAAGACCTCGTCGAAGTCATGGCCGATCGCGGTGCCGTCGCCCGGCGCGTCCCGGCGCAGGCGGAGGCGAAGCACCTCGCGCCCGCCGCCGGGGATCGAGAGCCGGTAGCGCGCGGCCGCCTTGGTGCCCACCCGGTCCG
The DNA here is from genome assembly GCA_035719345.1 of Anaeromyxobacteraceae bacterium. Taxonomy (GTDB): domain Bacteria; phylum Myxococcota; class Myxococcia; order Myxococcales; family Anaeromyxobacteraceae; genus Anaeromyxobacter_A. The sequence continues at coordinate 7,366 of DASTGH010000307.1, forward strand.
GGTTCACGGCGCCGGCGTCGGCTCCGATGACGTAGGCGTGGAAGCCGTCCTTCACGTAGCGAGAGCCGTTCGCGACACCGTGCAGCCGCGCGGCGTTCGTGTCGTTGTCGGTGAAGAGCAGCTCGGGCGCGCCCTCCGCGCCGAGGAAGAACGTGCCCTCGGCGGGGTGGCTCGTCGTCACCGCCGCGCCACCCGCCAGCGCATCGCGGCGCGCGCGAATGGACGGGCGCCTCGCGCCAGGCTCCCAGCTCCACGTGTTCCGGAACCAGAGCGTGGGCAGGACCTCCAGCTGCGCGCGGTCCGGCCCGCGGTTCGCGATCTCGATGCGGACGAGGATGTCCTCGGGCCCGGCCTTGGCGTATTCGACCTGCACGTCGAAGTAGCGCCTGCCCTCGAAGACGCCGGAATCGGCGAGCTCGAACTCGCGCCCCGCGCGCCCGCGCCGCCGGTTCTCGTCGACGAGCCGCTGGTAGGGGAACTCGGCCTGCGGGTACTTGTAGAGCATCCGCATGTACGAGTGGGTCGGCGTCGAGTCGAGGTAGTAGTACAGCTCCTTCACGTCCTCCCCGTGGTTCCCCTCGCTGCCGGTAAGGCCGAAGAGGCGCTCCTTCAGGATGGGGTCCCTGCCGTTCCAGAGCGCGAGCGCGAAGCAGAGGATGCCGTGGCGGTCGCTGATGCCGGCGAGCCCGTCCTCGTTCCAGCGGTAGGCGCGCGAGCGGGCATGGTCGTGCGGGAGGTAGTCCCAGGCGTTGCCGCCCTCGCTGTAGTCCTCGCGCACCGTCCCCCAGGCGCGCTCGGAGAGGTAAGGCCCCCAGCGCTTCCAGTGGACCTGGCGCTGTCGCGCCTCCTCGAGACGGCGTTCCTCGTGCGTCATGCGTGAGCTCCGTGGCGCTGCGTGATTCCTGGAGAGGTCCATGGAAGGAGGCGCGCGTTACGGACCGGCGGCGCCGGCCTCGGCGCGCAGCTCGACGACGTGGCCGTCGGGATCGCGCACCCGCGCCGCGCGGGTCGTTCCCGCTTCGGGACCCAGGACGTCGACGGCGCCAGGAGAGACCCAGCCCTGGCCTGCGGCGCGCGTCGCGCGCGCCGCCGAATCGACGTCCCGGACCTGCACCCCGGTGTGCCAGTGGATGAGGTCGGTCGCGCGCGCGCCGGGCGGGTAGGGCCGCCCGTCTCGCGGGGCGAGGTACTCGAGGAACTCGACGCCCGGTCCTTCCGGTGCCCGCAGGCCGGTGATGCGCAGGCGTGCGCCGAAGACGTTGTTCAGGTGCTCCTGCTCGACCCCCCAGTTCTCGCTCCCGCCGGCCACGCGGAAGCCGAGGGCATCGCGCCAAAAGCGCAGGCTCGCCTCGGTGTCGGCCACGACGATCGCGGTGTGGTCGATGCCGAGGAAGAGCGCGCCGTCGCTCCGTGCCGCCTGCCAGCGCGGATCGCCCTTGCCCCTGGGGAACCAGATCACCTCGAGGACGTGCCGGTCGGGATCCTTGAAGTAGAAGGCGCGGATGCCGCCCGCGTTCGGGTTCCAGTCCGGGAGGCGCTGCGGCCCGGAGGACGCGTGCTCCACCTTCGCGGCGCGCAGTCGCCGGTACGCCTCGTCCATGTCGGCGACGACGATGGCCACGTGCTGGAACCAGCCGTCGTTGGACCGGGCATCGGCGGGTGCGGGCCGGCCCCGCGGCGCCAGGTACTCGGTCAGCTCCAGGCATTCGCCGCCGAGGCGGAGGCGGGCGATGCGGGCGCGCAGCCCGAACACGCCCGTGAGCGATTCCCACCGCTCACCGGTGACCTCGAGGCCGTCGCCCTCGCGCCGGAAGGAGAGGACGCGCTCGTAGAAGTCGGTGGCCCGGTCGAGGTCCGAGACCGTGAGCCCGATGCAGCCCACGGCCAGGACGCTGCCGCGTCCCGCCTCGGCCGCGCCTGCCGGCGGGGCGAGGATGAGGACCAGGAGGGCGCAGATCGCCGCAGCGTGGAAGCGAGCACGTGTCATGGTGCATCCTTCGAGAGGGACGACGTCCGCCGGGGCGCTCGCGCTCACCGCATGCGCTCGAGCAGGTGGTCGCCCACCCGCAGCGCGTTGGCCATGATGGTGAGCGCCGGGTTCACGGCGCCGGACGATGGGAAGAAGCTCGCGTCCACGACGTACAGGTTGTCGACCTCGTGGGCCCGGCAGTTCGGATCGAGCGCCGACGTCTTCGGGTCGCGCCCGAAGCGGATCGTGCCGTTCTGGTGCGCCACGCCGGCGAGCGGGATGCGATCGCCGACGTAGAGGTTGCGCGCGAACACGCCCTGGTGGCACGCGTCGCCGTGGATGTCGCAGCGGCGCTGGCGGGCGAGGACCTTCCGCAGCTTGGCGCCGAGCCGGCGGTGACCCTCCTCGTTGTTGGCCGTGTAGCCGAGGACGATCCGCCCTTCGCGATCCAGGGTCACGCGGTTCTCGGGATCCGGCAGGTCCTCCGAGGTGAGCCAGAAGTCGAGCGAGTGCCTCGCGACGAGATCGAGCGTGAAGCCGGGGACCACCGGAGGCGCCCCGGCGCGGAGGGCCTCCGCGTCGAGCTTGCCCACGAAGGAGATGTGGCCCATCGGGAACTCGAAGTCGTCCGCGCCGAGGTAGAAGTCGTTCAGCGAGAGCGTCTTCTGGAACACCGTCGGATTCGGGCACCGCGAGACGGCCATGAGCACCGAGTTGACGTGGCCCATGTAGTGCCGCCCGACCACGTCCGAGCCGTTGGCGAGGCCGCGCGGGTGGCGGTCGGTGGCCGACCGCAGGAGGAGCGCGGCCGAGTTGATCGCGCCCGCTGAAACGACGACCAGGTCGGCGGTGAAGGCCATCGTCTCGCCGTGGCGCGTGACGACGACCCGCGAGACCTCGCGCCCGGAGGGGCTCGTCTCGAGCCGGTCCACGTGCGCGCCCGTGAGCAGCGTCACGTTCGGATGAGCGAGCGCCGGCTCCACCGCGACCACCTCGGCGTCCGACTTGGCGCGGACGAGGCACGGGTAGCCGTCGCAGGTGTTGCACCGGATGCAGCGGCTCGCGTGCGGTCGCCGCTCGTCGAGCATGATCCCGAGCGGCGTGTGGAAGGGTCGCAGCCCCTGGGCCGCGAGGTCCTCCGCCAGCGCCTGCAGCCGGGGCTCATGGCTCACGGCCGGGTGCGGGAACGGGCCGCTCGCCTCCGGCTCCGTCGGATCCTCGCCACGTTGCCCGTGCACCTGGTACAGCGCTTCCGCCTGCGCGTAGTACGGCTCGAGGTCCTCGTAGCGGATGGGCCACGCCGGCGAGAGGCCGCCATGATGCCGGAGCTCGCCGAAGTCCTCGCGGCGGAGCCGGAAGAGCGCCGCGCCGAAGAACTTCGTGTTGCCGCCGACCGCGTAGTTCGTGTGCGGGTGCAGGTCCTGGCCGTGCCGGTCCTTCCAGACCTCCTTCGTCTGGTAGCGGGCCTCCAGATTGACCGCATGCGAGCTCCAGTTCTCCTTCTCGCGCCGGACGTGGTCGCCGCGCTCGAGGAGCAGGACGCGCTTGCCGGAAGGGGCGAGCCGGTGAGCGAGGGTCCCCCCGCCGGCGCCGGTTCCGATGACGATGACGTCGTAGTGGGAAGAGACGGGGGAAGTGGCGGAGGGGAGGGCGCCAGCCTCGGTCGAAGCATTCATGCACCCGAGGTGCGGTGACCGCGTTCGGCGTTACGCCCCCCGTTTCGGCTCCGGTGGGCCGGTCGGATCGATGGCCCTGCGGCCTGACGTGTAACGAGAAGCACGTCGTGTTCGACCGACGCGGGCGGCACTCCGCCGCTTGAAGGAGCCCACACCGTGAAGATCTTCGTCATCGTCCTGGCGGTCGCCTCGGCGGCGCCCACCTTCGCGTCCGACAGCACGCCGTTCTACCGAGGTCCGTATGCCTCGCCCGAGGGCGATCGGCCCGCTGCACGGTCGAGCTCGCCCTTCTACCGGACGCCGTTCGCTCGGCAGAGCGAGCCGGAGAAGACCCGCGACGTCGTGAGGCGCGGCGATCAAGAGCGCCGCGAGGTCCAGCCCCGGCTCGCGGCCCAGCCCAAGGGATGAATCGCCTCGAGCGGGACGCTTCCTTCCTCGTAACGGCTGGCGGGCGGCGAATACCGATCGTCGGTCAGGACCGGCTCGACCGCCTCGCCGTACCGCAAGGAGTGGCTCCGATGACGACCGCCACCGCCTCGATGCCGTCCTCGTCTGCCTCTTCTCGATGGCGCCTGCCGTCACTCGACCTGCGTCGGGCAGCCGTCGGGCTCGTCGCCGGGCTGGTCGGGTCCGTCGTCCTGGGCCGGACCATCGGCTCGGCCGGTATCGCCATCCTGCTGGGCGCCGTGCTGGGCGCTGGCCATGGCCTCGGGTTCCGCTACCGGCCGCGGACGGCTGTCGATGTCGTCATGACGTCGGCCTCCCTGGGGTTCTTGTTGTGGGCGGCGTTCAGCCTCGTGCTCTTCCCGGTCGCGTCGGGTCGTCCGCCCGGGTGGACGGGGAGCGAGATGCGAGCCTTGCTGCCGCAGCTCGTCGGCTGGGTGCTCTACGGCGGGGTCGTCGGTGCTGTCACCCACGCGCTGTCCTGGGCGGTGCAGCGGAGGTGGGGGCCCGAGGCCGCGCGCTCGGCTGCTCCCGCGCCGCCGCCGCGGCGCGTCCTCATCCTCGGCGGCGGGTTCGCCGGCGTCTCCGCGGCGTGGGAGCTCGAGCGCCGCCTCGGCTCGGATCGCTCGGTGGCCGTGACCCTGGTCTCCGAGACGAACGCGCTCCTCTTCACGCCCATGCTGGCCGAGGTCGCTGGCTCCTCGCTCGAGGCGAACCACATCTCGTGCCCGCTCCGCGGCAGCCTCCGGCGCACCGAGGTCATCCGCGGGGCCGTCCGGTCGATCGACCTCGCGGCGCGGCGCGTGGTCCTGGCAGCGGATCCCCCCGTCGAGCTCGCCTATGACCACCTGATCCTGACACTCGGATCGGTCACCAACCACCTCGGCCTGGAGGGCGTCGCCCGACACACGCTCGGGTTCAAGTCGCTGAAGGAGGCCGCGCGCATCCGGAGCCAGCTCATCGACGCCTTCGAGCGCGCCTCGGTGGAGCGCGATCCTGCTGCGCGTCGCGAGCTGCTCACGTTCGTGATCGCGGGCGGCGGGTTCGCCGGCGTGGAGCTTGCGGGCGCCCTCAATGACTTCGCGCGCGGCATGCTCGCCGACCACCCGTCGCTGTCGGCCGACGACGTCGCGGTCGTCGTCGTCCATCCCGGTGATCGGATCCTGCCCGAGCTCTCGCCCTCGCTCGCCGCCTATGCGCAGGAGCGGCTCGCGGCCCGCGGGGTGACCTTCCGGCTCGGCGCTCGCGTCGCCGACGCGCGACCCGGCGCGTTCGTCCTCGCGTCGGGCGAGGAGATCCGGGGTCGCACCCTGGTCTGGACGGCCGGAACGACGCCCAGCCCGCTCCTGCGGCGGCTCGGCCTCGAGCTGTCGAAGCGGGGCGCTCTCGTCGTGGATCACCATCTCCGCGTGCCCGGGCAGCCCGGGGTGTGGGCGGCGGGAGACTGTGCCGCGGTCATCGATGCGCGAACCGGAGCCGCCTGTCCGCCGACGGCGCAGTTCGCGCTGCGCGAGGGCCGCCTCCTCGCCCACAACGTTCACGCGGCCCTCGCAGAGCGACGGCCGACGCCGTTCCGGTTCGATTCGCTGGGAGCGCTGTGCGTGGTCGGGTACCAGACCGCCTGCGCCGAGCTGCGCGTCCCATTCACGCATCGTCATGTCCGCTTCTCCGGGCTGCTCGCCTGGATGATGTGGCGCTTCATCTACCTCTCGAAGCTGCCAGGCCTGGAGAGGAAGGCGCGGGTCCTGACGGACTGGACGTTCGAGCTCTTCTTCCCCCGCGACGTCGTGCAGACGGGACTCGAGACGGAGGTGCATGGATGAACCCGCGCACACATCGGGCGATCGGCGTCGCCCTGGGTGGACTCCTGGGCGTCGGCGCGGCAGGGCTCGGGCGCGCGCTCGCGGAGTCGGCCTTCGAGCCGGGATTCGTCGGGTGGGCAGCCTACGGCGTTCTCTTCGCGGCGGTGGTATCGCCGCGCGTGACGTCTCCCGGGAGCGGGCTCGTGTGGGCGCTGGGGAGCGCGCTCCTGGTCTGGCTCGCGGTCCCGCTGGGCCTCCTCCCCGTCCTGCGGGCGGGCGGGGGCATGGGCATGCTCGACGTCGCGAGGGAGGCGTTTCCTGCGCTGGTGTCCCACGTCCTCGGCTTCACCGCTGTCGGGCTCGGCCTCGGGACGTGGGCCCTGGCCCGTCCAAAGCCGGAACGTGTGCCCTTCAGTTGGTCGCGTGCGCTCGTGGTCGGTGGCCTGGCTGGCGTGGTCGGCGGCTGGGCCTTCGGCAAGTGGATGGCGCAGGTTGGGTTCTTTCCACTCATCGCTGGCCTGGTGGGATCCCAGTCGCGCATGGTCGGCCGGACGCTTCACTTCGTCTTCGCCATGCTGATCGGCGCGAGCCTGGGCGTGCTCTTCCAGCGAGATCTGCGCGGGCTCGGCTCGAGCATGGGCTGGGGTCTGGCCTACGGGATCTTCTGGTGGTTCCTCGGACCCCTCTTCATCCTGCCGCTGTGGGGCGGGAAGCCGATCGACTGGTCATGGCAGAACGGTGCGGCATTGTTCGGGTCGCTCGTCGGGCACATCATCTACGGGCTGCTCGCCGGACTCGTGTACGGGTTCCTGGACCGGCTCTGGGTTCGCTTCTTCACCGAGTCGGATCCGATCCACCGCGAGCCGGAAGGCCCCGGCCGTCACGCCATCGACTCGCTCAGGTGGGGCGCCCTGGCGAGCCTCGCGGGCGGGCTCGTGCTGGCGCTCGCCCTGACGGCGAGCAGATCCGGGCAGATGACGGCGATGGGCGGCGGCAGCGCCTGGCGCGGTTTCCTCGCGAGTCTGGCGCTCTCGACCGCCCTCGGCATGTGTTACGGCATTCTCTTCCGTCGGGAGGCGCCGAATCTCGCGTCGGCGGTGAGCTGGGGAGTGCTGTACGGTCTCATCCGCTGGTATCTCGATCCCCTCACGTTTCAGCCCGTCCTCCTGTCCGGGACCTTCGACTGGTCCGCGCCGACGGCGAGTGCGCTGCTACCGTCCCTCGTCGCTCATCTCCTTTTCGGCTGCGTCACGGCCGGGGCCTACCTGGGCCTCGAGCGCCGCCACGCCGCCTTCCTGCTGCTCGACCCGCGCGCCGCAGCGCGCGAGGCGCTCCGTCGCCGGCCCGAGGGCACTCCAGCGCCCGCGCTCTGGACGTTCGCGCTCGGGACGGGCCTCCTCCTACCCATCCTGCTCGGCTAGTTGGTTGACCCAGCAGGTTGCTGGCTCGCTCCCCGTGGAGCACCCGATCAGGCGCCGTAACGCGGCGGCCCTGCCCGATACATGGACGGTCTCAAAGGAGGTTGACGCATGGCCGACGTGAAGAAGGCGCTGTGGGTGAAGCTCGAGGCGAAGCCGGGTCAGGAGGAGACGGTCGCGAAGTTCCTGGCGGGGGCGCTGCCGCTCGTGAACGAGGAGCCTGCGACCATCGCGTGGTTCGGGATCCGGCTCGGCCCGTCCACCTTTGCCATCTACGACGCGTTCCCGGACGACAAGGGGCGCGACGCCCACCTTTCGGGCAAGGTGGCAGCGGCGCTCATGGCCAAGGCGCCTGAGCTCCTGGCCAAGCCACCCTCCATCGAGAGGGTGGACGTGCTCGCGTCGAAGCTGCCCCGGTGAGCGGCTGCTTCACGGCCCCGGCGCGTCCGCCCAGGCGCGCCGGGTGAGGATGCGGCGGAGGCAGAACGGCGGCATCTCGCGCATCCACGGATGCGCGGCCACCACATCGGGCGGGTAGCGTCGATAGCTGGCCGCGACCGCGACGGCGGCCACGTCGTGCGCAATGTCGAACGCTTTCCGTAACGATGGCGCCGGAGCCCACCCGCTCCACCCAGCCAGATAAGCCTCGCGGACGGCGGTGTACGCGGCCATCTCGTCGGCGAAGCGGTGGTCCATGTGCGCGCCCGCGAGGAGCTGGAACGTGCTCACGAACGGGTGCGCGATTCTCGCGTCTTCCCAGTCGACGAAGGCGCATCCTCCCGGCCCGACGAGCACGTTGCTCGGCCAGAGGTCGCCGTGGTCGACGGTGAGCGGGAGCGGGCCGGCGTCGAGTGCGTGGGCATCGGCAGCGAGGCCTGGCGCGAGCGTGCGCAGCGCCGCGATCTCGCTGGTGGTCAGCCCGGCGGGCGTGCCAACGAGCAGCGCGTCGTCGTTCGCCAGCAGCGCAGGGAGCGGCTCGACGAGCGCCCTCGCCCGCGTGACGTCGCACCCCATCGCTCGCAGCTCGCCCACGGCGTCGATGCAGTCTCGCTGCAGCTCGCCGAGATCGCGCGCCACGCCCGTCCAGACGGCCACGTCGTCCGTCGCGAGCGGCTCCCCGGCGAACGCCTCCAGCAGGAGGAATCGGCGCGCGGCGTCGGCGGCGAGCACGGGTGGGACGTGCGGCGTACGGCGTGCCAGCGCGGCCGTCACCGGCGGCTCGCGTGCTGCCGCGGGCGCGACGGCCTTGAAGTAGCAGAGGCGGTCGCCGGCGACGATCCGGACCACCGTCGAGAACTCCGACACGCGCACCTGCTCGACGTCGATGATCTGCCCGGCTTTCGTGGCGACCCACGCCAGAGCCTCGGCGAGCCAGCCGGGTCGACTCCAGACAGCGTCAGCGGCGCCGAGGCTCCCGGTCACCCAGCGTTCCACCAGGCTGTGCGCTTCGTCGCGCAGCGGCGCTTCGCCAGCTGCGACGGCGGCACGCGGCCACCAGCGTCCTGCACCTGCCGTTTCCGTGAGGGCCTCCGCGAGGTAGGCCTTTCGGACTCGGTTGGCCGTCTCGTCGTAGTCGCTGGCGACGGTGCCGAGGATGGAGATGTGCAGCCCGTAACGCTCGCGAATGTGGCGCGAGACCAGCTCAACCTCCGCGGTGTGCTGCTCCGCGCTCACGAAGCCAGGAAGCGTCCAGCGGCCGGCGGCGTCCAGCACGAGCCAGAGGGCGTCATTCCGCTCGAGGAGGACCACGTGCTGAAACACGGGAGGGTCGTGGAGGTAGCCCATGACGCGAGGCGCGCCCTCAAGCTCCCTCGACCTCTCGGGCACGGGCCTGGTTCGGTCTGTGCGCTCCTCCGCCGCGATGGCCTTGACGTGGAGCCGTGCTCCTCCGGCGCTCGAGCCAGCGATCGATGGACAGGGGGCTGGAGCCAGCGAGCGCCAGCGCCACGAGCCCGGCGAGGTAGAGGAGGTTGAGCTCGTAACCGACGGGGCCGAACTCGGCGCCGCTCGCGGTCAATCCCTTGAGGCGGATGGAAAGAAAGCCGTACCTGCCGTGAACGCCGACAACCGCCGCGATCATCGTGATCGCCAGGGGGATCGTCCACGGGCGCACCGCGGCACCGACCATCAGCGACACGCCGCCAGCGAGCTCGAGCACCGTGATGAGCCAGGCCGTGGTGAGCGGCATGGGGAGGTGCATGGCCACGAGAATGGCGGCGAAATGCTCGGGCCCTCGCTCGAGCTTCGAGAGGCCGTGAGCTGCGAATCCGAAACCGAGCATCAACCTGAGGGGCACGAACGGCCAGCGGTCGCGGCCCAGCCGCTCGAGACCACGCATCATCGCGGACGTCATCGCCATGCTCCGTGCGGGTGGTCGAGCACGTCGGAGGCATGCTGGAGCTCGACCTCGGCGACGCCGTGGACGCGTCCCCCGTCTCGCGCCTGCACCTGCTCCGCGGCGAGGCGCTTCAGGATCGCGTCGGCAGGTGGGCACGACGAGCAGCCCTCTGACGTGAACAGCTCGACGAGGACGGGTGCGGGGTGCGGCGCCGCCGCTGCACGTGTCGCCATGACGAGGACCAGGAATGCGAGCATCCGCTTCATGCGGTTCTCTACGCACCGGCGTCGCGGACGTTACGCCTCGGCGTCTGGCCAACACGGGACGAGCCGCTCACCCGGATCCTGTCCAGGCCTCCCTCTGCAGCACGATTCGAACGTGAACTCGAGGTGGACAGGGACGCCAGGCGTGCCGAGCATCACGCCGTCGAAGCCGTCGTGGTCCTCGAAGCGCCCCAGCACACGCAGCTCCAGCCCGGCGCAGTACATCCGCTCCGCCCGGGCGAGATCCGTGACGGGGCGCGCGATCCGGACGTGTCCCTTCATGAGATCCTGCAGACGCTCAGGTCGAGCTCCGGGGCCCTTCCGCCTCGAGCCCGGCGGCCGATGCCTCGAGCTCCAGCCCGCGAGCGAGCCATGCCGATTGCCAGGCGCGTTCATTCGCCGCCCCGCGATCGCTGCCCTCCAGCGCCGCGCCGAGGTGGGCGTGCTGCAGTGCCGCCTCCCGGAAGCGGCCCTGGCGCGCGCGCATCGCGGCGCCGGCCACGTAAGCCGCCGGTCCACGAGGCTCGGTGCGCGGTGCGCTTCCGGCGAGCGTGGCGGCCGTCGCCTCCAGCGTCGCGAGATCGATGCAGGCCGCGAGCGCCGCGCCCTGGAGCGGGAGCCCCGCGCGCGAAAGGGCATCCGCGGCGAGGTCGCGAGCCCGGAACGCGCAGGCCGCCGCGTACTCGCGCGCCGTGGCGGCATTCCAGGCGTCGATCCGCCGCACGAGGCGCCCGCGCGAGGCCGCGAGCTGGAACGGCTCCTCGAGGACGGTGCCGCCCAGCTCCACCAGCCACAGCTCGTCGTCGGGCCAGTAGGCGAGGTCCTCGATGCGACACGCGTGCACGCCGTAGCGCGCGAGATCACCGGGTGGCGCGACCATCCACGCGCCGGGCGAGCGAGCATCGGGCGCGGGCCAGGAGCGGCCCGTGAAAGGGGCCACTGCGCCATCTGCCAGGAACTTGTAGGCGTGCATCGGGCCTCCTATCGCCGCTTCCACTCGCGGAAGGTGCGGAGCAGGTCCTCGCGGACGCGCGGTGACACGTCGCCCTCGGAGAGGCGGCCGGCCGCCCGCACGATGGCCTTCATCTGTGCGAGGTAGGCGCGGCAGCCGGTGCACGTGCACACGTGCAGCTCCAGGCGCCGGTTCTCGGCCGTCGTCAGCCGGTCCTCGAAGTAGTCGGTCACGAGCTCGACGAGCTCCTTGCACGTCAGCTCGTCCGCGATCGCCGCGCTCATGATGCCACCTCGTCCTCTGCCAGATAGCTCTCCATCGCCTTGCGCACCTTGGAGCGCGCCCGATGCAGGAGCACGCGCTGGTTCGCCTCGGTGATGCCGAGGATCCGGCACGTCTCGTCGGACTCGAGCCCTTCCACGTCCCGCATCGTCATCACGGCGCGCTGCATCGGCGGGAGCTTCTCCATCGCGTCGGCGATGGCCGCGAGCGTCTCGCGCGACTCGACCTCGTCGCCGTTCCACGCCTCGGGAGCCGTGGCCCAGTGGCCCGGCCAGCGCGGATGTCCGTCGTCCAGGAATCGCTCGGGCTCGACCGACGGTCCCGCCTCGTCGTCCTCCTGCCCGAGCGACGAGAACGGCACGGACCGCCGCTCGCGCGCGCCGCGCGTCTTCGCGCAGTTCCCGACGATGGCGAAGATCCACGACTTCACCGAGCTGCGCCCCTCGAACCGGTCGAGGCCCTCGAGCACCCCGACCCAGGCTTCCTGCGCGACCTCCTCCGCGGCGGCGACGCTGCCGACGTAGACGCGCGCCACGCGGACCATGGCCGCGTGGTGCCTGTCGACGAGCTGCGCGAACGCCGACTCCTCTCCGCGGCGCAGCCTCTCGAGCAACCGCTCGTCCTCGCGCCGCGCGCTGGATCCGGCCGGACCGCCATCTCGGGGCGGGCTCGTCGGGGTCGGTACCGGCTCGGGTTCGCCCGTCATGAGCTCCAGTCCTCCTTCTCCGCTTCCCGTTACAGGCCGACAGGCCTCCCCGTTACACGCCGTGCGGCGCGGCCAAGCGCAGGAGACGGGCGAGCAGGATTCCCTGCTGCTCGCGCTCCGCGCCGAACGCATCCTCGTCGCCGCCCGCGGCGACCACGGCGCTTCGCGCCGAGATGTACGCCGAGCAGGCCGGATCACCGGCCTCCAGGAACTCCGTAGCCTCGGCGAGGTAGCCGGACAGCGCCGCGGAGACCGGCCCGGACGGCTTCGCGGCGCAGAGCTCGCGCGCGCGCGAAAGACAGGCCTCCGCGAAGGCGCGCGCCGCGGCCCCGTCCCACGCGACGATCCGCTCGAGGAGCCTCGCGCGAGGCGAGATGACCTGCCGCTGCGCGTCGGTCACCGGATCCGCCAGCTCTGCGCGCCAGAGCTCCGCGTCGAGCCAGAAGGCGAGGTCGCGCTCGCGGCATGCGTGGATCCCGTGTTCCTCGCGGCGATCGGGCGCCTCGACCCAGCGTCCCGGCGCCGCAGCGGACGGCACCGGCCAGGAGAATCCGGTGAAGGGTCCGACCGCGCCCGGCGCCAGGAACTTGTAGGCGATCACGGCGTGCCTCCGCGGTTGCGCTTCCAGTCGCGAAAGGCCGAGAGGAGCCGCTCCTTCGAGCCGGGTGGGAGCGTCCGTTCCGAGAGGTGGCCGGCTGCCTGGATGGTCTGGCGCATCTGGTCGAGGTAGACGCGGCAGGGTGCGCAGTAGCTGAGGTGCATCTCGAAGCGCGTCCGCTCCGACGGCGACAGCCGATCCTCGAGGTAGCTCGTGACGAGCTCGACCAGCTCCTTGCAGCTCAGGTCGTCGGGGTTGACGATCACGATGCGCGCTCCCGCTGGGGCCGTCGTCTGGATCCGGGACCACCTCTAGCGGGACGGAATCCGCCGTGCGCCTCCGTTCGGGGGCTCCCGCGTGATGCGCTGTGAGTGAACGCACCGACCTTTCCGGGACGTCGTCACGCTGAAACGTCGATCTGCTGCTCGGGACTCCTGCTCACCCATGCCGCGCCGCTTCGGGGCGGCACTTCACGGAGAGACCGAGATGAAGACCAAGACCGCCGTTCGCCGCTTCCTCGTCGCCGCGGGCGTGGTGAGCTCGCTGCTCGCGCTGCCTCGGACCGGCCTGGCCGGTGAGGACGCGGCGGCCCGCGCCGCCGCGGCCAGCGACCCTCAGTACAGTGGCCACCTGACCTCGTGGACCGGGCTCATCAAGATGAAGCCCATGGACGTCATGCACATGGTCGACACCGACAAGAAGGGCTACGTGACCCGGGACGAGTTCATGAAGTTCCAGGACCTGCTCTTCCAGCGCATCGATCGCAACCACGACGGCAAGATCGACGTCGAGGAGTGGATGGGCCGGGCGGAAGCGCCGACCGCTGCCGCGGCGCGCTGACGCGATATCGCAGGTTCGTGCCGGAGCCCCGCCGGCGCCGTCGTGCGAGGCGGCGCTCGTGGGGCTTCGGCGCATCCGATGAAACCGTTTCGGCCGCCACGCGTAGTTCATGGAGAGCGCCACGCGCTCACTCGTGACGAGCGAGCCTGGGAAGACGTGGCCGCGAACGGAGGATTCGGTGATGAGGACCTGGGTGCGTGTGCTGGCGTTGTCGGTGACGGTGCTGGCCGCTGGTTCGGCTCGAGCGGAGGTCAAGGTCGCGGATGATGTCTGGAACGGCTCGGCGCGATTCTCCGGGCTCGATTACGGCGTGAACGAGCAATCTCACCGAGCCTGGCTCGTGCTGCACTTCCTGGACGACGGGCCTTGCCGCGACTCCGACGGACGGTGCGAGATCGACGAGCCCGTACGCGTGGCCGTGCCCGGCCTGACGTACGATCCGGCAACGAGGCGAGTGCTCTACGGCGAAGGAACGGACGCGGAGCAGACGTGCGCGAACGTCGTCCACCACAGCTTCCTGGGGAGCCGGGACACGGTCGAGCCGACCGGGAACTGCGGTCACCGCGTCGTGAAGGTCGATCGCGTCCTGGACGATGGGTTCGATGGGCGGAGGAACAAGCGCGCCGAGGTCCTGTTCGGCGCCTCGCCGCCGGGGAAGCAGTAACGGTTGGATGTGTCGCCTCGGGGAGGCTGCAGCCGTGTCGATCCAGACCAGCAGGCGCCGATTCCTGGGCGTCGCGGCGGCCATGGCCGCGTGCGCCAGCCTCCCCGGGCCCGGGTCCGGCGCGTCCCGGGAAGGGCTTCATGAGCGGGCGGTGCCGTAACAGCCCCTCGGCGCCCTATACAGCAGCGGCCAGTACATGGAGGCGATCATGGCGGACGTCGTGTATCGGTCGGAAGTGCGGGTGGAGCGGATCCAGGGGCCGCTGCGCCGCGCGGAGATCCCGGGCGAGGCTCAGCCGGTGACGTTCGGCGTGCACGGTGCGATCGCCGAGCACTACGGGCGCGCTCCGGGCAGCTACGAGCCCCATGCGACGACGATCGACTACGTCATCGCGGCAGCGGCGGGTTGACTGGTCGGCACGTTCGGAGGCGCGCTGGAGGCGCGCCAGATCCCTGCGTCGGCGGGTTGCCTGGTCGGGCGAGCGACGGGTGAGGTGGAGCTGGAGGACAAGGTGCTCGTGATCCGTCGCATCCACGTCCGCCTCGAGCTCGCGGCGGCGAAGGAGCACCAGGAGGTGGCGGAGCGCGTACACGGGTTCTTCGCCATGTCCTGTCCGCTGTACCGGACGCTGAAGGGCTCGATCGCGATCACGACCGAGCTCTCCTTCGTCGCTCCTCGCAGTTCCGGAACGTGAGCATCGCGGGGTCGCGGCGGGAGCGCGAGCGGCCCCAGGAGGAGGCGTAACGCCGGGCCCGCCACGCGAGACCACGGGGTCGCAGCTTCTCGACATCCGCACTGGAGACCTCGCATGACCCGCCTCGCCCCGTCCCTCGCCATCCTCACCACCCTCCTCGCTGCCTGCGGCGGCAACTCTCCGTCCAGCGCCGACGGCCGCGACGCCCAGGGCGTTACCGCGTCACACGCGGCCGCCGGGCTCGCCAAGGAGCTGTTCGTCGGCAGCGCCGTAGAGCACACCGACGGCACCGTCACGCTCCCGCTTCACCGCGGGACCAGCCACGGCACCACCGTCTACTACGTGGTCCTCGATTCCTCGAGCGGCGATGACGCTCAGGCCAGCGGAGTGAACGAGTCCCAGAAGCTGGCGCACCTCCGCGGCTCGACGGCGGCGCAGGTCGCCTCGGTGACCGGCGGCGCCGTGGACTTCCCCCACACCGTGAACTTCGCCTTCGGTCAGCGCAAGATCGTCGCCGGTCCGAACGGCTTCCCGCCTGACGAGGCCTCGCCCTCGGCCAAGGGTGAGGACGGCTACAGCCCGTACCTGCAGCTCCCCAACGGCACGATCGAGAACGCGCCGCACGTCGCGAACGACACCGGGCTCCATCCCAAGGTCGTCGCCATCGACCTCGTGGCCATGACCGTCACGCTGGAGGAGACCGCCGGCTTCTCGGGTGGAGACCCCGTGCGCTACGTGTCGACCGACGCGTCGAACCCGGTCGCGGCGGCGCTGGAGAACGTCACCTGGGCCCCGGCCATGGACGCGGCCCCGACCGTCGGTCAGGACGGGACCGACCAGGCGCGGACCAGCCTGGCGGCGTTCGTGAACGGCCAGACCGGCGCCGCGAACCCGCAGCGTCAGGGGCTCAACTCGGCCATCCTCGACGGCCTCTCGCCGCTGAACGTGCTCCGCTGGAAGCCGAACCAGGGCCGGTACTCGCCGCTGTGGGACGTCC
This sequence comes from Anaeromyxobacteraceae bacterium, assembly GCA_035719345.1. Lineage (GTDB taxonomy): Bacteria > Myxococcota > Myxococcia > Myxococcales > Anaeromyxobacteraceae > Anaeromyxobacter_A. The sequence goes on from DASTGH010000307.1 coordinate 23,009, forward strand.
ACCTCGCCCGCTGGTCCGACGCGGCCGTCGCTGCCGGTCGCAACACGCGGCAGACGGACTTCGGCGACATCCAGGGCCTCGCCGACCACGGCCTCGTCACCGCGCCCGACGGAAGCCCCTTCGCGGCGAGCGGCTTCATCGTGAACTGCCCCATCATCAGCTCCGACTAGGCCGCTCCCCCCGAGGCGATGCGCCCCAGGCCCTCCCCGCGACCGCGGCGGAGGGCCTCGGCGCGCCCGGCCCCGGGGTCGCGGACGACCGCGGCCCTCGCTAGAGCACGGGGGTGACCTCCCCATCCCTCCCGCCGCGCCGCGCAGGCGCTCGCGCCGTCCTCGCCGCGGTGGCAGCAGTCGCGGCGCTCGCCGCCCTGGACGCCCGCGCGGCGGCGACGACGTACGCGGTCCGCCTCCCGGCGGACGGCCTCGTGGTCGAGGTGCCCTACTCGCTCGGCACCCACCACGAGCACGTCACCGCGGTGGACGGGCACCTGCGCGCCGACGCCGAGGCGCTGCGC
>DASTGH010000308.1:0-4497 GCA_035719345.1 Anaeromyxobacteraceae bacterium
GGGAAGGTGGCGTAGCCGCCGCGCGCGAGCGGATCCCGGCTCCAGTCCACGACCTCGGCGCCGTCGAGCAGGTCCTCGAGCGCGCGCGGCGTCCGCCCCAGGCCGCGCGCCGCCGCCGCGACCGCGGCCGCGAGCGCGCCCTTCCGGCCGCGGGCACCCAGCCGCGCCCCGTCGGGGCCCCCCGCCCAGCCGACGAGGACGGGGGAGGGGAGCGGCGAGGTGGTCCAGAACACCGGGACGGCAGCGCCGGGCAGGTGCAGGAAGACGAGCCCTCGCCTCCGCCGCCCGTTCCAGGGCGGGCGGCGGAAGCGGAGCACGACCTTGACGATGGGCCCCATCGGCAGCGCGCGCGCCGCGGCGCGCTTCTCCGGGAGCGCCGGCGCGAAGCGGGGCGCGTCGCGGGCGACGAGCGAGGGGGGCACGGTCACGACCAGCCCGCGGCCGCTCAGCGGCGCGAGGCGCGCCCCGGTCGGCCCGCGCGCCTCGACCCGGACGCCGCCCCGGCGCCAGCGCACCACCTCCGCGGCCGTGGAGAGCCGGACCTCGGCGCCGCCGCGACGCAGGTCCGCGAGCAGCGGCTCGAGGACGCGCGCGTAGCCGCCCTCCACGCGCGAGAGCGCGTCGCCCTCGATCTCCTCCATCCCCTCGGTCATGCGCGCCAGCGCCCGCGCCGACGCCGTCCTCGGGTCCGCCAGGTAGAAGCCGCGCACGAACCCGCGCGCCAGCGCGGCGACGTCGGCGCGCCGCGCGGCGGACGGCGCGCGCCGGAGGACCTGGTCGAACGGCTCGCCGTCGCGGCGCCCGAGCGCGAGGGTCCGCTCGGCCTCCGCGAACGCGGCGCCCCCGTCGAGCAGCCGGTCGCCGCGGCGCAGCTGGTGCCGGTACGGAATGGCGCGCAGGGGGGCGCGCGCGCGCCGCGCCAGGGCCAGCGTGCGCGCCGGGCGGCCGTGCACGAACTCGGCGCCGCGCTCCAGCGCCAGCCCGAGCGCGCGGTCGCGATAGGTGTCCACCCGGCCACCGGGACGGTCGCGCGCCTCCACCACCGTGACGGGGAGCCCCCGCCGGGCGAGGAGCGCGCCGGCCGCCAGGCCGGCGGCCCCGGCGCCGAGGACGATCACGCGCGGGGGTCCTCGCTCCATCCCGGGACAAGGTGTGCACGCGTCGCTTGACGTCACGTTCCGCCACGACTATGTTCGGCTCATAAGATGAATCGAGATTCATCATCTGCAAAGACCGTTCGACTGCGCGACCGCCTGCGCGAGGCCACCGCCGAGGCCATCCTGCGCGGCGCAGAGGCCGCCTTCGCCGCCGAGGGCGCCGGCGCTCGCATGGAGAGCATCGCGGCCCGCGCCGGGATCGCCGTCGGCACGCTCTACAACCACTTCGAGGACCGCGAGGCCCTGTGGCGGGCGGTGTGCCGCGCCAGCCGCCAGGCCCTGCTCGTCCGCCTCGACGCCGCGCTGCGCGAGGCCGAGGGCGAGCCGTTCCCGGCGGCGCTGGGGCACTTCGTGGACGCCCTGCTCGCGCACTGGGCGGAGCACCGCGGGTTCCTCGCCGTCCTGGTGCAGACCGAGCCCGCCGTGGCGCGGGGCAAGGCCGGCAAGGACCGCAGCACGGCGCAGGAGATCCTGGCGAGGGCCCAGCGCCTGGTCGCGGCCGGCGAGCGCGCCGGCGTGCTCCGGCCGGATCCGGAGGGCCTCCACGCCGCGTTCCTCGTCGGGATGATGCGGCAGCTCGTGCTCCTCGACTTCGAGGGCGCGGCCGACCCGGCCAGCGCGGCCGCGCTGCGCGACCGGATGGTCTCGTTCTTCCTGCGGGGGGCCGGCCGGTGAGCACCACCGCCGCCGCCCTGGGCGCCCCGGCGCTGGCCGGCGCGCGGCCCCGCCCCAACAAGTGGCTCGTCACGCTCTCGGTGAGCTTCGGCACGCTCATGGGCACGATCGACACCTCGATCGTGAACGTGGCGCTGCCGCAGGTCCGGGGCGCCGTCGGCGCCACGGTGCAGGAGATCACCTGGATCACGACGGGGTTCGTCATCGCCACGGTGGTGGTGATGCCGCTCACCGCCTTCCTCGGCCGCTTCTTCGGCCAGAAGCGCGTCTACATGGCGAGCCTGGCGCTGTTCGTCGTCGGGTCGGCGCTGTGCGGCACGGCCGGGAGCCTCTCCTCGCTCGTGCTCTACCGGGCGCTGCAGGGGTTCGGCGCCGGCGCGCTCCAGCCCACGGAGCAGGCCATCCTCCGCCAGACCTTCCCGCCGAAGGAGCAGGGCATGGCCATGGCGCTCTTCGCCATGGCGGTCATGGTCGGACCGGCCATCGGCCCGACGCTGGGCGGCTACATCGTCGACCACTACCACTGGTCGTGGATCTTCTTCATCAACCTGCCGGTCGGGATCCTCGGGCTCTTCATGGTGTGGCGCTTCGTGGAGGAGCCGGACGACATCCGCGCCGCGAACCGCGCCGCCGCCGCCGAGCAGCGGAGGAACCTCGACTGGCAGGGCATCGCGCTGCTCTCGGTCGGCCTCGCCGCGCTGCAGTACGTGCTGGAGGAGGGCCAGCGGGACGACTGGTTCGAGTCCCGCACCATCGTCGCCTGCGCGCTGGTGGCGGCGGCGGGCCTCGTCGGGTTCGTCTGGCGCGAGCTGACCGCGCCCGCCCCCGCCGTGAACATCCGGCTCTTCAGGGACCCGGTCTTCACCTCGGGCACGCTCGTCGGCGCGGTCATGTTCGCCATGCTCATGGCGAGCATGTTCCTCCTGCCGCTCTTCATGCAGGAGCTGCTCGGCTTCACCGCCACGCAGTCCGGGCTCGCGCTCGTGCCCCGCGTGGCGGTCATGATGGTGGCGACGCCCATCGTCGGGCGCATCTACAACAAGGTGTCGCCGCGCCTGCTCGTCGGGGTGGGCATCGTGCTCGTCGCCGCCGGCTCGTTCAACCTCGCCCACGTCACGCTGCAGAGCACCTCCGCCACCATCGTCCGCGAGATCCTGATCCAGGGCGTCGGCTTCAGCTTCCTCTTCGTGCCGCTCACCACCACCGCCCTCTCCAACGTCCCGCGCGCCAAGCTCACCGACGCCACCGGCCTCAACTCGCTGCTCCGCCAGATCGGCGGATCGGTGGGCCTGGCGGCCTTCGCCACGCTGCTCTCGCGCTACCAGGTGCAGGCGCGCGCCGCGCTGGCGGCCCACGTCACCCCCGAGCGCGGCGAGGTGATCTCGCGCCTGGCGGAGCTGCAGGGCGGTCTGCAGGCGCGCGGCTACGATCCGACGAGCGCCCGGGCCGCCGCCCTCGCCGCCCTCGACGGCGCCGTCTCCCGGCAGAGCGCGGTGCTCGCCTTCGAGAAGACCTTCCTCGTCGCCGGCGTCCTCTTCCTCTGCGTCCTGCCGCTGCTCGCCTTCCTCAAGGCGAGCCGGAGCGGACCTGCTGCCGGCGCCCATGTCGCCCTGGAGTGAACGACCATGTCCCCTCGCAACGAAGCCCCCCACATCGTGGCCCCGCCGGAGCCCGCCCCCGAGGCGGCGCCGGTCAAGATCGCGCCCGCGGACGACCCCGCCCCGCGCGGCCGCAGGCGGCTCGTCCTCGGCGGCGCCGCCGTCGCCGCCGCGCTGCTCGCCGCCGGTTGGGGCGTCCACGCCTGGCTGCACCGCGGAGACGAGACCACCGACGACGCGCAGGTCGAGTCGGACGTCGTCGCGGTCGCGCCGCGCGTCGCCGGCGCGGTGAGCCGCGTCCTGGTGCGCGAGAACCAGGCGGTGAGGAAGGGCGACCTCCTCGTCGAGATCGACCCCGCCGACTACGCGGCCCGCGTCCGCCAGGCCGAGGCCGAGGTGGCGACGGCGCGCGCCCAGGCCGCCGCGGCCGATGCCCAGGTCCAGGTGGCCGAGGCCGCCGCGCGCGGCGGCCTCGCCGGAGCCCGTGCCTCGCTGGCGCACGCCGAGGCGGGGGCGCGGCGCGCGAACGCCGACCTGCAGCGCGCGCGGGAGCTGCAGAAGGGCGGCGCCTCGACGCCCGCGCAGCTCGACGCGGCCGAGGCGGCGGCGGCGCTGGCCGAGGGGCAGGTGGGCGAGGCGCGCGGCAAGCTCGAGCAGTCGAGCCCCATCGGCGCGCAGATCGCCGCCGCCCACGCCGCCGCCGACCTGGCGCACGCCCGCGTGAAGAGCGCCGAGGCGGCGCTGGAGCTGGCGCGGCTGCAGCTGTCGTACACGAAGGTGGTGGCTCCCGCCGACGGCGAGGTCTCGCGCCTCTCCGCGCGCGAGGGGCAGCTCGTCGCCGCCGCCCAGCCGCTGGCGCAGCTCGTCCCGTCGAAGAGCTACGTGGTCGCGAACTTCAAGGAGACGCAGGTCGGCGGCATGCGCCCGGGCCAGGAGGTCGACGTGGACGTGGACGCGTTCGGCGGTCACGCGCTGCACGGGAAGGTGGAGAGCCTCTCCGGCGGCACCGGTGCCCGCTTCTCGCTCCTCCCGCCGGACAACGCCTCCGGCAACTTCGTGAAGGTCGT
>DASTGH010000309.1:0-3510 GCA_035719345.1 Anaeromyxobacteraceae bacterium
GCACTCGCGGCGGACGGCGGCCCGCGCGGCCAGGACCGCGCCGACGCGGAAGCCGCGCTCCGCGGCGCGCGCCGCCGGCTCGACCAGCCGGGTCAGCGGTCTCGTCCCGAAGCGGCGCGCCAGCTCGGCGTATCCCTTCACCGCGCCGGGGACCGCCACCGCCAGGCCGCCGTCGAGCGACGCCCGCGGGGGCACGCCGGCCCGCGTGTACATGTCGGCCGCTGCGGCCGCCGGCGCCACCTCGCGGAAGTCGAGCACGCGCGCCTGCCTGGCGCGCGCGTCCCAGAGGAGCGCGAACCCACCCCCGCCGATGCCCGAGGCCTGGTTCTCCACGACCGAGAGCATGAACGCCGCCGCCACGGCCGCATCCGCGGCGTTCCCGCCCTCCGCCAGCACACGAGCGGCGGCGTCGGTGGCGAGGGGATGGGCCGTGGCCACGGCGCCCCGCGGGCCGACCGCGAGGGTGGCGAGGGCGAGGGAGAGGAGGAGGGAGGGCACGGGCGAGGTCGAGGTCGAGGTCGACGCCCCTACACCCCCCCCGTCACCACCTTCGCCACGACGTCGTGCCCCACCCACTCCACCGGCGCCCTCGGCTCCCACGACGCGTGGAACATGATCCGGCCCACCGCCTGGAACACCGGCCGCGAGAGCGCCTCGCACGCCGGATTGCGCGGGTCCGCGCTCATCGCCATGCACGCCTCCGACGCCGCGAGCATCGCCTCCACCTGCTCCGGCGCGCTGTGCTGCGGCCAGCCGTCGATGCGCCGGAAGCGCTCCAGCGACGGCGCGCCGAGGTACTCGTCCGCGCGCGCGAGCAGGCCCTCCGGCGTCGCGCCCTGGCGCAGGAGGGCGCGGCAGGCGTCCCACACCTCCTCCGCTGCCGTGCCCTGCCCACCGTGCTCCCGGAGCGCCCGCAGCAGGGGGTAGAGCGACACCTCCACGCCCAGGAAGAGCGCGCTCGAGTTCGTCCAGATCTCCGGCGCGTTGAAGACGGTGCAGCGCACGCCCTCCGCCCAGGCCTCGGCGGAGAGCCGCTCCAGCAGCATCTTCGCCCAGCCCTGCATGTACGGAACGTACGTCTGCCAGCGCAGGGCGCCGCCCGTCGCCACCTCGCAGCCGTGGTAGCCGTAGGCGACGTAGCGGACGCGCCGCCCGGGCTGTCGCAGGCGCGCGGTGGCGGCGACGAGCCGCCCGAAGGTGCGCGCCGTCACCTCCTCGAAGCTGGCGTCCCAGAGCCGTCCCAGGTCGGAGGCCCAGAACGCGTCCGAGGGCAGGTAGCGCTCGCCCGTGCCCCGGAAGATCCGCGTCATGAGCGGCATGTAGACGCGCGCCCGCGGAAAGCCGCCGGCCATCGTGTGCACGAAGAGCAGGTTCGCGCCGGGCGGCACGAGCCGCTCCACCTCGGCCGCGAACGACACCAGGTTCTTCTCGAAGCGCAGCGCCCCCGCCTCGCGCGAGCGGGCGACGAGGTCCCAGTCGAGCGCGACCTCGCGCCAGGCGTCGGCGCGCGCGCCCTTCAGCTGGTCGACCGGCGAGGCGCCGTCGCCGGCGGGCTCGAGGTCGAAGCCGGCCTCCATGGGCACGTTCACGATGCGGCCGCCCAGGTTCGCCTCCGCCGCCGCCAGCTCCTCCGGCGTGAGCGCGCGCAGCGGGCCACCCGGATCGCGGCGCCCGACCGTCGCGCCCACCACCGCCATCCCGGCGCGGCGGGCCTCCTCCACGATCCCGTTGGCGTAGCCGCGCCCGAACAGCTCGCCGAACAGGACGAGGACGTCGCCCGGCCCCCAGCCCGCACGGGCGGGGACCTCGCGCAGCGGATGAAAGGACACGCGCTCCTCCAGCCCCGCTCCCGGCGGGACCGGGTCTTAACCCGGGGCCGGGCCGTCCGCGCGCACGGCTGGGGGTGCGGCCGGCGACGGGCCCTCCCCGAGCGCGAAGCGATCGCGCCCCGCCGCCTTGGCGGCGTAGAGACCGCGGTCGGCGCGCTCGAACCAGGCGCGCGCGTCGTCGCCCGCCTCGGCGGCTGCGCCACCCACCGAGACGCTGACCTCCAGCGGCGAGCCGGCGCCGGGGATGCGCAGCGCGCGCACGCGGGCGAGGAGGCGGTCCGCGAGCGCCGGCAGCTGCCGCGCCGGCGTCTCCCGCAGCACCACGGCGAACTCGTCACCGCCGAAGCGGCCGACGAAGTCGGCGCGCCGCAGGAACACCTTCACGATGGCGTCGGCGACGGCGCGCAGCACCTCGTCGCCCACCAGGTGCCCGGCGCCGTCGTTGACCGCCTTGAACCGGTCCACGTCGACGAGCACGAGGCAGGCGTCCTGCCGGAACGCGCGGTGCATCTCCAGGGTCTCCTGGACGTGCCGGTCGAGCGCTTTCCGGTTCGCGACGCGGGTGAGCGGGTCGATCTCGCCCTCTCGCCGCGCCGTGACGAGCTCGTCCCCGAGCGAGCGCACCGTCTCGCCCAGCGCCGCCACGCGGGTGCGGTGCCGCTGCCGGCGCTCCTCCAGCGCCGCGGACAGGCCGGAGAGGCTCTCGGCCACCTCTCGCTTCAGCTCCGCCGCGCCGACCGAGGCCACCAGCCGCTCCAGGCGCTCGACGTGGCCGCGGAGCCGCTCGTCGGCCTCCTCGTCCTGCGCGATCGACTGCCCGAGGGTCCGGATGAACGTCCAGATGACCTCGCGCAGGTCGCGGGTGACGCTCTGCGCGTGGCCGGCGCTGCCGCGCAGGTAGTCGCGCACGAACGCCCGCACGCCCTGCCAGTCGCGCCGGGGCCCTGGGGCCGCGTCGGGCGCGGTGCCCGGCGGAGGCGTGGCGAGCACCACGTGCTGCGCCCACGCCTCGGACTGGCGGCGGAACTCGGCGGCGTCGATGCGCTCCTGCGGCAGCGGAAACTCGCCCAGGTCGCGCAGCGTGCCGGCGAGCGCGTCGAGCGCCATCCCGCCCGCGTCCGCGGGCGGGTCTCCCGCGGCGGCCGGCGCCGGGGCGGGCTTGGAACTGGATCGGCGTGCGAACATGCGGCTCCCGCGCCCTCGCGGAGCAAGGCGCGTGCCCCCGTCCGATCCCGGAGCGGCATCGCGCGCGCGCAGACCCGGGCGACCCCGGGTCCGGGCGGACCGGGGCGAGGCGAGGGGGTGCCGCGCCCGCACCTCGAGAGGTCGCGATTCGGAATCACCGGACCCGTTCGTGCTGAGCGTAGCGCCCGCACAGCGGGCGCGGAGTCGAAGCACGGCGGAGGGGCGCCCTTCGACTCCGCACCGCTCCGCGCTGCTACGCTCAGGGCGAACGAGCGTCTCCGATCCACGGCCTGCCGTTTAGCCGGCGCCGCCCGACGTGGCGCGCTCGCGCGCGGCGTGGAACCGCGCCACGTCGCCGAGCGACACGACGCCGAGGAGCCCGCGCTCGCCGACCACCGGCAGGTGGTGGAGGCGGAGGCGGCGCAGCGTGCGCTCCACCTCCGACGCGGGCGTGTCCAGCGCCGCCGCCGGCACGCCGCGCACCATGACGTCGCGC
>DASTGH010000310.1:0-2487 GCA_035719345.1 Anaeromyxobacteraceae bacterium
GGTGAGGTGAGCGGGCGCGGTGGGGCGGGCCGGGGCGACGGGGCGAGTGGGAGGCGGCGGGGCCTGGGTGGTGGAGGGCCTCGGCGCCGGGTTCGGATTCGGGTTCGGATTCGGGGTCGGGTTCGAGGACGGGGTCGGGGACGGGGACGAGCTCGACGCAGCGCCGGCCATCTCGGAGGTCGGCGGTCGATCCCCCTCCCCCGCGTCGGCGGGGGAGGGCCGGGGAGAGGGCACGGTCACGTCGTTCCTCCCTCCCTCCCCTGCGCGCCGCGCCCACCATGCGACCCCGGTTCCTGCGACCACCAGCCCGAAGGCGACAGCCGCCGCCGCCCGGCGTCGAGGCGCCCTCGCCGCCACCGGCCGCGCCACCGTCGTCGCCGTCGGCCCCGATCGCTCCCCGCCGGCCGACGGCTCGCGCACGACCGTCTCCGACGCCGGGCGCGGTGGCGTGGGCCCGTCGCCCTGCGGCCACAGCCGCCGCATGAGCGCGCGCAGGTCGAGGTCCTCGTGCCGCGCCGCGAGCCGAAGGCGCAGCGCCGCGAGCGCGTCGGCCAGCGCCTCGGCGGAGGCGGTCCGCCGCCCGGGGTCCCGCTCCAGCGCCGCGAGCACGCAGGCGTCGAGGTCCGCGGGCACGCCCTCGTTCCAGGCCGACGGAGGCGAGACGGGCTCGTCCGCGAGCACGGCGGCGAGGGTGGCGGCGTCGCTCTCGCGCGCGAAGAGCCGCCGCCCCGTGCACAGCTCCCAGAGCACGACCCCCAGCGCGAACACGTCGGCGCGACCGTCCACCGCACCGCCGCGCGCCTGCTCCGGTGCCATGTACGCCAGCTTGCCCTTGAGCGTGCCGGGCGCGGTCGCCTCGGTCGCGCCCAGCGCGCGCGCGATGCCGAAGTCGGTGAGCTTCACCTCCCCCTCGAAGGAGACGAGCACGTTCTGCGGCGAGACGTCCCGGTGCACCAGCCCGGCGGGCCGGCCGCCCTCCTGCAGGCGGTGGGCATAGGCGAGCGCGCGCGCCACCTCGGCGCCGACGTGCACGGCGCGCGGCACGCCGAGGCGCAGCCCCTGCTCGCGGCACCGGTCCACCACCTCGCGCAGCGTGCGGCCGCGCACCAGCTCCATGGCGATGTAGTACCGACCGTCGACCTGGTCGAACTCGAAGACCTGCACGATGTTGGCGTGGGTGAGGCGCGAGGCGAGGCGCGCCTCCTGGATGAACATGCGGACGAACTCGCCGCGGGCGTCGTGGTCGCCGCGCACGAGCTTCAGCGCGACCTCCTTCACGAACCCCTCGGCCCCCGGCGCCTCCGCGCGCCACACCTCGGCCATGCCGCCCGAGGCGATGGGCTCGACGAGGCGGTACTTTCCGAAGGCGCGCACCCGGGCGGGATTCTACCCGAGGTGAGGAAGGGCCCACGCGGGCAGGCTCCGGGCTTCAGGCTTCGGGCTCCAGGGCCCTGAAGCCTGCGGTCTGGAGCCTGTAGCCTCTTCTGCTACCTCAGGCTGCCCGGCGCGATCGGCTCCAGCTCGAGGATGGGCTCCTCCTCGGCGGAGCGGCGTGCCGCAGGGGGCGGCCGCGTGGCCGGAACCGGGCCGCGCCCCGCCCGCGGCAGCGGCGGCGGGCGCGCGCTTGCGCCCAGGGCGCGAGCGGGGATGACCACCGGGGCGTGCGCCTCGAGCGAGGCCACCCGCTGCCGCACGCGCTCCAGCCGGTCGAGCGCCTCGGCCAGCGCCTCGTCGAGCCACTCGTCCGCGGCGCGCCGGTCGGCCTGCGACACCGGGGCGCCGCGGGCGCGGAGCGCGTCCCAGGCCGCCCGGTGCAGCACCTTCATCTCCCGCGCGAGCTGGCCGGGCGACGCGTTCGACCGGACGAGGACGGCGCAGCGCTTCCACGCCTCGCGCGACCGGCGCGGATCACCCTCCCCTCCCAGGGCGAGCGTCAGCTCGCGCAGCAGCGGCGCGATCGCGAACGCGAGCGCCGGGTCCTTCACGCCGAGCTCCCGCTCGACCGCCTCCCGCCACGCGGCGGTGATCTCCCCCCGGTGCTCCTCCAGCAAGAGCCCCACTCCCGTCGCAGCCACGGCGCCTCCTCGCGGGAGCCACGGGGCTCCCCTCCCGCGCTCATCAGCAAGGACCCTGCCACCGCGCCGGCGCCGCGGTGGCGTCGCCCCCGTGAAAAGCGTTTCCCATCCGCGGCGCGCGCCCGCCCTCCACGAACCCCACCGGTGCCGCGCCGCCGCGGGCGAGCGCGCGTCCGCGGGAGGAGCGGGCTGGCGAGGTCCTTGCTCTGCGCCGCTTCGCCGGGCCCCGCCCGAACCGATCCTTGCCCGTGACCGTCTATCTCGACTACCTGTCCGCCAAGGTCCCGCCCCGCCGGCTCCTCAGCTCGGCCGCGCGCCGCGCCTGGCGCACCGCGCGCCTGCGACTCCACCCCCGCCCGAGCTGGCCCACCCGCGACGAGCTGCTCGGGGGTACGCGCTGTCCCGGCCCGGG
>DASTGH010000311.1:0-16011 GCA_035719345.1 Anaeromyxobacteraceae bacterium
GCGAGCGCCGCCAGGGCGCAGAGACCGATCCGGAGCGCGCCCGCGGCCGAAGACGTCTGCGACGGTGAGTGAATATGCACTTTGGACCTCCTCACGTCGAGAGATGCGCCGCAGGCTCTGGCCGCTCGAAGCGAGAGGCGAGGCCAGGGGCCCCCTGGATGCCTGCGGCCCAGGCGAAGTAGAGGCCGCTCGGGGCCGGATCAACTCGGCGGATGGATTGAACGGGGCCTCCGCCCCGAAACGGCCCGCTCCGTTCGTGGTGGCGACCCGGGCGAGGCGCTCGCTCGATCGCTGGCGTATCCGCCCGTGACGCCCACCGGCAGGTACCGGGACCCGTGGCGCGCGGCGGTGGGCGAATCGTCAGCGCCGGTCCGGCCCGGAAGGCGTCGCCCGGCGGAGCGCGTCGACGAGCTGCCGCGCATGCGCCGGCAACTCGTCGATGTTCCGCACGACGATGCTCAGCCGCCGCACGGCCCAGGCGTCCGCGAGCGGCACCACATGGATTCTCATGGTGCGGTCGAGCCGTCGCGCCGCGGTCCCGGGGACGACGGAGATCCCGACGCCGCGCTCCACGAGCCGTTCCCTCTCACTCTCTCCGCGCCACCATCTCGATCTCGATGCGTGCCCCGAGGGGCAGGGAAGCGACGCCGATCGTGGTCCGCGCAGGGTACGGCTCATCGAAATGCTTCGCGTAGACGTCGTTCATCGCGGCGAAGTCGTCCATGCTGGTGAGGAAGACGTTCACCTTCACGACATGGCCAGGGCCCATGCCCGCAGCTTCGAGAACCTTGAACAGATTGTGAAAGCACTGCCGGGCCTGGTCCTGGACGCTGCCCTCGAGGAGCTTGCCCGTGGCAGGATCCAGGGGAGTCTGCCCTGAGAGGTAGAGAAACTCGCCCGCCCGGACGGCGTGAGAGTAAGGCCCTACGGCGGCGGCACCTTCAGCACGAATGGCTTGGCGTCCCATGGGATCTCCGCACCTCGTTGACTCATGCCCTGAGCAGCGACCGTGATGAGAGTGCCACCGGACGCGATGCATCGCGAGCGACCGGGAGGTTCGGAGCCTGACTGCGGCGGCATGTCGGGACCGACCGGGCACCGGTCACAGCGCGGAGAGGAACGCGACGAGATCGGCCTGCTCGCGGGCGGAGAGGCCGATCGAGAACCGCTCGTCGTAGAAGCGGACGACGTCCGCGAGCGTCCTCGCCGACCCGTTGTGGAAGTAAGGAGGCCGGGAGGCGAGCCCGCGCAGCACGGGCCCCTTGAACTTCCCGACGTCGGCCCAGCGGCCCGTGACGAGGGCTCGCCCGGGGTCCGAGGTGCGCACGAGCTCGCCGGTCGCGTCGTTGCGCAGCGTGTAGACCGGGAGCCCGCTCGCATCGAGGCCGCCGACCGGGTGCGGTGCGTCGACCCCGATCCGCAGGGGCGCCGGGACGGAGTGATCGCCCGCGTTCGGGGTGTCGTGGCAGGTCGTGCACGTGCCCACGAGGTCGTGCCCGACGACGTCGTTCAGCCCGGCGACGCCCGCGATCGTGAAGGTGCGTCCGTCGAAGAGCTCCTGGCCGCGCGCGATCGCGGCGCGCCGCTCGCCGCGCCTGCCGCGCGCGCCCACCCACGCGTCGAAGAGCGTCATCGCTCGCGGCGTGAACGTCTCGCCGAACGCGCCGAAGGCGTCGTTCACGCCGAAGTGAAAGGGTTCGCGCGAGAGCGCGACCGGCCCTCCGCGCGCGCCATCCGCGTCGAGCGGGCCGGCCTCGTCGTCGACGGCCTGCGCGGTGAAGAGCGCGGACTCGTGGGCGACGATCGCCTCCCGCTCCGCGTCGCTGAGCGGTGAGGCGGCCTGGGCGTGACCGAGGGTCGCACCGTTCGCCTGGTCGGACAGGTCGAAGTGCACCGTGGCGAAGCCGGTCGGCTGCCCGTTCGCGTCGCTGCAGGGGATCCCGGGCGCGCAGCGGAACGTCTCGCGCCCATCCCACATCACGGTGCTGAGGAACGCGAGGTTCGCCGCGGGAAGCGGGCGCCGGAAGAGCGAGAGCTCCGCCGCGCTGGCGAACCCGTACGGGTCCTCCACGCCGACGAGCGAGAACTCCGCGCCGGCGGGCACCCGGAGGCCCACGCGGACGAGGGCGCGGTCGAGGAGCAGGGCGTACGCGCGCCGCCGCGCCTCGACGGTGGAGACGTCGGCCGCCGGGGAGGTCGACCCGTCGTTCGTGCGGAAGAGCGGGTCCGTGCCGCCGCTCCTGTCAAAGGCCCGCCGCACCAGCGCCGGCGTGAGGGACATGCCCGCCTCCGGCACGTGGCATGTCGCGCACGAGCGCCCGTTCGTGCCGAGCGCGCGCGCGAACGGACCATCCGGGTCGACGACCGGCGCGCCGCTGACGTTCACGGTGAGCGCGATGCCGTGGGCGTTGCGGGTGCTCACGGATGACGCGCTGCGCGCGTCCGTGCCCTCGGTCCCCTGCGCCGCTCCGTCGCCGCGGTCCTCGGGCGGGCCGCCGCACGCGACGGCGGCGAGCGCGGCGGCGGCGACGGCGCAGGCGGCGGACGGGACGTGCGAGGACTTCATGGCTCTCCTCCTGGTCGCCGCAGGCGCGCGGCGCGTCGGAGAGAAGGCACTCCGCGCGGTTCGCTGTGACACGACCGCGCGCCGTCACCCACCGGAGACGCACGCGAGCGGGCAACGCGTCGCCTGGCTCGCCGGCGACCGATTCAGCGGGAACGCGTTCGGGGACGCGCGGTGATCGCACACGCGTCGCGATCGGCGAGGTTCGCTCCGCCGCGACCGGGGCCCGGTTTTTGTTGCTGTACAGGAACAGACTTCGCCATTTCCGGCCATTGTTCCTTCTGCGGCGATGGCTACATCCAAGCCTGCCGTTCGGGAAGAGCACCGAATCGGTCACCAGGAGAAGCGATGGCCAGGGAACGCGCAGTGAAGGACGTGATCGTACCGATGATCGCCAGCGACGGCGCCGGGGTTCGCCTCCAGCGCAGCATCGCCACACCCCATCTCGATCACCTCGACCCCTTCTTCCTCTTCGACAACTTCGGATCGGAGAACCCCGACGACTACGTCGCGGGGTTCCCCATGCACCCGCACCGCGGGATCGAGACCGTCACGTACATGCTCGACGGCAGCGTGATCCATCGCGACAGCCTCGGGAACGAGGGCACCATCGACACGGGTGACGTGCAGTGGATGACCGCCGGGAGCGGCATCCTGCACGAGGAGATGCCGCACGTGGGTCCCCGCCGCCTCGACGGGTTCCAGATCTGGGTGAACCTCCCGCGCAAGCTCAAGATGACGACGCCCCGTTACCAGGACGTCCCGTCCGCGCGGATACCCGAGGTCATCGCTCCCGGCGGCGCGCGCGTGCGCGTCATCGCCGGACACGTGGACGGCGTCGAGGGCGCGGTGCGCGAGGTCTTCGCGGGCCCCTCGTACCTCGACGTCGCGCTTCCGGCCGGAGCCGCGTTCGAGCAGCCGATCACCCGCGGACACACCGCGCTGCTCTACGTGTTCCGGGGCGAGGTCGAGGTGGCCGGGAAGGCGGTGCCCTCACCGCGGCTGGCCATCCTCGGCGACGGTGACGTCGTCCGGGTCCGTGCCCCTGCCGGCGATGCGCGCTTCCTCGTCCTCTCCGCGCAGCCACTCGAGGAGCCCGCCGTCCGCTACGGACCGTTCGTGATGAACACGGAGGACGAGATCCGGCAGGCCCTGTGGGACCTCCGCCAGGGTACGTTCGTGAAGCCCGCCCCGGCGGCTCGAGCGAAGGCGGTCCGGCAGTGAACAGCGCGGCGCGGCGGATCTCGAGCTCGCTCACCGCCGCGCCGCCCTCGAAGATTGCCTCAGGCGGGCACGAGCGGCGCCCGTCGGCTTCAGGGAGCGCACGCCCAGCCTTTCCGCCTGCGCGCCGAACGTCGGGGCGTGCGGCATCCGGCGCCATGGCCCTCAAGGGCGGTGCCCCCACCACGCACGCTCGGCGACGGCCGACCGCGGCCGCGGTGGGTTTGCGGGCGGATGGCCGTCGCTTGCGGAAGCTCTTCCGGCGCCGTTCAGGCACGAGGTCACCCGACCCGCGGAATGGTCGCGGCCTCGGCACGCATCGGCTACACGCTCGAGATGCCGCACATCGGCCGTCGCACGTTCCTGCAGGTCGCCGCCGGATCCGCCGCCGCTCTCGGCTCGACGGGTGGGCTCGCCACCGAGGCAGGCTCGTCGGCGGCGGAGGCGCCCGCCGCCGCGCCAGCGCCGTCGGGGGCGCCGCCGGCCCGGGGGGTCACCAGGACGCTCGCGCGATTCGTCGTGAACGGGAGATACGAGGACCTGCCCGCCCGCGTCCGGAAGGAAGCGGTCCGGACGTTGCTCAACTACGTCGGGGTGGCGGTCGGCGGGTCGCGGACGGAGGCGACGGAGCTGGCCGTGGCGGCGCTCTCGCCGTTCTCCGGGCCGGCGCAGGCGAGCCTCTTCGGCCGGCGCGAGCGGCTCGACGTGATGAACGCCGCCTTCGTGAACGGCGTCAGCAGCCACGTCTTCGACTACGACGACACGCACCTCAAGACCATCATCCACCCGGGCGGGCCGGTCGCGTCCGCGATCCTGGCCTGCAGCGAGTCCCGGCCGGTCGACGGCAAGCAGCTCCTGAACGCGCTCGTCCTGGGGATCGAGGCGTGCTGCCGCATCGGCAACGCGGTCTACCCGGACCACTACGACCGCGGCTGGCACATCACGGGCACGGCCGGCGTCTTCGGCGCGGCCGCGGCCTGCGGGAAGCTCATGGGCCTCACCGAGCAGCAGATGGTGTGGGCGCTCGGCCTCGCCGCCTCCCAGCCCGTCGGCTTCCGGGAGTCCTTCGGCTCGATGAACAAGAGCTTCAACCCCGGCCGCGCGGCCATGAGCGGCATGTTCGCCGCGATCCTGGCCTCGAAGGGGTTCACCAGCTCCGAGGGCATGATCGAGGCGAGGCGCGGCTGGGCGCCCACCATCTCGACGAAGCAGGATTACCGGGAGATCACCGAGGGCCTCGGCCAGCAGTACGAGGCCGCGCTCAACACGTACAAGCCGTTCGCCTGCGGGATCGTGCTCCACCCCGCCATCGACGCGGCGATCCAGCTGCGGAACGAGAACCGGCTCACCCCCGACGTCATCGACCACGTCGAGCTGCGGGTGCACCCGCTCGTCCTCGAGCTCACCGGCAAGAAGACGCCGCAGGTCGGGCTCGAGACGAAGTTCAGCGTGTACCACGCGGTCGCCGTCGCCATCGTGGAGGGCGCCGCCGGCGAGAAGCAGTTCAGCGACCGGGCCGCGAAGTCGCCCGCCGTCCTGGCGTTGCGCGAGCGGGTGCAGCCCACGGTCGACGCCGCCGTGAAGCCGGAGCAGGTGGTGATGACGGCGGTCCTGGAGGATGGCCGCAGGTTGACGAAGCGGATCGAGCACGCCGTGGGGAGCCTGGCGAACCCGATGACGGACCAGGCGCTCGAGGCCAAGTTCACGGACCTCGCCGACGGGATCCTGCCGAAGCCGCAGGCACGCCAGCTCATGGAGCTGTGCTGGAACGTGGAGAAGCTCTCGAACGCGGCGGACGTCGTGCGCGCTGGCACGTCGAAGTCGGGCGGGGCGTAGGCGCGCGAGGACTCGCCCGCCATCATGGAGGATTCGATGAAGACCAGCGTCGCCTTCCTCGCCGGCATGTTCGCTTCCACCGCGTGGGCGCAGGCGCCGGCGGCGGAAGTCACGTTGACCCGCCTCGACTGCGGCAGCGGGTTCAACGACTCCCGCCGCTTCAGCGACACCTTCGCCTACACGGATCCGAAGAAGCCGTTCACGTTCAGCTGCTACGTGATCAAGCACGGTGACGATTACATGGTCTGGGACACGGGGTACACGCCCGGCTCGAACCCGAACGCGAGCAAGGTGAGCCTCGGCGAGCAGCTCGCGCAGCTCAAGATCAGGCCCGAGCAGGTGAAGTACGTGGGCGTCAGCCACTTCCACGCCGACCACACCGGCCAGCTCGACACGGTGCCGAATGCGACGCTCCTCATCGGCCAGAAGGAATGGGACGCCATCACGGCGCCCAAGCCGATGGCCGGCGCGAACGTCGCCGGCTTCAAGCACTGGATCAGCGAGGGCGGCACGGTCGAGCCGCAGGCGGCGGACAAGGACGTGTTCGGCGACGGTTCGGTGATGATCCTGCGCACGCCCGGCCACACTCCGGGCCATCAGTCGCTCCTCGTGCGCCTCAAGGAGAAGGGCCCGGTGGTGCTGGTCGGCGACGCCGTGCACTTCCGTGAGAACTACGAATCGGACGGCGTGCCGGGCTTCAACTACGACCGCGCCGAGACCATCGCCTCCATCGAGCGCATCAAGCAGATCGAGAAGAACCTGAAGGCGACCGTCATCATCCAGCATGACCCGCGGGACGTCGGCAAGCTCCCGGCGTTCCCGAACGCCGCCCGCTAGACGCGCGCGGCCACGTACGCCCGGTGACCAGAGGTCCCACGTGAATCAGGAGTGGAAGCGAACCCCTGCGACGATCTCGATCCCGATGATCAAGGCCACGACCCAGTCGACGGCAGCGCAGAAGGGCGGCCACCACCGGGTCCCGGACACGAACTGACGGCGTTGCTGCCATGCATCTTTGACCCCGTGGGCCGCGAGCCCGAAGGCGAGTAGCCACGCCGACCCCGTGATGCCGGCCGCGGCGACGAGGACGAAGGCCATGGCGACGACACACTCGACGACGATGACCCTCACCCGTCCGTCGGCCACCGCGAAGCCGATGTAGATGAAGGCGATCGCGGCCAGTCCGACGGCGTAGACGGTCGCCGCATCGAGCCACCAGAGGACGAGCGGTGTCGCAGCCTGGGCCAGACCGACGATGATTCCCCAGGCGATGCCTGCACGCATCGACGGCTTCGAGGCGGCGAGGGGAGAACTCGCGCTGGGGTCTGTCACGAAAGACCTCCTTCCTGGGACCCCGCATCGGTGTGGCGCGCGTCTGCGTCGTCGGTCCTCTATCGGACGTTCGAACCGCGGGCCGCCCTACCCGCGTCGGTCATATGAGACGACCGCCTGCGGCGCGGGCGTTGCAAAGGAGGGAGCCGATGGCACGGCTCTCCCCTCATCGACGGACAGCGCGTGCTGCCCGGACGTCCGCGACCGGACACCTGTCCGCGGGAACGGGGCGCCGGACACCGTTCGGAGCTGTCATGAACCTCGACCCACTTCGTTTCATCCGGTTGATGCGCACCTCCCTGAAGGCTGTCGTGTATCTCATCGCCTTCGCGGCGCTTCCGCTGGGCGTCGGGTATGTCGGGCTGCGGTCGCGGCTCGCCGCTTACGCCGCGCCAGCGCCGGTGCAGCCGCCGGGCAGGGTCTTTCCCCCGCCGCCAGCGCTGGAACCCGACAGGCCCACGGTCGCGATCGTGCTGGGAAATACCATCACCGAGGTGGCGGACACGCTCGGTCCGTACGTCGCGTTCAAGACCGCGGGAGCGTTCAACGTGGCGATGGTCGCCGAGCGGAGGCTTCCGGTTGCCCTGTCCGGCGGCCTCGATGTGGTGCCGGACTTCAGCTTCGCCGAGCTCGACGCTCGACTCGGACGGGATCCGGACCTGATCATCGTTCCGAACATCGTGAACGTCCGCGACAACGCCGCGGTCCGGACCTGGGTGCGGCAGCACGGGAGTGGACGAAGCCTGGTGATGAGCGTTTGCGCAGGTGCGGAGATGTTCGCTGCGACCGGGCTGATCGATGGCCGGCGCGCGACGACCCACTGGGGAGACATCGGACGCATCGAGCGCGGCTATCCCGCCGTGCACTGGGTCCGCGGCCAGCGGTACGTGGACGACGGCCAGTTCGTGAGCACGGCCGGGATCCTCTCCGGAATCGACGGCTCACTTCACATGATCGATCGCCTGCGGGGAAGGGCGCTCGCGCTGGAGGTCGGGCGCGCGCTTCACTACGACGGCGCCCGCTTCCTCGACGACCCGACGATGCCCCAGCTCCGACCGAGCCCGCGCGATGGGATCGTTCTCCTGAACGCTGCTTTCGGGTGGGATCGCGCGAACCTCGGCGTGGCGCTCGAGGACGGCATGGAAGAGCTTTCGCTCGCGGCCGTGTACGATACCTACGCCCTCTCCTCTGCGCTCTTCAGCGTTGCATCTCCCGGCGCGATCGTCACGACCCGACACGGCCTGCACCTGGTGGCGCGCCGCGCCTCGCAGGAGTGGTCGGCGTCGCACGGACCCTTGCTGCGCATCCGGACCGGCGATCAGCGCTTCCCCTTCGATGCGGCGCTCGAGGACATCGCTCGGCAGCAGGACGTCCCCACCGCGCAATTTGCGGCGAAGCGACTCGAGTATCGCGCCGCGCCGGCGCTGGAGGGTCGGAGCTGGTGGAGGGTCGCTACGCTGTACCGTCCTCTTCTGCTGGGCCTCTCCGGTCTCGCCCTGGTGTTCGGACTCCGCCGCGCGAGCCGCTCCCTGCGTCCGCCTCGTACGCCTTCAGCTTCCGCTTGAGCGTCGCGAGCCCGATCCCGAGGTCCGCCGCGGCGCGGGTGCGGTTCCCCCCGGCGCTCTCGACGGCCGCGAGGATGTACTCGCGCTCGATGTCCTCGAGCGGGCGTGTCCGGCCGGTCGGCCGCGGACGTGGCATCGCGACCCGGAGCTCCTCGGGGAGGTCGTCGACGTCGATGCGGCTCCCGGTCGCGAGCGCCACCGCGTGCTCGACGGCGTTCTGGATCTCCCGGACGTTGCCGGGCCACGTGTACCGGAGGAGGTGGTCGGCGGCCCGCGGCGTGAACCCGGTGACCTTCCGGCCCATGCGCTTCGCGAGCTCGGCGAGGAACACGCGCGCGAGCGCGAGGACGTCCTCCGGCCGGTCGCGCAGCGGCGGGACGCGCAGCTCGATGACCCGCAGCCGGTAGTAGAGGTCCTGCCGGAAGCGCCCGGCGGCGACCTCGTCGGCGAGGCTCCGGTTCGTCGCGGCGACCACCCGCACGTCCACGCGTCGCGAGCGGTTCTCGCCGACGCGCCGGACCTCCCGCTCCTGGAGCGCCCGGAGCAGCTTCACCTGCATTCCCGGTGAGACCTCGCCGACCTCGTCCAGGAACAACGTCCCGCCCTCGGCCGCCTCGAAGAGGCCCGGTCGCTCGCGGTCCGCGCCGGTGAACGCGCCGCGCGCGTGTCCGAACAGCTCACTCTCCAGGAGCGTCTCCGTGACGGCGCCGCAGTTCACCGCGACGAAGGGCCGCGCTGCGCGCGGTGACGATTCGTGGATGAGCCGCGCGATCCGCTCCTTGCCGACGCCGCTCTCGCCGGTGATGAGCGCCGTGGACTCCACCCTGGCGACGCGCTCGGCCAGGTCGAGGACGCGCCCCATGGCCTCGCTGCGCACGACCAGCCCGTGGCGCGCCTCGGCGCCGGGCGCCAGCGCCGCCAGCTCCTTGCGGCGCGCGCGCAGCCGCTGCTCCGCGGCGCGGAGCGCGGTGGTCACCCCGTCCAGGGCGGAGTCGACGCACGCCTTGTCGTAGAACGCGAGGTGCGGCTCGATGGCCTGTCCCCAGTCTTCCCTGAAGCGGCCGACCAGGTGGCAGGCGGGGTCGCCCTTCGCGCGACAGCGGTCCTCGACGCAGAAGATGTCCCGGCGGTTCGCGAACGACAGGTAGCCGCTCGCAAAGCCGGCGAGCGTCCAGCACACGGGCTCCTCGGCCTGGCCGAGGTGGAGCAGGTGCTCCGCGGCCTCGTACGACTCGTGCCAGATCGATTCGACGAACGGTGCGGACGCTCCCGCAGACGAATCGGGCGGCTGCTCGATGACGACGTGACCCTGGAGCATGTGCAGGCGGCCGCCGGCGATCCGCCACTCGTCCTCGCTGTCCCAGGCGAACGTCGTGCGGAGCGTCTCGGCCACCCGGCGGCCGTGGGCGTAGCCGAAGCGGGTGAGAACGCCGCGCGCCGCGGTGACGCCGAGCGTCTCGATGAGCTCCCGTCGCAGGATCCCGAGCGCCACCGCGTCGAAGAGCAGGACGCGCTCGGTCCCGAAGCGGATCACGCCCCCGCCAGGCTCGAAGGAGAGCAGCTCCCGCAGGTCGAGGTCCTTGGCGCGCATCGGCCTCCCGGATCGAATCGAGCCGGAGCAGCTCATAACGAGCCGGTCCGGCGGGCGCCGCGGCGCTTCGCTCCCGTGATTCCGGCACCTTACACCGTCGCCGACCCTGGCGCGCGCGCTGCAATGCCGGTCCTCGTCGGACGAACTCAAACCACGGAGAACGGACATGGCGAACGAGACCTGGCAGGTGGACGGCGCGCACTCGGCGGTGAACCTCACGGTGCGCCACATGGTGATCTCGAAGGTGCGCGGCCGCTTCACGAAGTGGAACGCGAAGCTCGCGCTCGACACGGGCGACCTCTCCCGGTCCTCGGTCGAGGTCGAGATCGACGCGGCGAGCATCGACACCGGCGTCGCCGACCGCGACGCGCACCTGCGCTCGGCCGACTTCCTCGACGCGGCGAAGTACCCGGCGCTCACGTACCGGAGCAAGCGCGTCGAGGCGGTCTCCGGCGACCGGCTGCGCGTCGTCGGTGACCTCACCATCCGCGGCACGACGCGCGAGGTCGTCCTCGACGTCGAGTACGGCGGCCAGGGGAAGGACCCCTGGGGCAACCAGCGCGCCGGCTTCACCGCGAGCACCTCGATCAACCGCAAGGACTTCGGCCTCACCTGGAACCAGGCGCTCGAGACGGGCGGCGTCCTCGTGGCGGACCGCGTCGACATCGAGATCGAGCTGCAGGCGGTTCGCCAGGCGGCGACGAAGGTCGCGTAGGGGTCGGTGGTGACCCTCTGCCCCCAGCTCCGCCGCCTGCAGGCCGATCACGGCCGCTGGCTCGCCGGCACCGCCCGGCGGGCGGGGGAGACGGAGGCCGGCCACGCGGCGCGGGTCCTCGCGCTGTGGGACGCCGAGATCCTCCCGCACTGCCGCGTGGAGGAGGAGGTGCTCCTCCCCGAGCTGGCGCGGCGGCTCTCGGAGACCGACGCGGTCGTCCTGCTCACGCTCGCCGACCACGTCGCGCTGCGCCGGCTCGTCCGCGAGCTGCGGTGCGCAGGAGAAGGACAGCGCTCGGCATCCGCCGACGCGCTGGAGCGGAAGCTCACGGAGCACGCCGCGTTCGAGGAGCGGACGCTCTTCCCCGCGGCCCAGGAGACGCTCGGCTGCGATCGCCTCGCGGCGCTCGCCGGCGAGCTCACGAAGAAATCAAGCGCAGTGAGTCGGCGCGGGCGACGCTGCGACGGGGTGACGAGGACGCGCCGCGCCCGTATACGGTGCCGAGCGCCTCATCCGTGAAGGCACCGGTGCCGTCGCCGTCCTCGACCACGCCCATCGCCACCTCGCCGCGCCAGCCCCGCTGGCGCGTCGAGGGCGCCCGGGCGTCGGCGGGATTCGCCGTCCGGACGACGGTCGCGGCGCAGCTCGCGCTTTTGTCCGCCACCGCCCTCGGCCTTCACCACGTTCACTGGGCCGCGATGTCCGTCTGGCTCGTCGCCCAGCCGACACGCGGCCTCCTCCTCGAGAAGAGCCTCCTCCGGGTCGCCGGGACGCTGGTCGGAGCCGCGGTGGGGTTCGGGCTGCTCGCGCTCTTCCCCGATCGGCTGGTGCCGCTCGTCGCCGGCCTCGCCCTCTGGGGCGCCCTCTGCGCGGGCGCGAGCGCATTCGTGCGTCCGGCACGCGCCTACGGGATCCTCCTCGCCGGCTACACCGCCATCATGCTGGCGCTTCCGTCCTCCGCCGGCATCGAGACGGTCCACGGGCTCTTCGCGGACCGCGTCCTCTGCACGCTCGTCGGGGTCCTCATGTCCACGGCGATCACCGCACTCTTCACGCCCGCACAGTCACCGGCGAGCCTGGATGCGCCATTGCGACGGCTCGCCGACGACGTCTTTTCCTTCGCTCACGCGGTGAGAGCCGGGATGTCGCGGCCGCTCCTCGACCGCCAGCGCCACCTGGTGGCCACGATCGGACGTCTGGGAGAGGAGACGGACCGCGCGCTCCTGGGCTTCCTCACGAACAGGCGGCGACGGCGGAAGGTGAGAAGGGCGCTCCGTGTGCTCCTGGGCCTCCTCGTCGAGAGCCGCGTCGCGGCCGAGAGGCAGCCGCCGGAGGCAGCGTCCCCCCTCCCCTCCGGCACCTCCGCCCCGGAGCACATCCCGCTCACCGCACAGGGCGACGCCCTCGTCGCCCGGATCCGGGCGGGTGCGCTGCGCTGGCGCCCTCGCGCGGCGTCACCCGAGCGCGCCGCCTCCCCACCCGTCTCCGGGGTCGTCGCGCGCCATGCTCCGGGGGCGAGGTCCCTGGGCAACCACCGCGAGGCTGCGATCGCCTCGGCGAAGGCCGCTGCCGGGATGGCCACGGTCGGCGCGATATGGTGGGCCACGGGCTGGCGCGAAGGACCGACGATGATGGTCTCGGCGTCGGTCTTCTTCACGCTGTTCGCCGCGAACGAGAGCGCGCGGACGTGGGTCACGCACATCCTCGTCGGCTCGATCTGCGGCGGGGCCGCGGCCGTCGCGTACGTGCTCCTCCTCCCCTTGGCGAGGAGCCCCGCGGGCACGGCGCTCCTCGCATTCCCGTTCCTGCTCGTCGGGGCATGGGCGATGGCCCGCCCCCTGACTGCGAAGTCGGCGATCGACTTCAACATGGTGTTCCTGCTGGCGACGCCGACCGCATTCGCCCTGCACGGTGACGTCGCGGCGACCGCCCGTCGCGCGACCGCCATCGTCGCCGGGGTGTCCGTGGCGGCGCTCTTCTTCCACGCAGCTCACGAGGAGGCGCCGCGTCGCGTTCGCCGGCTGGCCCGGGAAATGCTCCGCGACGTGCAGCGGATAGCGGGCAGCCTCGACCCGGAGGACGCACGACGGAGACGGGGCGCCCTCGCGGACCGGGTCGTGCGGACGGCGGCGGCGGCGGACCTGGACGGCCGGCTGGCGGGTCCCGCCGACCGGGCCATCGACCTCCTCGCCCTGGGGAGCGTCCTCGCGCGCCTCGTGGGGGTGCGGGACGTGGCTGCGCGCGCAGCGGGCGCTCCCGGTCCCGTCGCGACGGCCCTCGACCGCGTCCGGGACGACCTGCGGGGCCATGCCGAGTGTGCGGCGGTTCTCGATCGCGCTGCCGAGAGCCTGGACCGTGCGCCCTCCCGGCTCGATGACCGCGCCAGGAGGACCGCGGCCGCCGAGAGCCTGCGCGACGCCGCGCGGATCATCCGGCGCGTGGAGCTGGGACATGGAAGCCGCTCGAACTGAAGTCCCGGAAGGTATTCGTGCTCCAGAAGCCATTCCGGGGCGCACGCCCGGAGGTCCATCCGTGCTCTTTCGGCACAGGACGTTCATCTTTCAAAAACGAGGAATACGACCACCACAGCGACATCCGAAGCGGGTGCACTCCCTTCGAAGGTGCTGCGGGCAGCGCGGATGGAGGAAGCCACATGGAGAGGACTGCAGTCGTCGGAGGAGCGGGGGCACATGCCCGAAAGCGCGCGAGCGGCCTCGCTCGGGAATTCCGCGACTTCCTGCTGAAGCACAACTTCCTCGGCCTCGCAGTCGCCGTCGTGCTGGGTGGCGCGGTCGGAAAGGTCGTGGCGGGCATCGTCGAGGACGTGGTCATGCCCATCGTGGGCGTGGTGCTGCCAGGCGGCGACTGGCGCAACGCACAGCTCGTCATCTCGGGCGCGAATGCGATCAAGTACGGGGATCTCGTCGGCAGGACCATCGAGTTCCTGGTCGTGGCGCTCGTCGTGTTCGCGATCGTCCGCTCGGTGCTCGAGCGCGATGCCAAGCCGCCTGCTCCGACGAGGACCTGTCCGGAGTGCCTGGAGAGCATCCCGGCTGCCGCGCGCCGATGCAGGGCGTGCGCTTCCGCCATCTGAACGCGCTGTCGAGCCCGCGCCCTGCCGCACCGCACGCAGGCGCCCGGCCCCCGGGAGCCCCGCGAGCTCCCGGTCCCATCGCTTGTCGCCGCTCCTCGCCACGCTCACGTTGGTCTCGGCCCCTGCACCGGGGCGCGCCTCGGTGCACCCGGAGTCACGCGAGGAGAAAGAACGATGCGAGTACCCCATGCAGCGCTGACGGCGATGATCGCCCTCGCCGCCCCATCAGCCGCGTCAGCGGCCAACCCCCTGATGAACGTCCCCGTGGCGGGCTCGAGCGATGCCGGGCCCTTCACCGGCACGCTCGATGTCCAGCGGTTCGAGGCCCTGGACGGCCACCACGTGCTCGCCGTCGGCGTGCTGCGCGGCATGGCGGGCAGCACGACGATCAAGGATCAAGCGGTCGCGCTCCCGGTCGCGGTCGTCTCCGACGACGACGATCACCGCGGCGATCACCGCGGCGGAGAGGACGGACGGCGCGGCGCGCTCCTGCGCGACGGCCCGACGCGGCGCGCCGCCGCCCACGCGTGGACGGGGCAGAACATCGTCCTGGCGCAGGTGGTCTGCCCGATCCTGGGGCTGCGGCTCCAGCCGACGGATCTGAATCTCCTCGGCCTCGTCGTCCACCTCGACACCGTGGCGATTGCCGTCGCTGCCGAGCAGGGCCAGCTCCTCGGGAACCTGCTCTGCGCCATCGCGGGCCTGCTCGACAACCCTCCGGCGCTGGCTGCGGCGCTCAACCAGGTGGCGAACGCGCTCGCGGGCGTCGGCCTGTAGTCGGCCCTCGATCGCGCTCCCGGGACGCGCCGCACCGGGCTGACGCACGCCCGGTCGGCGCCTCCACGTGCGTCCGGGCGACCGTTCGCCGTCCGCCACGCCCGGCGGGCGCTTTCTCACCTTTCGTCATTTTCGCTCGGCGTGACATGGCGCGGCAGGCGCGCCCTGACGGGCCGTACCCGGTTGGCTAGCCTTCCAGGGACCGTCCACCCCCCAGACTGCCTAGTGCCCCCTCCCCCGGCGGCGCGCTCCGCTGCCGCCCGAAAGGACACTCATGGTACGCCTGGCGCTGGTCGCAGCCCTCCTCCTGGAATGCGCGTGCGGCAGCCGAGCCGTCGATGGTGTCGACGCTGCGTCCGTCAGGTTCCTGCGCGCCGAGCGCCCGGTTCCGGCCCGGTACATCGTCGTCTTCCGCGGCGATCGCGTGCGTGGCGACGACGTGACGACCGCCGCGGGCGAGCTGGCGAACCGCCACGGCGCCGGCCTCGGGAACGTGTGGCGGCACGCGCTGCGCGGCTTCGTCGCGAACATGCCCGAGGCCGCGGCGCTGGCGATGGCGCGCGATCCGCGCGTCGCCTTCGTCGAGGAGGACGGCGAGGTGCACCTCGACGTCGACGCCACGCAGTCCGGCGCGACCTGGGGGCTCGACCGCATCGACCAGCGATCCCTTCCGCTCGACGGCTCGTACACGTTCCACGTCGACGGCTCCGGCGTGAAGGCCTACGTGATCGACACGGGCATCCGGACGACGCACGTCGAGTTCGGCGGCCGCGCGGCCGGCGCCTTCACCAGCATCCTCGACGGCCGCGGCACGAGCGATTGCCACGGGCACGGCACGCACGTGGCCGGGACCATCGGCGGCGCGACGTTCGGCGTCGCCAAGAACGTGCGGCTCTTCGCGGTCCGCGTGCTCGACTGCACGGGCCAGGGGAGCATCTCGGGCGTCATCTCCGGCATCGACTGGGTCACGAACAACCACCTCTCGCCGGCCGTCGCCAACATGAGCCTCGGCGGCGCAGCCTCGGCGGCCCTCGACAGCGCGGTGCAGGGCTCGATCGCGTCCGGCGTCACCTACGCCATCGCCGCCGGCAACTCGAACGCCGACGCGTGCACGGCGTCGCCGGCGCGCGTGGCGGCGGCGCTCACCGTCGGCGCGAGCGACGCGAACGACGTGCGGGCCACCTTCTCCAACTTCGGGACCTGCGTCGACGTGTTCGCTCCCGGCGTGGGCATCACCTCGGCCTGGGACACCAGCGACAGCGCCACCAACACCATCAGCGGCACGTCGATGGCGACGCCCCACGTCGCCGGCACGGC
>DASTGH010000312.1:0-2603 GCA_035719345.1 Anaeromyxobacteraceae bacterium
GGATGAAACGACAAGCGTGCTATCCGACAACGCCGAGCTTGCGGCGCGGCTTCGCGCGAAACTGGATGACTGGTGGACGCCGCAGTAGGACGTCGGCTGTTCCAGCTCTCTGCCGGCTAGTTCAGTTCTTGAATCTTCAGGTTCCGCCAGCGGACTTCGAGCGGCTCGCTGCGGTTGCCGACGCCGTGGGCGTCGAGGCGCGTCGGCGCCGCCGGGCCGAGCGCCGCGACGCGCCGCTGGAGCAGCGCAACATGCTCCGCCTCCTCCCCGGCCAGCTCCTCGAAGAGCGCCAGCGCGCCGGCGTCGGCGAGCCGCGGCAGCGCGTTCCGATAGAACGCCTCGGCGCGCAGCTCGGCGGCGAGCGCGACCTCGAGCGCGTCCCGCGCGGTGCGCGGCGGCGCGCCCTCGTCGGCCTCGGGGTGCTCCGCCGCGGGCGCATCCAGCACCGACACCTCGATGCGCGACTCCCAGCCGGCGCCGCGGAGCGCGTCGCGCCTCGCCTCGAGCTCGGCGCAGTGGCGCCGCTCGCTGGCGGCGAGCTCGAGGAACACCGAACCGGCGCCACCGTGCTCGCCGGCGACGAGCGCCGCCAGCGCCTCGTAGCGGAGCGCCGCGTCCTCCTCGATCATGATGGCGAGGTCGAGCGCGGCGCGGACGTCGAGGTCGAGCAGGCCGCAGGACCACGTCACGGCGATGCCTCGGTCGCGGCGAGGGCCGCTCCGCCCTGGAGCCCGGCGGGGACCGCCTCGAGGAAGCGCCGGAGCTTGCGCAGCACCGTGCGGCGCGTCACCCCGAGCTCCCAGGCGACGACGTCCGGGTTGCGCCCGTCGACGAGCAGGCTGCGTGCGACGGCCTGGGTCGCGGCGTCGAAGCGCGGGAGCACCGCGGCGAGCGCCGCCGCGTCGGCGCGGGGCCGCGGCTTCGGGGCCGGCGGCGGCGCCGCCTCGGCGCAGGGGAGGCCCGCCAGCGGGGCGCCGGCGTCGAGGCGCGCGATCTTGCGGGCGAGCAGGTCGGCGTGATGCGCCTCCTCGGCGCGCAGCTCCGAGAGCAGCGCCCGCGCGTCCGGGTCCGAGGCGCGGCCGGCCAGCGCCGCGTAGAACGCCTCCGCTCGCCGCTCGCCGGCGAGCGCCCGCTCGAGGGCGGCGCGCGCCGTCGCGGGCGGTGCCTCGCCCCATCCGTCGGAAGCCTCGCCCGGCACGTCCGCTGCCGAGACGTCGATCCGCGGCGGGCCGCCGCCGCGCAGCGCGGCCCGCCGGGCTGCGAGCCGGTCGCGGTCCTCCTGCTCCTTGGCGGCCATGTCGCGGCACACGTCGCCGGCCCCACCGGGGTCGTCGCCGATGAGGCGCGCCAGCTCCGTGTAACGGACGATGGCGTCCTCCTCGACCATGATGGCGAGGTCGAGCGCCGTGCGCGTGTCGATGGGACCGAGGTCGATGCTGCGAGCCATGCCCCGTACTCCACCGGGCCGGGCGAGGGCTTCGCCGGGCGCGGACTGACCGTAGAAGAGTGCTGCGCACGCGGCGCCCCGTCGGCAAGCGCCCGGCCTGACGGCCGTCAGGAGAGGCCCCCTCAGGGCTCCTTCCGACGAGGCGCCATGCACGTCCTGCTCTCTGGCGGGGCCGTGCCTACGCTCTAGGCCATGCCACGCAACGATCGATCCGACTCGCTCTCCGTCCGTGGACGGGACGATCCCCGGCAGCCACTCCGGAAGCTCGAACAGGAGGCCGAGCTCGAGCTCGGGCGGTCCGAGGCCGGCGACACCGGCGGCGTCGAGCACCGGTCGCGCGACGAGGCAGCCCGCGTCGCGGACGCGACCGGGTCCTCGCAGCGACGGGCCGGACCGGGCCACACGGACGAGGGTGAGGGGCTCGGCGCGCCCGGCTCGGGCTCCGACGGTGGGTAGGCGCCGGCCGGCGGTCCCGCCGAGGCTCCTCCCTCGGGATTGCGATCGCCGGCGGACCCCGGCATAGGGAGCCGCGTGGCGGCGGACACGGTGCTGGTGGTGGACGACGACGCCGACGTGCGCGAGATGCTCACCGAGAGCCTGCGCGCGGAGGGGTTCGCCGTCATCTCCGCGGACGAGGGGCGGAAGGCGCTCGAGCTGGCGGAGAGCCTGCGCCCGGCCGTGATCCTGCTCGACCTGACGATGGAGGGCATGGACGGGCGCGCCTTCCTGGAGGCGCGCCGCTCGCGGGCGGCGGTGGCGCGGACGCCCGTCATCGTCATCACCGGCGCGCCCGACCGGACGATCCAGTCGGACCTGCAGCTGCCGAAGCCCCTGGCGCTCGAGGAGGTGGTGAGCGCGGTGCGCCGGCTGGCGCGGCCGGACCGGCGGACCCGCTGACGGGGCCCTCCTGCGTCCGCCGCAGCACCTCGCGGGCGCGGGCGAGCGCGTCCTGCGCGGCGCGTGAAGTCTCCCGCGCCTTCCCGGCGAGCGCCTCCTGGCGCTCGGCGGCCTGGCGAGCCTCCGACGCGCGCGACTCGGCGCGGGCGACCTCGCGCGACGCCCGCGAGGCGGCCCTCTGCGCGGCCGCCATCGCGCCGCGCGCGTCCGCGAGGGCCCGCGCCTGGGCGCGCTCGCGCTCTCGTTTCTCCCCCCGGGC
>DASTGH010000313.1:0-11614 GCA_035719345.1 Anaeromyxobacteraceae bacterium
GTCCTCAGCTAAGTCCCCGTGCTCACTGCAAGCACCAGACCCGCGCTTGAGCGCGGTCAATTGCGAGTTCGGGTGCGGGGGCGGCAGATTCGCAGATCGGACGGCGCGTTCGCAAGGCGCCGCCGGGGGCGACGCGACGCACCGCCCGCGGGCTCACGGGCGGGCGGGCGCTGGGTTGCGCGGGGGGATCTCGTCCTCGTCCTCGCGCTCGTCCCCGTCCCTCGACCCCGATCCCGACCCCGCCCTCACCCCGACCCTCTCCCCGTCGGTGCCGGGGAGAGGGGGATCAGCCGCCGACCTCCAAGACCCGAAGCGCTTTCCCGTCCTCGTCCTCGTCCCCGTTCCCGTTCCCCGTTTCATCCCCGTCCTCGTCTCGTCACCCTCCGCACCCCCGGTTCGCGCCTGCGCGTGAAACGTGCGAGAACACGGGCGCCATGGCCCGAACCCGCTACGCCAACCTCACCCAGGAGACCCGCTACCGCGAGATGCCGGCGGCGGCGCTCCGCGCCGTCCTGCGGGAGGGCTACGGCCTCGGCGATCTCCGCCGCGACGCGCTCGCGGGCCTCATCGTCGGCGTCGTGGCGCTGCCGCTGGCCATGGCCCTCTCCATCGCGGTGGGCGCGCCGCCGCAGCAGGGGCTCTACACCGCCATCGTCGCCGGCGCGCTCATCGCGGTCCTCGGCGGGTCGCGCGTCCAGGTCTCGGGCCCGACCGCCGCCTTCGTCGTCATCCTCGCGCCGATCCACGCGCGCTTCGGCCTGTCCGGGCTGCTCGTCTCCGGCCTCCTCGCCGGCCTCATGCTGGTGGCGATGGGGCTCCTCCGCCTCGGCCGACTCATCGAGTTCGTGCCGCATCCGGTGACCACCGGCTTCACCGCCGGCATCGCCACCGTCATCGCCGGGCTGCAGCTCAAGGACCTCCTCGGCCTCGCCCCATCGAGCAACCCGGACCACTTCTTCGAGCGCATGGCCGCGATGTGGGACGCGCGCGCCACCGCCTCGCTGGCGGAGCTGGGCATCGGCGTCTTCACGCTGGCTCTGCTCCTGCTCGTGCCGCGCATCACGAGGCGCGTACCCGCGCCTCTCGTGGCGCTCCCGGCGGCCGCGCTCGTCGCCGCCGCGCTCGGCGCGCTCCTCCCGAGCGCCGGCGTCGCCACCATCGCCACGCGCTTCCACACCGAGCTCGGCGGCCGGATCATCCCCGGCATCCCGCAGCTCCCGCCCTGGCCCGTGGCGCCCTGGGACCCGCTCGGCCACGGCGGCCTGGCGCTCGACCTGCGCACGCTGCGCGAGCTCATGCCCGGCGCGTTCGCCATCGCCATGCTGGGCGCGATCGAGTCCCTCCTCTCGGCCGTGGTCGCGGACGGCATGGCGCGGACCCGCCACGATCCCGACGCCGAGCTCCTGGCGCAGGGTATCGGCAACGTGGTGGCGCCGTTCTTCGGCGGCATCCCCGCCACCGGGGCCATCGCCCGGACCGCCACGAACGTCCGCTCCGGCGCGCGCTCTCCCATCGCGGCCATCGTGCACGCCGTGACCGTGCTGGCCGCGGTGCTCGCGCTGGCGCCGCTCCTCGGCTGGCTCCCCATGTCGGCCCTGGCGGCGCTGCTGCTGCTCGTCGCCTGGAACATGTCCGAGGCGAAGCACTTCGCGCACACGCTCCGCGTCGCGCCGCGCAGCGACGTGGCGGTGCTGCTCACCTGCTTCGGCCTCACCGTCGGGTTCGACATGGTCATCGGCGTGTCGGTGGGCATGGTGCTCGCCGCCATGCTCTTCATGCGGCGCATGGCGGCCGTGACGCAGGCGCGCGTCCTCGAGGGCGCGGGCCACCCGTCGCTCCCGCCCATCCCGCCGGGCGTCATCGTCTACGACATCTCGGGTCCGCTCTTCTTCGGCGCGGCGCAGCGCGCCATGGCGGCGCTCGGACACATCGCCGACCGGGCGCGGGCGGTGGTGCTGCGCATGGACGACGTGCAGGCCATGGACGCCACCGGGCTCGTCGCGCTGGAGAGCGCGCTCGACCGCCTCAAGGTGCACCGCGTCACGGCGGTGCTGTGCGGCGTGCAGGCCCAGCCGCGCACCGTGCTCGAGCGCGGCGGGGTCCCCGGCCGCCCGGGTGTCGTGCTGGCGGAGGACATCGAGACCGCGTTCACGCTGGCGGTCACGGCCGGCTCGGAGTGGACGCCGCCCCGCCCCACGGCCGTCGCCGGCTAGGCGCGATCAAGTCCGGGTACCGGACATCCCGTCCCGAGAAATCGCCCGTCCGACCAGGGCTTACCTCGCGTCACCGTCAGTGACTCATGGCAATGGCTCCGCCCGATCAAGGGCCGTAGCTTGGTCGTACACGGACGGGCCGTCGCAGGCTCCGCGGGGCTCACCGCGGCGACGCCCGTCCGACGGAGGCTCACATCATGAAGAACGTTCGGCTCGTCGCCGCCCTCGCGGCGACGTTGGGGGCGGTGTCTGCCCAGGCGGCACTGGAGCGCGTCGGTCCGCAGAATCCCGACCCGTCGGTCGGCAACTATCCGGCCTGGTACCAGGACCAGACCGGCCTCGCGCTCGAGTTCTGCAATCCGCTCAACCAGGCCGAGGTGGACGGCGGCTGGTGCCTGCTCCTCCCCGGGGACGTGAACATCCCCGAGGTCTTCCCCACGAACTTCTTCGACGAGCACTTCTACTTCGCGGCCGGCGCGAACCTCACGGCCAACGTCGGGAACAAGGCGAGCCTCGTCATCGCCGTGGAGGCCGCCTTCGCCGGCGGCCCGGCCGCGGTCGGCGACCAGATCACGTTCGGCCGCATCCGCGTGCGCCTCAACACCGCGCCCGTCACCGGCACGTACCGGTTCATCCACCCGTACGGCGAGGAGATCTTCCAGGACGTCCAGGCGGGCGCCCGCATCTTCTTCACCGACGACGTGGGCATCAACTGCCCGCCGGGCGGCCCGTTCGACTGCGCGCTCGCCACGCGCATCGGGCCGTTCCTGCTGCCCTCGGCGATCCCGGGCGGCCCGGAGCAGGCGGCCATCCCCGGCCCCTTCCCCGGCAAGCTGTACATCGCCGACCCGGCCCGCCTCGGGCCGGTGACCGGCAGCGCGCTGCCCGACTTCGTCGACTCCACCGGCGCGACCCGCAACCACAACATCTTCCGGATCGAGGGGCCTCCCGGCTCGAACCTGGGCGGCGTCGGCCAGGACTGGATCGAGACCGTCGACTTCTCGCTCATGGGCCGCGCCTTCACCGGCACCATCCCGGGGCGGGTCACGGTGGACCGCGCCAGCTACGAGCGGACCGGCTCGTCGCAGAAGATCGACGTGTTCGCGACCGGCCTGCCGACGACGCTGGGCCGCCTCCCGGCGCAGCCCCGGCCGGCGGCGGTCCTGCCGCAGCTCAGCTTCTTCGAGGCGGCCTGCACGCGGACGGCGGCGGGCGGCCTGGGCGCCCCGGCGGGCGCGGTCGAGCGCCAGATGTTCAACGCGAGCAGCTCGTTCTGGGGCCAGTCGAGCCCGGCGGCGCTGCCGGCCGAGGTGTGCGTGAAGGACGCGGCGGCGCGTGACGCGACCGGCGCCATCGTGCCGGCCTTCTTCGCGAAGCCCCTGGCCGACGAGGTGACCATCACCGAGGCCACCTACGACCCGTCGCAGCAGATGCTCTCGGTCCGGGCCACCTCGAGCGACCTGCTCGCGCCGCCCATCCTCACCGTCGCCGGGTTCGGCGAGATCCCGGCCGGCTCGGACCAGGTCGCGTTCTCGCCGCTCGCGGCGCCGGGGGCCAAGGTGCGCGTCATCTCGAGCGCGGGCGGCGCCGCGGAGCTGGCGACGAAGGTCGGCTTCGTCACGAACGTCCCGCCGGCCGGCCCCGTGGCCGTGAACGACGCGTTCACGTTCAACGAGGACTCCGGCCCCCAGACGCTCGACCTGCTCGGGAACGACACCGGCGCGGCCGGCGGCGTCGTGGCGGTGCTGGCGCAGCCGCGGCTCGGGACGCTCTCGGCGCCCGGCGCGGACGGGCGGGTCATCTACACCCCGAACGCGAACGCCTTCGGCGCGGACGGCTTCACCTACAGCGTGACGGTCGGCGGCGTGACCTCGAACATCGCGAACGTCTCGCTCAGCCTCACGCCGGCGAACGACGCGCCCGTGGCGGTGAACGACGGCCCGTTCACGGTCGTGGTGAACTCGCCCGCGCTTCTGCCGAGCCTGATCGCCAACGACACCGACCTGGACGGCAACGCCGACGTCGTCGGCATCCGTGACGTCTCGGCCGTGACGCCGGCCGGCGCCACGGTGACGGTGACGGCGGGCGGCATCACCGTCCTGGCGAGCGCCCCCGGTACCTACACCTTCACGTACCGTGCGGTGGACGCCTCGGGCACGCCCTCGGCGAACGCGGCCACGGTCACGGTGGTGGCCATCGCCAGCGACACCGTGGGCATCACCCAGGCGCAGTTCCGCACCGGCCAGGCGCGCTGGACGGTGATCGGCACCGACTCGGCGCCCAACCAGGTCATCACCATCACCTACGCCGACGGCGCCGCGGCGGGCAGGGTCATCGGCACGGCACAGGGCGACGCCACCGGCGCCTGGACGCTCGACATCCGCGGCGTGACGGGGGCCCTCAACCCGACCACGCTCAACCCGCGCCCGACGCAGGTCCGGGCCACCTCCGCGCTGGGCGGCACGAGGACGCAGGTCATCACCATCCGCAACTAGGCGGCAGGTGGTGAACCGGCCCGGGGGGCCGTGCGAGGTGGCGTGGGAATGCCCTCCCCCGCCCGCCTTGCGCGGCCCCCCGGCGCTTTTTCGCAGCGCCGCCCGTGCCGCCGCGCCGCCCGACGCGGCTCGTCATCCGGGCAGCGGCGTGCCCGCAGGCCGGGCGCGAGGCTGGCGGCTGCCCGGATCGCGGGCCCGTTCCTCGCCCTTCCCCATGGGTACGGCCCGTGCACCGAGGCGGCCGGCGTCCCCGCCGGCGAGGCCGTCATGACGAAGATCGAGGCGATCATCCGCCCGTCCAAGCTGGACAAGCTGAAGCAGGCGCTGTCGGGCTGGGTCACCGGCCTGACGGTCACGGAGGTGACCGGCCACGGCCGGCAGAAGGGCCACACCGAGCTCTACCGCGGCGCCGAGTACGTGGTGGACCTCGTGCCCAAGCTGAAGGTGGAGGTGACGGTCCCGACGCCCCTCGTGCCGCGGGTGCTCGACGTCATCGAGAGGTCGATGCGGACGTCGAAGGCGGGAGACGGGAAGGTGTTCCTGACGCCGGTGGAGGACGCCGTCCGAGTGCGGACCGGCGAGCACGGCGAGCCGGCGCTGTAGCGCGTGGGCAGGACGAGCGCGCCCGGAGAGGGCCGGGCGCGCCTCGCTCGCCGCGCTACACCGCCGCGATGAACATCTGGGCCGCACCCTCCTCCACGTCGTCCGGCTTCGGCCGCGTGTCGTAGGACTTGGCGTAGGGCGACATCAGGACCGCCTTCAGCATCTCGCCGGTGCGGGTGCGCCGCTCCTTCTCGATCTCCCTCGGATCGCGCGCCACGAACTTCTCGTCGGGCGTGATCTTGAAGAGCGGCTGACCCTTCTGCACCACCGACCCGTCGGCGCCGGCCATGATGACCCTGTCCACGGTCCCGCCGAACTGGGCCCGGACCGTGTTGAACATCTTCATGACCTCGATGATGAAGAGCGGCTGCCCCTTGTCGAAGTGCTGGCCGTCGCTGATGAACGCCGGGCGGCCCGGCGCCTCCTGCCGGTAGAACATGCCGCCGAAGGGCGCCACGATCTCGTCGGCCTTGGTGGCCGGCGGCGGGACGAGCACCTTCTTCATGCGCGCCTGGAGCTCCGGGTCGTGCAGGTGGGCGGGGATGGTGACGTCGAGGTTCGGCTCCACCTTGAAGTCGTAGAACTTCACGCGGTCGGCCAGCATGAAGAGGAGCCCGAGCAGCTCGTTGCCGGCCTCGTACCCGAGGTGCGCGGCGCGGATGGCGTCCCAGGTGGCCGCGTCGTACCCACCCTGCGGCTCCTCGCTCTTCAGGATGTCGTTCAGCTTGTAGAACTCCTCGCGCTTCAGGCCGAACGTGCCGCGCAGCTGCACGTAGAAGCGGATCGACTTCTCCAGCAGCTCGTGGTCGTGCTGCCAGATCACCTCGGCGGCCGGCGATCTCGGGTCCCAGCCCATGTTCAGGTAGTCGTAGGTCTCCTTCAGCACGCCCAGCGGGTTGCGGATCCAGATCACCTTGCCGGCCTCGATCCGGAAGTTCCTGCGCTGGAGCGCCAGCCAGCCGGAGAGGAGGTGCGGGTCATCGAGCAGCCGCTCCATGACGCGGGTGAGGAGCGTCGCCTTCCGGTCGATGACCTCGTTCATCGCCTTCACCACCGCCGGATCCACGCCCTCTCCCATCTGCGCGGCGTAGTGCTTCTTCATCTCCGTGAAGGCGTAGGGGAGATCGAGCTTGTTCCCCTCGTCCTTGAGCTGGCCGACGAGCGTGAGGTACGGCACCACGAACTTGGTGGTGGGCTTGGCGAGCGTGGTCTGCCCGATGAACCAGTTCACGAGGCCGTAGTGGAACTGGAGGTTCGTGGCCATGTTCACGCCGCGCAGGCTGGTCTTGCGGAGCACCTTGGAGAGCTCGACGTAGCTCAGCATGCGCGTGCGCCCGGTCGTGAGCAGGAGCGCGATGTTGGAGTCGTAGGCGCCCGCCACGTGATACCGCATGAACATGCCGGTGTCGGGGTTGGGCAGGCTGATGCCCTGGTCGTCCCGGATCTCGCCCTCGATGGGCTTCGACCAGTGGCGGATGAGGCCGCCGGCGTGGGGCGAGAGCGAGGAGTCGGTGGCGTTGAGACGGGCCTCGACGCTGGCGGCGAAGCGCGGGATCCGCTCGGGCTTGGGCAGCCGCTTCTTGTGGCGGGCGAGGAGCGCCATCGCCTCGACCAGCGACTCGACCACGAAGGAGTCGCCCTTGTCCTCGGGGTTGGTGAACTTGAGCGAGTAGCAGAGCTCGGTGACCCGGTGCTCCACCTGGATGCGGGTGTTCACCTCCATGAAGTAGTAGCGGTCGCGGTCGACGATGCACTCGAAGGTCGAGGCCGAGTCGAGGCCCACCGCCTGGCCGAAGCGGGCGGCGTCGTCCTCCATCCGCTTCAGGATCTCGAGGTCGACGCGCAGCGCGGCCGCCGCCTCCTTGCGGCCCAGCTCCTCCATCCGCGCGATGGCGGTGACCAGCATCTCCTGCGTCACCGAGACCTCGAGCAGCTTCTGCTCGTGCATCTGCAGCGAGCAGTCGCGGCCGCCCAGCGAGACGCACCACTCCCCGTTGCCGAGGAGCTGGATCTCGTTGTGGCGGGTCTGCTCGATGTTGAGCTCGACGAGGACGTTCTTGTTGTCGCCCACGCCGGTGGCCTTGACCTCGTTCAGCACCTCGCGCGTGAGCGCCGGGGCGTCCGCCGCCGCCGCCTCGATCTGCCGGTCGGTCGCGCCCTTCACGGACAGGAGATCGGCGCCCAGGATGCGCTGCCCCTTGCCGCCGCCGCCGCCGATGGCCTTGAGGCGCACGCGGCTCTGCGGGAACTCCTTGAACATCGCCGCCACTTCCTTGCGCACCTGCTCGCCCAGCTCCTCGATGGAGATGAGGTCGATGCCCTTGGCGTAGGAGGCGAAGAGGACCTGATCGGCCAGGTCCTCCAGCGGGATGCGCGTGTCCTCGACGTAGCGCGCCTCGAGCTTGAGCTTCTCGGCCCGCGCCACCCCCAGGATGGCCTCGCGCGTCCGGTGCTTGGCGACGAGGGTCCGGGCGGTGACGTTGTTCACGCCGGGCGTGGTCGAGACCTTCACCTCCACCGCCGTCCGCTTGGCCTCGTCCTTCTTGCCGGCGCGGGCCTGGGTGACCGAGTTCGGGCCGATGAACTTGAGGCCGGCCTTCTCGATGGTGGCCACGAACTCCTCGTCCTCCGCCATGAAGCCGTAGCCGGCGAAGACCGAGTCGTACCCGTTGTCCTTGGCGATCTGGACGATCTGGTTCATGCGCTCGACGCGCTCCTCCTTCGACGCGCCGGTGTAGTCGGGCACCCGGTGCACGCGGGAGGTGTCGGTGAGCTGGCGCAGCTCGGGGGCGAGCGCGTTGGCGTAGACGATGGAGTCCTTCTCGGAGAGGAGGATCCCGTAGTGGCCGATCCCCATCTCCTCGAAGACGTCCATCGCCTCCTTGCGGATGGGGCCGCGGCAGACGATGAGCGGCTTCAGGTCCTCGCAGGCGAAGGACCGGACCCAGGCCGACGCCGCCTTCGAGAGGCGGCGGTCGCGGTGGGTGAGCGGGTTCTGCTGGTACCAGTCGGTGGTCGGAGCCATCGGTCGTGTTCTCCCGTTCGCTGTCGGTGGGTTCCGGCGCCTAGTGGAACTCGCGCTGCGGACCGGTCATCGGGGACGGCTTGTAGTGGCGCAGCAGGAACTGGAGATTCTCGCCCAGCACCTTGCGGAGATCGGTCGGCATGACGAGCGAGCTGATGGACCCGAGCGCGAGGCCCTCCTTCGGGTTCATGAGCTCCCTCTCGTAGCGGCGGTTGAGCGCGGCCTCCTGGCCCTTGAGCCAGTCCTGCGCCTCCTTGTCCGCGTCCTTCTTGGCGGCGGCGAGCTCCTGCCCGGCGCCGGTGCGCTGCTGCAGGCCCTTCTTCGCCATGTCCTGGGCCTGCGCCCGGATCTTGCGCAGCTCGTCCTTGTAGACGAACTCCTTGCCGGCCGGCCCCATGACCGCGAGGCGGGTGGTGGGCAGCGCCAGCACCAGGTCGGCGCCGGTGGGGTAGTTGTTGTACGACGCGTACGCGCCGCCGAAGGCGTTGCGCAGGATGAGCAGGATGCGCGGCGTGCGCACGTCGACGATGGCGTCGAGCATGGAGCGGCCGGCCTGCACGATGCCGCGCGCCTCCTGCTCGCGGCCGGGGAGGAAGCCGGTGGTGTCCTCCATGAAGATGAGCGGGATGTTGTAGACGTTGCAGAAGCGGACGAACCTCGCGATCTTCAGGGCGGAGTCGCAGTCGATCTGGCCCGAGGCCACGGCGCTGTTGTTCGCGACGAAGCCGACGACGTGGCCGCCGAGGCGGCCGAAGGCGGTCACCACCTCCTTGGCGCGCTCCGGCTGCATCTCGAAGTAGTCGCCGTAGTCGCAGACCTGCTGGATGATGATCGACACGTCGAACGGGGTGTTGAACCCGGTCGCCGAGTTGAACGCCTTCTTGAGGAGCGTGTTGATCTCCCAGGTCTTGCGCTCGATCGGATCGCTCGTCGGCTGGAAGGGCGCGGCGACCGCGTTGTTGTCCGGGATGTAGCCGATGAGGCGCACCGCCTGGCGGAGCGCGGCCAGCTCGTCCGCGACCGTGAGGTCGGCGACGCCCGAGGCGCCGTGCACCTTCGGGCCGCCCAGGTCCTCGGGGCTGATGTCCTCGCCCAGCACCGACTTCACGACGCCGGGTCCGGTGAGGCCGAAGAAGGTCTCGGCCGGCTGGATGACGAAGCTGCCCTGCCGCGGCAGGTAGGAGCCGCCGCCGGCGTTGAAGCCGAACATGCACATGATCGACGGCACCACGCCGCTGATCTTGCGCAGCGCGGTGAAGGCCTGGGCGTAGCCGTCGAGCCCACCCACGCCCGCCGGCACGTAGGCGCCGGCGGAGTCGTTCATGCCGATGAGGGGGATGCCCTTCTCGCCCGCGAGCCGGAAGAGGCGCGCCAGCTTGTTGCCGTTGGTCGCGTCCATCGACCCGGCGCGGACGGTGAAGTCGTGCCCGTACACCGCCACGTCGCGGCCGCCCACGTCGATGATGGCGGTGACGAGCGAGGCGCCGTCGAGGTTCTTTCCCCAGTTCGAGTAGAGGACGTTCGGCTCCTTGTCGGTGAGGACGCGGATCCGCTCCCACACCGTCATGCGCCGCTTCGCGTGCTGCTTCTCGATCTGGTCGGCGGGGACGGAGCGGATGGGGCGCTGGATGAGATCCCAGCCCTCCATCATCGCCTCCTCGTACCCGCCGGTCGCGCGCGCGATCTCGCCCGGGATGTTGAACTCCACCTTCTCGGGCGGATCGAGGGGGTTCGACAGGATGGGCTTCAGCGCTCTCGTGGGCATCGGCTCGTATCCCCTGGGGTGTGTGTGCTGCGTCGAAGGTCGAGCGCGCCGGTCGCCGCGGTCAGCCTGGAGCGGCGAACCGACGCGGGAAGGACGAAGACGGAAAGAAAAGGGGCGCAGTCTGTCAAAGGTCCCGCTCGTGAGGCAAGGGGTGGCGCGCCTTTCTTTGCGGGGGGATGACGCACCGTGACGTGAACCGACCGGTCGACCCGAACGGGTGGCCGAGCGCGCTCCCGAATCGAAACCGGAGCCGGCCGCCGAACGGGGGCGGGACGGGGCGTCGCCCGCCCCTCATGGTCGTCCCCGCACCGGGCGGGCCGCGACTAGCCTCCTCCGTTCGACGGAGGGCGGCGCCCGCTCTCCGCGAGGAGGGCGCATGGGCCAGGTCAGCTACGCGCTGCGCAACGGCATCGCCGTGGTGACGCTCGACAACCCGCCGGTGAACGGCCTCGGCCACGAGCTGCGGAGCGGCCTCGTGGAGGCGCTCGACCGGGCCGCCGCCGATCCGGCGGTGAAGGCGGTCGTGATCGCGGGCGCGGGCAAGGGCTTCTCCGGCGGCGCCGACATCAAGGAGTTCGACAGCCCGAAGGCGCTCGCCGAGCCGAGCCTCCACACCGTCATCCGCGCGGCCGAGGAGAGCCCGAAGCCCGTCGTCGCCGCCATCCACGGCACGGCCATGGGCGGCGGGCTGGAGCTGGCGCTCGGGTGCCATCACCGGGTCGCGGCGAAGGGAGCGCAGATCGCGCTCCCCGAGGTGAAGCTCGGGCTCCTCCCCGGCGCCGGCGGCACGCAGCGGCTGCCGCGCGCGGTCGGGCTCGAGACGGCGCTCAACATGATCGTGTCGGGCGCGCCCGTGCCCTCCGAGCACCTCGCCAGGGCCGGGCTCTTCGACGCGATCGTGGAGGGCGACCTGATCGAGGGCGCGGTCGCGTTCGCGCAGAAGGTGGCCGACGCGCGCCCGCTGCCCCGGGTCCGCGACCGGAAGCTGGAGCACCCGCAGCCGGCGGGCTTCCTCGCCTTCGCGAGGAACACCGCGGCGGCGGTGGCGAAGGACTACCCGGCGCCGCACAAGTGCATCGAGGCGCTCGAGGCGGCGGTGGAGAAGCCGTTCGAGGAGGGCCTGCGGCTGGAGCGCGAGCTGTTCCTCCACCTCGTCCAGACGCCGGAGTCGCGCGCGCTGCGGCACGCGTTCTTCGCCGAGCGGGCCGCGTCCAAGATCCCGGACGTGCCGGAGGACACGCCGGCGCGCCCGGTGAAGCTCGCGGCGGTGGTGGGCGCCGGGACCATGGGCGGCGGCATCGCCATGAACTTCGCCAACGCCGGCATCCCCGTCACCGTGGTCGAGATGGCGCAGGACGCCCTCGACCGCGGGCTCGGCATCGTCAGGAAGAACTACGAGGCGACGGCGTCGCGGGGCCGGCTGACGATGGCCGACGTCGAGAAGCGGATGGGGCTCATCCGCGGCACCACCGACTGGAAGGCCGTCGCCGACGCCGACATCGTCATCGAGGCG
>DASTGH010000314.1:0-15904 GCA_035719345.1 Anaeromyxobacteraceae bacterium
GCGCGCCAGGCGCAGGCGGCGGCCCAGGCCGCGGCCGCGAGCAGCAGCGCGAGCGTGAGGGCGTTGAGGAGCCGCGCGTCGAGGACGAGGCGCCCGGCGCCGGGGACGTGCCGGAAGAGTTCCCAGAAGGAGTTCTCGGCGCTCCGCGCGGCGTTGAAGCGCCAGAACCACGCCCAGCGCTCCGGCGCCGCCATCGCCAGCGGCGCGTTCACGGCGAGGAAGGCGCCCAGGAGACCCGCGGCGCCGAGCGCCACCGGCCGCAGGGCGCGACGGCGGGCGAGCGCGGCGATCGCCGGCGGGGCGAGCGCGACCGGCCAGAGCTTGGCCGCGGCACCCAGCCCCGCCCAGATCCCGGCGGCCCCGGCCCGCCCGCGCTCGAGCGCGAGCAGTGCGGCCAGGAAGAGCGCGATGGGGAGGAGGTCCCAGTTGAGCGCGCCGTAGTAGGCGAGCGCGGGGTTCGCGGCGAGCCACCAGGGCGAGGCGCCGGGGAGGCGCGCCAGGAGCGCCACGCAGGCGAGGCCGCAGCAGGCGAGCAGGAGCCAACCGGCGGTGAAGTAGCCCGCCGGTCCGCCGGGCGCGAAGGAGGGGAGCCACAGCGCGAGCCCGAGGAGCGGCGGGTACTCGATGCGGTCCTCCAGGTAGGGCAGCGGCCGTCCGCCGCCGAAGTAGCGGTCGCCGCCCATGGCGAGGAGGTCGGAGTAGGCGTGGTGGTCGAACGCCCAGGGCCGGTACGCGACGCCTGCGTGCGCCGCCCCGCGCACGAGCCACGCCCAGCCGAGGAGGAGCCAGGCTGCGGCCGCCGCGTAGGGGAGCCAGCGGGGCGGCGGGCGGGTGGGGTCCATGCGGGCGACCGGGCCGTCCGAGGCTCCGGGGTCCAAATTCGAGAGGGCGGCCGGACGCCGCCCGAGGGAGAGGAACCTACCATGCTCTGGATCCTGGCCGCCGTGCTGCTCGCGTTCTGGGTGCTCGGCCTCGCGTTCAAGGTGACGACGGGCCTCATCCACATCGCGCTCGTGGCCGCGCTCATCCTGTTCGTCCTCGGCTTCTTCCGGGGCCGCCGCTCGACGACCACGGTCTGACGCGAAATCGCTGTCCGGTCCGGAACCGGCGAGACGCCGGCCGCCCGAGGCGGTAGGACGGGCGGCCATGAGCGCGCCCTCCCCACCCCCCGCGAACGTGCGCCGCGGGGCGATGTCCTCTCGCGACTCCGCCGAGCTGCTCGTCCTGGCCGCGCTGTGGGGCGCCTCGTTCCTCTTCATGCGCGTCGCCGCCCCCGAGCTCGGCCCGGTCGCGCTCATCGCGCTCCGGGTCGGGATCGCCGCGGCCCTGCTCGTGCCGCTCCTCGCGCTGCGGCGAGGGTTCGGCCAGCTCGCGGGTCGAGCCGGGCCCGTCCTCGTCGTGGGCGTGCTCAACTCGGCGCTCCCCTTCTGCCTGCTCGCCTACGCGACGCTCTCCGTCACCGCCGGCCTCGCGTCGATCCTGAACGCCACCTCGCCGCTCTGGGGCGGGCTCGTGGCGCACGTCTGGCTCCGCGAGCGGCTCACGCGGAGCCGCGTCGCCGGGCTCCTCGTCGGCCTGGCGGGCGTGGCG
Source organism: Anaeromyxobacteraceae bacterium (assembly GCA_035719345.1). Classification (GTDB taxonomy): domain Bacteria; phylum Myxococcota; class Myxococcia; order Myxococcales; family Anaeromyxobacteraceae; genus Anaeromyxobacter_A. Next base: position 1,591 of record DASTGH010000314.1, read on the forward strand.
GTGCTGGTGTGGGGCCGGGCCTCGTTCCGGGCCGGCGGGACCGGGCTCGCGGTGGCCGCGGCGCTGGCGGCCACGCTCTCCTACGGCGTCGCGGCGAGCTACACCCGCCGCCGCCTGGCGGGCGTCGATCCGCTCGCCGTGGCCGCGGGGAGCCAGCTCGCCGCGGCGCTGGTGCTCGCGGCCCCGGCGCTCCTGCTCTGGCCGGCGCAGCCGGTCTCGCCGCGCGCCTGGGCGTCGGTGGCGGCGCTCGGCGTGGTGTGCACGGCGGTCGCCTACGTGCTCTACTTCCGCCTCATCGCGCACGTCGGCGCCGGCCGCGCCATCGCCGTCACCTTCCTCATCCCGCCGTTCGCCGTCGCCTGGGGCGCGCTGCTGCTCGGCGAGGCCCTCACCGCGCGGATGCTGGCCGGGGCCGGCGTGGTGCTCGTCGGGACGGCGCTCGCGACCGGCCTCGTCGAGCTGCCGGCGCCGAGGCGCGCGGCGCGGCCGACCGACGCCGGGGAAGGCGCTCCCGAGTGATAGGATGACGGTGCTTGGGCCCGATGGAACGCCTCGCCGCGCTGCTGGCGCACGCCGTCGACGGGACCGGGTCCTGGGCGCCGCTCGTGCTCTTCGGCGCGAGCTTCGTGGAGTACGTCTTCCCGCCCTTCCCGGGCGACACGATCGTGGTCCTCGGCGCGTTCTACGCCGTGCGGGGCGCCATCTCCTGGCCGCTCGCCTTCGCGGCGGTCACCGCCGGCGCCGTCGCCGGTGCGTGGCTCGACTGGCGGGTCGGCGCCGCGCTCGGCCCCCGGCTCCAGGCGCGCGCCGCGCACCGGGGACCGCTCGACGCCGCGCGCCTGGCGCGCTTCGAGGCCGCCTACCGGCGCTGGGGCGGGTGGCTGCTGCTGGGGAACCGCTTCCTCCCCGGGATCCGCGCCTTCCTCTTCGTGGCCGCAGGCGCGGCGCGCCTCCCGCTCCCGCGCGTGCTCGTCCTGGGGGCACTCTCCGCGGCCGCGTGGAACGCGCTGCTGCTCGCGGCCGGCGGGCTCTTCGCCAGGAACGTCGACGAGCTGGCGCTCCTCGCCGACCGGTACTCGCTCGCCGTCGCGGCCGCGCTCGCGGCCGTCGCGCTCGTGGTCCTGGCGCGACTCCTCGCCCGCAGGCGGCGCGGGAGCGTCGCGTGACGGCGCTCCTCCTCGCCGCCGCGCTCGCCGCCGCGACGGCCGCGCCACGCCTGCCGGAGCGCGCCGACGTCCGCTACCGGCTCGAGCTGGCGGGGGCGGCCGTCGGCGTGGCGCGCCTCTCCATCGCCTGCGCCGGGGATGCCTGCGAGGTGCTGTGGACGAGCGCGCTGCGCACGCCGGAGGAGGCGGGCGGCGGGCTGGTGGAGCGCGAGGTGCGCGCCACGACCGCGCCCGACGGCGCCGCGCGCGCCATCGCCGTCCGGGTCCGCGCCGACGGCGCCGAGCACGTGAGCCGCCAGGGCGCAGGGGCGCCGCCGGCGGGCGTGGCGGAGATCCTCCTCTCCCACGTCGCCGAGGGCGAGCGGCGCTGCATCCCGGTCCAGGAGGAGGAGACCGGCGTCGTGGGCCAGGCCTGCGCCAGGCGCGAGGGGGCGTGGCTCAGGGGCAGGGTCCTCGGGGAGCCGCTGCGCTTCCGGGCGGCGCCGGGCCAGCCCGCGCAGGAGGTCGAGGTGGAGGGCCAGCGCGCGCGCTTCGTGGCCGATCCCGCGGCCGAGGTGCCGGCGCGGGTGAAGAGCCTCTTCGGCGAGGCCGCCGACGTCACGCCGGGCGAGCTGCGCTGGTGCGGTGCCGATCGCGAGGCGGAGGGCGGCGAGGCACCGCCGGAGGTCCCGCGCGACTTCCCCGGCGGCGCGAGCTGCCGCGAGCGCACCGCGCGCTACCTGGCGGCCGCCGCGGCGCGCGGGCTGGAGGGGCGCCACGCGGTCGGCGCCGCCTTCGACGGCACGTCCATGGTCTGGCACGAGTGGGCCGAGCTGCGCGTCGGCGGACGCTGGATCGCGGTCGACCCTTCGTTCGGCCAGGCGCCGGCGCGCGGCGCGCGCTTCACGCTCGCCCGCTGGACGGACGGCGACGCAGCCTCGCGCGCCACGGCCGGCAAGAAGGTCCTGCGCTGCTGGAGCCGCGAGTGAACGGACGGCGGGCGCGCGCCAGCCGTCAGCGCGCGCGCCGCCCGAGGAACCGCGCCAGCGCCGATGCCTTCGGCACGAGCGAGGCGAGGTCCACCCGCTCCTCGTGCGTGTGGTAGCCGGAGCCGCGGGGTCCGAGGCCGTCGATGGACGGGATCCCCATGCCGCTCGTGGTGCAGGCGTCCGAGCCGCCGCCGGCGAGCGGCGCCTCGCCGGCGCCGAGGCCGCTCTCCTCCTGGCACAGCGCGTACTCGCGGGCCAGGGCGGCCGACGCCTCGGTGCGGCGCATGGGCGGACGCCAGGCGGTGCGCGAGAGCGCGAGACGCGTGCCCTCGACGGCGCTGCCCACCGACGCCTCCTCCAGCGCGCGGTAGAGCGCCTCGCCGTCCTCGGCCGTCGTGAAGCGGAGGTCGACCGCCGCGCGGGCCGCATCGGGGACCGTGTTCTTGGTGGTGCCGCCCTGGATCGTCCCGACGTTGACGGTGACGCCGCGGGCGTGGTCGGTGAGCCCCTGGGCGCGGTCGACGAAGCGGGCCAGGCTCCAGATGGCGTTGCGCCCGCGCTCGTGCGCGTTGCCCGCGTGCGCCGCGACGCCGGTCGCCGCCACGTCGACGGAGGCGACGCCCTTGCGCTCGACGACGATGAGGTCCTTCTCCCGCCCCGACTCGAGCCCGAGCGCGCAGGCGGCGCCGGCCGCGCGCTGGACGAGGTGCGGCTGGGAGTCGGGCGAGCCGACCTCCTCGTCCGAGACGAAGAGCCCGCGCACCGGGACGTGGCGCAGGAGCGCGGCGCGCGCCAGCGCCTCGAGCGCGAAGAGCGCGACCACGAGCCCGCCCTTCATGTCGAAGACGCCGGGGCCGCGCACCACGTCCCCCGAGAGCTCGAAGCCCTCGAACGTCCGGGGCGGGAAGACGGTGTCGGTGTGGCCGATGAGGAAGGTGGGCGCCCCGGCGCCGACGGTCTCGAAGTAGAGGTGGTCGCCGTGGCGCCGGGACGGGATCCGCTCGGTGCGCAGCCCGATCCGGCGCAGCTCCTGATCGACCATCGCCACGACCGCGTTCACGCCGCCCGGGTCGCCCGTGTAGGAGCCCTGGCGCACGAGCCGCTCCAGCAGGCGCTGCATGGCGAAGCGCTGGCCGGCGAGCCAGGTGAGACCGATCTCGGTGCGCGCCCGCAAGGCGATGTCCCCTCGGGCGTCACGCCCGCGTCCGGCGTATAAGGCACCCCCATGGCAGGCGCAAAGCGCTACCGGGCAGCGGTCGTCGGCGGCTCCGGGTACGGCGGCGCGGAGATGATCCGCAGGCTCCTCGTCCATCCCGAGGTCGAGCTCGCCCGGGTCGCCTCCGTCGACTTCGTGGGCGAGCCGCTCGGCGCCGCGCATCCCTCGCTGGAGGGCGTGACCGACCTCGTCTTCGAGAACCTCCCGCCGGGGCAGGCGGCGCGAGGCATGGACGTCGTGCTGCTCGGGCTCCCGCACCGGGTCTCGGCCACGGTCATGCCCGAGCTGCTGGCGAGCGGCGCCCGCGTCGTGGACATGAGCGGCGACTTCCGCCTGCGCGACGCGGCCGAGTACGAGCGCTACTACGGCGCGCGGCACCCGCACCCCGACCTCCTCGCGACCTTCGTCTACGGCCTGCCCGAGCTCCACCGCGAGCGCCTCCGCGCCGCGCGCCGCATCGCCGCGCCCGGCTGCTTCGCCACCACCATCGAGCTGGCGCTGCTGCCCCTGGCGCGCGCCGGGCTGCTCGAGGGCGTCGTGCACGTGCAGGGGATCACCGGGTCCTCCGGTTCGGGCGTCGCGCCCGGCGCCGGCACCCACCATCCCGTCCGCGCGGGCAACCTCCGCACCTACAAGCCGCTCGAGCACCAGCACCTGCCCGAGATCGCGCAGGCGCTCTCCGACGCCGGCGCGCGCGACCTGGCGCTGCGCTTCGTGCCGGTGTCCGCGCCGCTCGTGCGCGGCATCCTCGCCACCGCCTTCGTCGAGCTGCCGGAGGCGTGGAGCGAGGACCGGGTCCGCCAGCTCTACCGCGAGACCTACGCCGGCGAGCCGTTCGTGCGCGTCCCGCGGAAGCGGCTCCCCGAGGTGGCGGCGGTCTCCGGCTCGAACTTCGCCGAGGTGGGCGCCGCGGTCGGGCCGGCGCGCGCCGGCCGGCGCACGGCCGCGCTCTTCGGGGCGACCGACAACCTGGTGAAGGGCGGCGCCGGGCAGGCCATCCAGGACATGAACCTCGCGCTCGGGCTCCCCGAGCGGCTCGCCCTCGAGGACCCGGGACCGTGGCCGCCATGAAGACCGTCGTCGTGAAGCTCGGAGGCGAGGTGGTCGCCTCGCCCGAGATGGACGCGCTCGCCGAGGACGTGCGCGAGCTCGTCGCCGGCTGGCACCGCGTCGCCATCGTCCACGGCGGGGGGCCGCAGGCGTCCGCGCTGCAGAAGAAGCTCGGGCAGGAGCCGCGCATCGTCGCCGGGAAGCGCGTCACCGACGAGGCGACGCTCGAGGTCATGAAGTACGTGGTCGCGGGCCAGGTGAACGTCGACTGCTGCGCGCGCCTCCTCGCCCACGGCGTCATGCCGGTCGGGCTGCACGGAGCGAGCGGACACGCGGTCCAGGCGCGGCGGCGGCCGCCGCGCGTGCTCACCGGCGCGGGCCCGGACCCCGTCGACCTCGGGCTCGTCGGCGACGTCACCGGCTTCAACCTCGGCCTCCTCGGCGATCTGTGGGAGCGCCGCTACGTGCCGGTGCTCGCCTGCCTCGGCGTGAGCGACGAGGGACTGGCGCTCAACATCAACGGCGACACGGTGGCGAGCCAGCTCGCGGGTGCGCTGCGCGCCGACGCGCTCGTCCTCGTCACCTCCACCCCCGGCGTCCTGCGCGACGTGAAGGACCCGTCCTCGCGCGTGGCGCGCATGACGCGCGCCGAGTTCGAGGAGGGCGTCCGGAGCGGGGCGATCTCCGGCGGCATGATCCCGAAGCTGGAGGAGAGCTTCGCCGTGCTCGCCGGCGGCGCGCGCTCGGTCGTGGTCGTGGGCCGCCTGGCGAAGGGTGAGCTCACCCGCGCGGTGCTCGAGCCCGGCTCCGTCGGCACGGTGCTCGTCGCGTGACCGGGGGCGGCGCGAGCGTCGTCCGCTGCCCGTGGGCCGGGGACGACCCGCTCTACGTCGCCTACCACGACGACGAATGGGGCGTTCCGCTCCACGACGACCGGCGGCTCTTCGAGCTGCTCGTCCTGGAGGGCTTCCAGGCCGGCCTCTCCTGGATCACCATCCTGCGCAAGCGCGAGAACTTCCGGCGCGCCTTCCGCGGCTTCGATCCGGAGCGGGTGGCGCGCTTCGGCGCGCGCGACGTGGCGCGGCTCCTCGCCGACCCCGGGATCGTCCGCCACCGCGGCAAGATCGAGGGCGCCATCGCGAGCGCCCGCGCGTTTCGAGACCTGGTGCGGGCCGAGGGATCGTTCGACCGGTTCGCCTGGTCGTTCGTCGAGGGCGAGCCGGTCGTGAACCGTCCGCGCTCGCTCCGCGACATCCCGACCCGCACCCCGGCGAGCGAGGCGCTCTCCACGGCGCTCCGCGCGCGGGGCTTCGCGTTCGTGGGGCCGACCACCTGCTACGCGTTCATGCAGGCGGCCGGCCTCGTCGACGACCACCTCGCCGGCTGCCTCCGCGCCGCGCGCCGCGGGCGCGGGATGGCGCGCCGGGCGCGGCGGGTTGAAGGTCGGACATGACGGTCAGCGCCTTCGACCTGTTCAAGATCGGGATCGGCCCGTCCTCGTCGCACACGGTCGGGCCCATGCGCGCGGCGCGCCGCTTCGCGCTCGCGCTCCGCGCCGGGGGCCGCCTGGGCGAGGTGGCCACCGTGCGCGTGGACCTCTACGGCTCGCTCGGCGCGACCGGCCGCGGCCACGGGACCGACCGGGCGGTGCTGCTCGGGCTCATGGGCGAGACGCCGGAGGAGGTCGACACCGGCTCGGTCGCCGAGCGTGTGGCCGAGGTCCGCGGGAGCGGGACCCTGCGCCTCCTCGGCGAGCGCGCCGTGCAGCTGCGCCCCTCGGAGGAGCTGCGTTTCCTGCGCGAGGCGCTCCCGTACCACCCGAACGCGCTCCGGCTCGAGGCGCTCGACGCGCGGGGCGAGGTCGTCTCCGGACGGACCTACTACTCCGTCGGCGGCGGGTTCGTGCTGGACGAGGAGGAGGTGGCGGCCGCCCGCGCCCACCCCGCCGTCCCGCCGCCGGTGCCGCACCCGTTCACCACCGCCGCGGAGCTCCTGCAGCGCTGCCGCCGGGCCGGCCTCTCCGTCTCGGCGCTCATGCTCGCCAACGAGCGCGCGCTCCGGCCAGGCGCCGACGTGCAGGCCGGGCTGGTGCGGATCTGGAACGCCATGCAGGCGTGCGTCGCCCGCGGCTGCGAGACGGAGGGCGCGCTCCCCGGCGGGCTCCACGTGCCGCGGCGCGCGCCGCGCCTCGCCGCGCAGCTCCGCGCGCGGCACGGCGGCGACGACCCGCTGGGCGCGCTCGACTGGGTGACGCTCTGGGCGCTGGCGGTCAACGAGGAGAACGCCGCCGGCGGCCGCGTCGTCACCGCCCCCACGAACGGCGCCGCGGGCATCGTCCCCGCCGTCATGCACTTCCACCGGCGCTTCTCGCCGGGGGCTCGCGACGAGGACATGCCGCGCTTCATCCTCGCCGCCGCGGCCATCGGCGCGCTCTACAAGACGAACGCCTCCATCAGCGGCGCCGAGGTGGGCTGCCAGGGAGAGGTGGGCAGCGCCTGCAGCATGGCGGCGGGCGCGCTGTGCGAGGTCATGGGCGGGACGGCGGAGCAGGTGGAGAACGCGGCCGAGATCGCCATGGAGCACAACCTCGGGCTCACCTGCGATCCCATCGGCGGGCTCGTGCAGATCCCGTGCATCGAGCGCAACGCGATGGCGGCGGTGAAGGCCATCCACGCGGCGCGCATGGCGCTGCAGGGTGACGGGCGGCACTTCGTCTCCCTCGACGCCGTCATCGCCACCATGCGAGAGACCGGCGCGGACATGAAGTCGAAGTACAAGGAGACCGCGCGCGGCGGGCTGGCGGTGCACGCCGACGCCGGCCTCGTCTCGGTCGGCCTGCCCGAGTGCTAGCCGGCGGGCGGCCTGCCCGGCGCAGCGGCCGGCCGCCCCCGCCCGCCCATTGCGTGGACGTGGTCCCCGCCCCATCGTGTGCGTGGGAGGGAGACACGTGACCAGGACCACGAGGGCGCTGCTCGGCGCCGCCTCCGCGGCCGCGCTGCTGGCGGCGGCCGCGCCGGCGCGGGCGGCGGACGAGGCGCAGGGCGCGAACGGCCAGCCCGCGGAGAAGCACCACAGCAAGGCCAAGGGCGCGGCGGTCGGCGCGCTGGGCGGCGCGGCCGTGGGCGGCAAGAAGGGCGCGGCGGCGGGGGCGGTCGGCGGCGCAGCGGTGCAGCACCACAAGAACAAGAAGGCGGCCAAGAAGGCCGAGAAGAACGCCCAGAGCGGGTAACGCGGAAGACGGTCCGCGGCGAGGCGGCGTGTTAACGTCCGCCGCCGTGGACCCCGCCGGCTTCCTGCGCGCGACGCCCCCGTTCGACGCGCTGCCGCGCCCGCTCTTCGACGAGGCGGCGGCGGCGCTCACCGAGGTGCGCGTCCCGGCGGGCACATGGCTCACCCGCGCCGGCGGCGAGCCGCTCGCGCACCTCCACGTCATCCGGCGCGGCGCGGTCCGCCTGGAGCGCCACGGGCAGACGCTGGAGGTGGTCGAGGAGGGGGAGCTCTTCGGCTACACCTCGCTCATCACCCACGCCGCGACCCTCGACGTGGCGGTGGAGGAGGATCTCCTCGCCTACCGGCTGCCGGCCGACGTGTTCCGCCGGCTCCTCTCCGACCCGGGGTTCGCCGGCCACTTCGCCGCCGGCCTGGGCGAGCGGCTCCGCTCCTCGCTCGAGCACTCGCCGGTGGCCGCCTTCCAGCCGGACCTCTCCGCGCCGGTGGGCACGCTCGTCCGCGCGCCGCCGGCGTGGGTGGACGCGGGCGCGACCGTGCGCGAGGCGGCGCGGCTCATGCGCCGGGCGGGCGTCTCGGCGCTGCTCGTGCGCGGCCACCCGCCGGGCATCCTCACCGACCCGGACTTCCGGGACCGCGTGGTGGCGGAAGGGCTCGGCGGCGACGCCGCCGTGGGCGAGGTCGCCTCGCGCCCGCTCTGGACCGTGCCCTGGGAGACGCCGGTGTACCAGGCGTGGATGGAGCTGCTCGACGCCGGCTACCACCACCTGCCGGTGGTGCGCGACGGCGAGGTGGTGGGCGTCGTCACCTCGGCCGATCTCATGCGATCGTCGGCGCAGGGGCCGATGGCCGTGCTGCGCCGCGTGGAGCGGCTCGCCTCGCGCGACGCGCTCGCCGGCTACGCGGCGCAGGTGGCGGAGATGACGTCGGCGCTCCTCGCCGCGAGGCTCGACCCGGTCGTCATCGCCGGCCTGGTGGCGCGCCAGAACGACGCGCTGCTCCGGCCGCTGCTCCGGTTCGCCGAGACGGAGCTCGGGTCGCCGCCCGCTCCCTTCGCCTGGATGGCGTTCGGATCGGAGGGCCGGATGGAGCAGACGCTCCTCACCGACCAGGACAACGCGCTCGCCTTCGCCGACGAGGGGGCGGGGGGCGCCGGCTGGTACCAGGCGTTCGCCGAGCGCGTCGGAGGCGACCTCGAGGCCGCCGGCTTCCCGCGCTGCCCCGGCGGCTACATGGCGCGCGCGTGGAACGCGCCCGTCTCGGAGTGGGCCGCGCGCTTCGCCTCGTGGATCGACCGCCCGGCGCCGAAGGCGCTCCTCGATGCGGCCACGTTCTACGATTTCCGGCGGGTGGCGGGCCGGCTCGACCTCGCGCCGCTGCAGGAGACGGTGGCGCGCGCGGCCCAGCACCCGGTGTTCCTGCGGGCGATGGCGGAGGAGGCGCTCCGCTTCCGGCCGCCGCCCCTCCTGCTCCTGCGCGTCCGCGGTGAGTCGTCCACCGTCGACCTCAAGAAGCAGGGCCTGTCGCCCATCGTCTTCCTGGCTCGCTGCTACGCGCTCGAGCTGGGCGCCCCGGAGCGCAACACGCTCGAGCGCCTCGACGCCGCCGAGCGGGCCGGCCTCATGTCGCCCGAGGTGCGCTCGAACGTGGCCGAGGCCTACCGCTTCCTGCTCGGCCTGCGCATGCGGTTGCAGCTGCGCGCGCTCGTCGCCGGCAGGACGCCCTCGAACGAGGTGGCGCTCTCCGACCTGACGCCGGTGGAGCGCACCCGCCTGAAGGAGTCGTTCCGGGCGGTGAAGAGCTGGCAGGAGATGGCGGCGTACCACTGGCGGGTGTGAGGGGCCCGCGAGCGCGAGCTCCCTCACCCCACCGGGACCGCGTCAGTGCTTCGACGCCACCGCCGCGCCGAAGCCGGTCTGGGCGCGGACGTACTGGTCCTCGAAGGCCTCCTTCTCGGCACGCGCCTGCACCGAGACGTCGACCGTCGAGACGACGTAGGCGAGCCCGAAGGCGATCGGCATCGCGAAGAGCGCCGGCTGGTCGTAGGGGAAGATGGCCTTCGCGTTCCCCAGCACCGCCACCCACACCGACTTGGAGAGGAGGACGAGCAGCACGGCGGAGACGAGCCCGCCGATGCCGCCGGCGAGCGCGCCCTTGGTGGTGAGGCCCTTCCAGTACATGGACAGGATCAGCACCGGGAAGTTCGCCGCGGCGGCGATGCCGAAGGCGAGGCCGACCATGAAGGCCACGTTCTGCTTCTCGAAGAGGATGCCGAGGGCGATGGCGACGATGCCGAGGCCGATGGTGGCGAACTTGGAGACGCGCATCTCGGCCGCCTCCGTCGCCTTCCCCTTCTTGATGACGCGCGCGTAGAGGTCGTGCGAGATGGCCGAGGCGCCCGCCAGGGCCAGGCCGGAGACCACGGCCAGGATGGTGGCGAACGCCACCGCGGCCAGGAAGCCGAGGAGCAGGTTCCCGCCCACCGCCTTGGCGAGGTGCATGGCGACCATGTTGCCGCCGCCCACGAGCTTGCCCCCGACCTTGCCGCCCTCGAAGAACTGCGGGTCCTGCCCGACGATGAGGATGGCCGCGAGGCCCATGAGGAAGATGACGTTGAAGAAGTAGCCGACGAAGCCCGACGCGTAGAGCACGCTCTTGCGCGCCTCCTTGGCGTTCGAGACCGTGAAGAAGCGCATGAGGATGTGCGGCAGGCCGGCGGTGCCGAACATGAGCCCGAGGCCGAGGGAGATGGCGTTCACCGGGTCGGCGAGGAGCGGCCCGGGCGCCATGAGCTTCGCGCCGAGCTTGTGCGCCGAGGTCGCCTGCTCCACCAGCGCGGAGTAGGAGAACCCGAAGCGGCTCATGGCCAGCAGCATGACGACGGTGCCGCCGGTGAGCAGCATGCCGGCCTTGATGATCTGCACCCAGGTGGTGGCGATCATGCCACCGAAGATGACGTAGACCATCATGAGCGTGCCGACCGCCACCACCGCGACGGCGTAGTCGAGCCCGAAGAGCAGCTTGATGAGCTGCCCGGCGCCGACCATCTGCGCGATGAGGTAGAAGCACACCACCGTCAGCGACGACACGGCCGCCATGGTGCGGACCTTGCCCTGGTCGAGCCGGTACGAGGTGATGTCGGCGAAGGTGAAGCGGCCGAGGTTCCGGAGCCGCTCCGCCATGAGGAAGAGGATGACGGGCCAGCCGACGAAGAAGGCGATCATGTACATGTAGCCGTCGAAGCCCTGCGTGTACGTCATGGCGGTGAGGCCGAGCAGCGTGGCGGCGGACATGTAGTCGCCGGCGATGGCGAGGCCGTTCTGGAAGCCGGTGATCCCGCCGCCGGCGGTGTAGAAGTCGGACGCCGACTTGGTGCGGCTCGCCGCCCAGTAGGTGATGCCCATCGTCAGCGCCACGAAGACGACGAACATGCCGATGGCGTGGAGGTTGAGGGGCTGCTTCTGGGTCTGGCCCTCCAGCGCGCCGCCGGCGCTCGCCAGGGCCGGCAGCACCAGCAGGAAGAGCGCGCCGACCACCTTCTTCAGCCCGGCCGCGTCGCGCGTCGCCTCCTCCACCACCTCGTGCGTGAGCGCGTCGAACTCGCCGTTGGCGCGCCGCACGTAGAGGGCGGTGAGCAGCCAGAAGAAGGCGAACATGAAGAGGCCGACGGCGACGCCCACCGTGAGGCGCGCGCCCTCGGCCACCGGCAGCGCCAGCACGCCGGGGGCGAAGGCCACCACCATGACGAACCCGTAGAAGCCGACGAGGACGGTGATGGCCAGGGTCCAGGCGAACTTCGTTCGCCGGCGGACGAGCTCCTGGAACTTCGGATTCGTCCGCATCCGCTCGTACATCGCGCTGCTCATGTCGCGAGAACCTCCATGCGGGTCCGCGGCGAGGGGGCGCCGGGACTCCACGGACAGGAAAGAAACGGCAGGTGACACGGGCTGAGGGTCGACAGCCTGTCACGTTTCGCGGTCGTGACGCAAACCGTCGGGGATCGCGACGCGAGAACCTCAGGGGCCGAAGTACAGCTCGCGCGAGAGCGCGAGGAGCTCCTCCAGCTCGCGCTCGGGGTCCCGTCCGCGGTCGCGAGGCGAGTGCGCCGGCCCGGTGGCGGGCCGGGGGCGGGCCGGGCGCGGCGGGGCGCGATCGCCGCCGGGCTGGGTCGCGGCGCGGGCGTCGGCGTTGCAGAACCGGCACCGCAGCGCGCCGCGCTCGAGCATCGCCGAGCAGGCGGGGCACGGGACGAGCAGCACGCACCGAGGGTATCGCGAGCGGCGCGGCCGCGGTTTGTCGCCGCGCAACCCGGCGGCCGGCGCGTTGCCGCAGCCCGCCAGGCCTCCCCCCGAAGGTGCCACGGCGATGGGGCAGGCCGCTCGCGTTCGGACGGATTTCATCCTTCGAAATCCGATCGGAGCGCACGCCCTGCGGTCCGGTGGCTCACCTCCGCCCCTCCGCGTGTCATCCAGGTGACGGACGCCGCCCCACGCGGCAGTTCCGGCCTCTCACATGCTCGCGACCTCACCCGCATCGATCTCGATGTCGACCACCCGTGACCGCCGCTCGCGCGCAGCGAGCGCGGTCCTCGTCCTGACCGAGACGCGCTACCTCGAGCAGCGCCAGCCGTCGGGGCTCGTCGCGGCCCTCCGGGCGCGCGGACTCACGGCGCACGTCGTCGACCCGGCCCTCGATCCGGGTGCGGTCCACCTCGGCGGAGGGGTGGCGGTGGCGCGCGGCCGCAGCCCGGCCGTCCTCGCCGCGCTCGAGCACCTCGAGGCGCGCGGCGTGACCGTGGTGAACCGCGCCGACGCCATCCGCGCCGTGGTCGACAAGGCGGCCATGGCGGAGCGCCTCGCAGCGGCGGGCGTCCCCGGGCCGGCCACCCGCGTCGTCGCCCGCGCCGATGTGGAGCGCGTCCTCTCCGGCGGCCCCTTCCCGATGGTGCTGAAGCCGGTGCACGGCGACAACAGCCGCGGCGTGGTCATCGTCCGCGATGCCGCGGCGCTGCGCGCGCTCCGCTGGGAGGAGCCGGTCGCGCTGGCGCAGCCGTACATCGAGGGCGACGGGCGCGACCTCAAGCTCTACGTGGCCGGCGAGCGGGTGTGGGCGGTGCGCAAGGCCTCGCCGCTCCTCGATCCCGACTGGCGGCGGGCGCCGGCCGAGATCGTGCCGCTCGACGCCCGCCTGCGCGAGCTCGCGCTCGACTGCGGCCGGCCCTTCGGGCTCGCGCTCTACGGCGTCGACTGCGTCCTCGGCCCCGGCGGCCCGGCCGTGATCGAGGTGAACGACTTTCCCAACTACTCCGGCATCGCGGAGGCCGACGAGGCGCTCGCCGCCGTCGTGGCCGCCTCCGTCGAGCCCGGGTCCGAGGTGCGGCCATGAAGATCGGTTTCGTGCTCGACGCGGACCCCGCCCCCCATCGCTCCGACCTGGTGAGGAGCGTCGGCGCCCTCCTGCACGACTTCGGGGCGGACGTGGAGCTGATCCCGGCGGGCGCGCGCCAGCAGGGCAGCGCCGCACGTCACCTCGACGTCCTCGCCGGCGACACCCCCGGGGCGCTCGCCGCCGCCGGCCGCCTCCACCACGCGGGGGAGAGCTTCGTCGACCCGTACCCGGCCATCGCCGCGCTGCGCGATCGCAAGTCCACGCTCGACAAGCTCGCGGCGGTCGGGCTCCCCGTGGCGCGCGTCCACGCTCGCGCCCGGCCCAGCCACGTGCTCGACTGCATGGGCGGGCAGGTCTTCGGCGCGCTGCACGGCGGCCCCGAGCGCCGGGACATCCCGGTCACCATCGGCGCCAGCCTCCGCTACATCGGCATCGAGGCGGGGCGGGTGCTGGGGGTCTCGCTCTTCACGCTCGAGCTGGTGGGGGACGCCGAGTCCCTCGCCGTCATGAACGTGCGCCCTTTCCCGTGCCTCCGCGGCGTTCCCGATTCCGCCCTGCGTCTCGCGGACTACCTCTACGCGGCCGCGGAGCGCTCGGCCACGCGGGTGTCCCCTGCTCACGGGACTACGCCCCACATGTGATGTCCCGTTCCCGGAAGCTCGGGGGTGGAGATGAATGTGAACGCGACCTCCTCCACCCCCTCGAAGCACCGCGAACTTCACGCCGTCGTCATCGGGCCGGGCCGCATCGGCTGCGGGTTCGCCGGCGACGTGCTCGCCGCGGCCGGCTACCGCCTGACCTTCGTCGGCCGGGGCGCCGCCATCCGCGCGCTGTGGCAGGCGGGCCGCTACACGGTCCGCCTCGTCGACGGGCCGCGCGCGACCGAGCGCGAGATCGGCGGCATCCGGGCGCTCGAGGCGAGCGACCCGCGCGCGGCCGAGGCGATCGCGACCGCCGACGTCATCGCCGTCTCGGTCGGCACCGCCGGGCTCCCCGGCATCGCCCCGCTCCTCGCCGAGGGCCTGCGCCGCCGCACGACGCCGGTCAACATCCTCGCCTTCGAGAACGAGCCCGAGGCGGCCGCCATCCTGCGGCGCGAGGTGCTCGCCCGATGGCCGGCGGCGGCGGAGCACGGCTTCTCGGGCGCGCTCGTCTCCCGCATCGTCACGCGGCGCACGGGCGACCCCGAGCGCGGCGAGCCGATCGTGTTCGTGGGCGACCCCGCCTCCAGCTTCGTCGTGCACGCCCCCTCGCTGCGCGCGCCGCTCGCCATCATCCCCGGGCTGCAGCTGGTCGAG
>DASTGH010000315.1:0-2951 GCA_035719345.1 Anaeromyxobacteraceae bacterium
GAGGGCCGGCGTAGGCGCCGTCGGGCGCGGGCGGGCGCACGCTCAGGGCGCGACCACGTACCACTGCCCCTTCGCGCCCTGCTCGCGCTTGAGGAGGTGCTCCTTCTCCATGTGGTCGAGGAGCTTCTTGAAGGTGGAGAAGCCGTGCTCGCGCTCGTCGAAGTCGGGCTCGCGGCGGACGATGGCTTCCTTGATGGCCGAGGGGTTCACCGGGCCGGTGGCGCGGGCGAGGATGGAGGCGACCGCATCCCGCGCCACCTCCGGGATGACCGGGGCGATGCGCGATTCGGACGCCTTCTCCCGCGCCTCGGGCGCCTTCTCCTTCGCGTCCCGGGCCGCGGGCGCGTCGCGCGCGCCGCCGCGCCGCCGCCCGCCCGGCTTCAGGTAGACGTACTCGTCGCAGGCCTTCACGAAGAGCGGGCTCGTCGCCTCCTTCACCCCCATCCCCAGGACGGTCCGCCCGATCTCGCGGAGCTTGTAGGCGAGGGGGCAGAAGTCGGAGTCGCCCGACGCGATGACGAACGTGTCGATGTGGCCGCGCAGGTAGGCGAGCTCGAGCGCGTCGATGACGAGCCGCACGTCTGCGCCGTTCTTGCCGGCGCGGGTGGAGGGCGGCACGTCGATGAGCTCGACGCCGTGCTCGTGCAGGTTGCGGGTGGCGGGCTGGAAGCGGCTCCAGTCGCAGTAGGCGCGGCGGAAGAGCACCTTCCCCCGCTCCAGCAGGCCGTCGAGCATGGGGCCGACGTCGAACGCCTCGGCGGACAGGCCGGTGCGGGTGACCAGGTTCTCGAAGTCGACGAAGAGCGCGATGGACTGCGCGCCGGAGTCGCGTTTCATCCGCCCGGGGTATCAGGGAAGGGGAGGCGGGGCAAGGAAACGCGCTCGTCTTCCCGCGTCCCCTAGCCGATGCGGTCCATCCGGACGTCGACCTCCAGCGTCTCACCCCCGCCGCCCACGTAGATGGTGCCGGAGGTGGGCGTGGCGTCGCGGTAGGAGCGCCCCACCGCCACGCGGACGTGGTCGGTCTGCGTGAGGATCCCGTTCGTCGGGTCGAAGCCGCGCCACCCGACCTCGGGCAGGTACACCTGCGCCCAGGCGTGGCTCGCCTCGCTCATGGCGTGCGCCTGTTCCTTGGGGCCCGTGTAGACGTACCCGCACACGTAGCGCGCCGGCACGCCGAGCAGGCGCGCCAGGCAGATGAAGAGGTTGGTGAAGTCCTGGCACACGCCGCGGCGCTCGGCGTAGACGTCGAACGGGGTGGTGCCGAGCGTGGTGGAGCCCTGGACGTACCGGTACTCCTTGTGGATGGTGTCGTTGATGTCGAGCAGCGTCTCGAGCAGATCCTGGTCGTTCCGCTCGACGAAGCTCATGGCGTAGTCGACGAGCTCGTCGAGCTGGCTCTCCGGCAGCTCCTCGGGGAGGAGGTAGGGCTGCAGCATCTGCCGGTGCCACGGCATCCACACCAGCGGGATCTCGGTGCGCGCCCGGAGCGGCCGGTAGGAGAGCGGATCGACGTCGAGCGCGTCCACGGTCGAGCGCGCCTCGATGATCATCTCGGTGAAGGCGGTCTCGACGGCGAGGCGCCGGAGCTGGTTCCCGAACAGGTCCTCGTAGTCGCGCGTCTTCCCCTCGACCGAGATGGTGAGCTCGCTCTTCACCACGCTCTGCAGCCGGTCGTGGACGGGCATCAGGCGGAACGTGTGCATCGAGTGCTCGACCGCCTTCGTGTAGCGGTAGGCGGTCCGGTGGCCGATCTCGAAGCGCTTCGGCTCGGCGCGCTCCAGCTTCGCCTTGCGGCGGCGCGGGGCGAAGCTGGCGATGGGCACCTGCACCTGCCCCTCGCCGTCCGGCGGCGCGAGCACCGCGCGCACCGCGCCCTGGCGCACCAGCGCCAGGTGCCCGGGAGGCACCGGCTTCCATCCGCTGGCGCAGTCCGACTCCACCTGCAGCGCCGAGGAGCACAGCACCACGCCCTTGCGGCTCTTCACGCCGCGCGCCGCCAGGTCGACGACGAGGTCGTCGTCGGCGAGGCGGAGCGAGCCGAACGGGGGAGACGCCTCCCAGAGCTGGATCCCGGTCGCCTTCGGGTCGCGGTCCGCGTAGACGAGCAGGTCGACCCCGTCGGTGAGCACGGAGGTGAGCGAGCCGAGCGCGTTCAGGCTCGCGTACCACCCGAGGACCACCTCCGGATCCGCCTCTCCCAGCGACGACCAGCCGCGCTCGGCCATGCGCCCGAGCAGCTCGCAGAGGATGGCCTCGGTGTCGGTCGACCCCACCGGCTCGAACGGCGGGCGCGGCCGGAGCGTGGGCCGCTCCGCCAGCGAGCCGGAGTGCGCGAAGAGCCAGTCGCGCCGGCCCCAGGCGCGCGAGAAGGGCTGGGTGTTCGCGTCCGTCGGCGCGCCCCAGGTGGCCTTGCGGATGTGGACCACGAACAGGGACGACTCGAGGTGCTCCCACGCCTTGACCAGCTCGCTCCGGATGGAGCCGTTCGGCGGCGCCGGCTCCTTCAAGACGGTCGCGGACGGCTCGCCGCCCGGGTAGTACCCGATCCCCCAGCCGTCGGGTGGGGCCCGGCCGGGGTGGAGGCAGCGCAGGTCGAAGGAGGGAGCGAGCTCCCCTTCGAAGGACATGGCGAGCAGGTTGGGCATCCGGACCACATGCTACTGCGCCGCGGCCGCGGCGCCACCCGCCGGCGCGTGGCCGAGCAGCTCGCGCCCGATCTCGTCGCACACGGTCTGCGTCTCGTCCACCACCAGCGTGAGCAAGCCGTGCAGCCGGCCCGAGTCGATCGCGTCCGACGCGTCGTCCGCGACCCGGCCGTGCAGCTCGCGCAGCCGCCGCAGGGAATGGCCGCGCGCGTCTGCCTCCGGCGTCCGCACCCGCGCCAGCCGCTCGGCCGCCCGGTCCAGGCAGTGCGCCACGGAGCGGGGGAAGCGGTGGTCGAGCACCAG
>DASTGH010000316.1:0-4862 GCA_035719345.1 Anaeromyxobacteraceae bacterium
CCGGGGCCGATCAAGGCCGTGACGGAGACGCAGGTCTGCCTCTTCTGCCACCTCACCCACACCGGGGCCGCCAAGCTCGGCAACCGCCCCGACAGCCACCCTGCCAAGTACCGCCAGTACACCAGCTCGACGATGACGGCGCGCGCCCCGCCCGGCCCGTCCCAGGGCACGCGCATGTGCCTGTCCTGCCACGACGGGACGATCGCCGTGGGGCAGACGCAGCTCTCGGGCGAGATCAGGATGCGTGGTGAGTCGCGCATCGTCGCCGGCTCCAGCTCCAACCTCGGCACCGACCTCCGGCGCTCGCACCCGGTCGGCATCCGCCAGGGGGCGCACCCCAGCCTGCGCCGCCCGCCGCCCGGGGACGCCGTGCACATGGACGCCTCGGGGGCGGTGGAGTGCACCTCCTGCCACGACCCGCACCGCGAGAACGGCGATCCCATCGCCAAGAAGTTCCTCGTCAAGACGAACCGCGACTCCGCGCTCTGCGCCTCGTGTCACGCGCTCCCGCTGTGGGAGACGAGCGCCGCCTCGCACCGCGTGTCGCAGCGGCCCTACGGCCGCGCGCAGGGCGCGCCCACCGCCTACGGCACCGTGGGCGAGAACGGCTGCCTCGCCTGCCACCAGAGCCACGGGGGCAGCGACCGCGGCCGGCTGCTCAAGACCGGCGCCGCCGGCAACGAGGACGACGCCTGCCTGCGCTGCCACGACGGCCGCGTCGCCAGCACCGACGTCGCCTCCGACGTCCGCAAGCCCTACGCGCACGCCACGCCGGGCGGGGGGCCGAGCGGGCACGACCAGGCCGAGGGGCCGATGGCGGCGACGCGGCTGCCGGAGACGAGCGCCGCGGCCGCGCGCCACGTCGCCTGCGTCGACTGCCACAACCCGCACGCGGCGCAGCGCCAGCCGGCGAAGGCGCCCTTCGCCTCGGGAGCGCTCGCCGGCGTCTGGGGCATCGACCGGAACGGCAACCGCGTGGACCCGGTCCGCTACGAGTACGAGGTCTGCTTCAAGTGCCACGGCGACAGCGCCAACCAGCCGCAGGCGCGCGGCCCCGGCGGCTCGGACGCGCTGCGGCGGGCGTTCACCGAGGTGAACCTGCGGCGCGCCTTCGACCCCGGCGCCGCGTCCTTCCACCCGGTGGAGGCGGCCGGCCGCGGAACCGACGTGCCGAGCCTCATCGCGCCGCTCACGGTGGCGAGCGTCGTCTCGTGCTCCGACTGCCACGCCTCCGACCGGGCGCAGGCGGGCGCGCCGCGCGGCCCGCACGGCTCGTCCTTCCCGCACCTGCTGGAGCGCAACTACACGACGCGCGACCGGACCGCCGAGAGCCCGCAGGCGTACGCGCTCTGCTACAAGTGCCACGACCGCGACGTGCTCCTCAACGACGGCAAGCAGCCGGGCGCCCGGGCCACGTCCGCGTTCTGGCTCCACCGCAGGCACGTCGCCGACCAGCAGGCGCCCTGCAGCGCGTGCCACAACTCGCACGGCGTCTCGAGCCTGGCCGGCAACCCGACGAGCAACGCGCACCTCGTCGACTTCGACGTCTCGATCGTGCAGCCCAACGCCGAGCGGCAGCGCCAGTACACCTCGGGCGGTGGCCGGAGCGGCGGGTGCGCCCTCTCCTGCCACGGCGTGGACCACACCGTGACGGGCAAGCTGCAGCAGGGCGGCGTCGAAGGGAACTACACGGCCCTCCCGAGCGTCGCGTCGCGCGCGCTCAGGGCGGCGAAGCCCCAGCTCCACCGCGCCAGCGCCGCCCCGCCCAGGCGCTGACGGCCCCGACGCCGTCGAGCGCGCCGTAGGCGGCGACCAGCGCGCCGAGGTGCAGCGCGTGGTGGGCGAGGTGCAGGCGCTCCCCGGCGCGCGCCTGCGCCCGCGCGATGCCGAAGCACTCCCACGCCATGCGCACGTAGCGCGATCCGCTCTTCGAGGCCCCGTGCCAGCGGAACGCGGCCAGCGGCTGCGCCAGGAACCCCGGCTCGGCGGCCCGCGCGAAGCGCAGCCACAGATCGTAGTCCATGGCCAGGTGGTAGGCCTCGCGCAGTCCGCCGACCTCGTCCAGGAGATCCCGCCGGAAGAAGACCGCGGGCTGCGGCACGAAGTTGCCGCCGAGGAGCCGCCCCAGCGACCAGCGCCGCGAGCGCCGGTTCTTGTACCAGCTGATGGCGCGCCGCACCTCGCGGTCGTCCTCGTCGACGATGCGGCACTCGCCGAAGCACCAGCGCCGCCCCCCCGGGCCGAGGACGCCGGCCACCGCCTCGAGCGCGCCGGGCTCGTACACGTCGTCGGCGTTGAGCCAGGCGAGCACGTCGCCCGACGCCATGCGGAAGCCCTTGTTGAGCGCGTCCGACTGCCCGCGGTCGGGCTCGGAGATCCAGCGCAGGCCGGGGTGGCGGCGCAGGATCTCGACCGTGCCGTCGGTCGAGCCACCGTCCACGACCACGTGCTCGACCTCGAACGCGCCGCGCTGCGCCGCGACGCTGGCGATCGTCCGCTCGATGAAGGCCGCCCCGTTGTAGGACGGCGTGACGATCGTGAACCTCAACGGTCGCTCCTGCACGCGCGGCGCGTGCTGCGCAAAGCTTGCGTGACTGCCGCCGGCGACCGCGGCGCCCCACACGGGAACGGCCTGTTCATGGGCATTTCGCTGGTCCCGGAGGGCACATCCCGTGCACGATGGACACCCTGCGATGAGCCTCCCCGCCCCGAGCGCCGTCCCGCAGCTCCGGCTGCTCGTCGTGATGCCAGCCTACAACGAGGCGCGGCGCATCCGCGAGGTCGTGAAGGCGGTCCGGTCGCAGGTGACGGCGGACGTGCTGGTGGTCGACGACGGCTCCGCGGACGCGACGGCCGCCGAGGCGCGCGCCGGCGGGGCGACGGTCGCGTCGCACGCCGCCAACCTCGGCTACGGCGCCGCGCTGCAGACCGGCTACCGCTACGCGCTGCGCCGCGGGTACGACGCGGTGCTTCAGCTCGACGCCGACGGGCAGCACGACCCGGCCTCCATCCCCCGCCTCGTCGAGGCGCTGGCCCACGCCGACGTCGTGGTGGGGTCGCGCTTCCTCGACGACCGCTCCTACCGTCCGCCGCGGTCGCGGCGCCTCGGGATGTGGCTCTTCGGGCGCGTCGCCTCGGTGCTGGCGAAGCGGCGCGTCACCGACCCGACCAGCGGCTTCCAGGCGATCGGCCGGCCGGCGCTCCGCTTCTACGCGCACGAGCGCTACCCGCACGACTACCCGGACGCCGACGTGCTGGCGATGGTGGCCCGCTCCGGCTTGCGCCTGACCGAGGTCCCGGTCACGATGCGGGCGTCGCCCGACGGGAAGAGCATGCACGCCGGGATCCTGCGGCCGCTCTACTACGTGTTCCGCATGTCCCTGGCGCTGGCGCTCGTCCCGCTCCGCAACGAGAAGTCATGACCGGCCTGCAGCAGGTCTTCGCCATCCTCCTCGCGGTCGCGACGCTCGGCGGCATCGTCGAGCTCGTCCGCCGGCGCAAGCTGAAGGAGGAGTACGCCCTCCTCTGGATCCTGACCGCGGTCGGGATGATCGTCCTCGCCTCGTGGTACGAGCTCATCGAGGTGCTGACCCGCGTCATCGGCGCGGTCACGCCCACGACCACCCTCTTCATCTTCGCGCTCTTCTTCCTCCTCACCATCTCGGTGCACTTCTCCATCGTCATCTCGCGGCTCACCGAGCAGGTGCGCCGGCTCACGCAGGAGCTGGCCATCCACGAGGCGACGGCGGGGGACGCCGCCGCCGCGGATGAGGAGGAGGGCCCGGGGCCGTGAGGCCGCTCGGCCGCGGCGCCCGGCGCGCGCTCCTCCTCGGGGCCGCGGCGCTCGCGCTCGTCGCCTGCGTCACGGGGCTGCACGAGCCGGACACGTTCTTCCACCTCGCCTACGGCCGCGAGATCGTCCGGCGCGGCGGGCTCCCGGCGCAGGACCCGTTCCTCTGGCCGTTCGCCGGCGTCGCCACCGGCGCGCCGCCCTTCTGGCTGGGCAGCCTCGCCATCTACCTGGCGGAGGCGGCGCTCCCGGGCGCCGGCGCGGTGCTCCTGCCGGCGTTGCTGTGCGCCGGCGTCTTCGCGTTCCTGCTCGCCGCCTGCGCGCCCGACGAGGGCCACTCGGCGCTGTCCGCCGGGGTCGCGGCCGTCCCGCTGGCGCTGGCGCTGGCCCTGGTGCGCGAGCGCGCGGTGGCCCGGCCCGAGGTGCTGGGGTACCTCTTCCTCGCGGCCACGCTCTGGGCGCTCCGCCGCGACCGCCGCGGCGACGGCCGGGCGCTGCTCGCCTTCCCGCTCCTCGCCTTCGTCTGGACGAACGTCCACGCCTCGGTGGTCGTGGGGGTGGGGGTGGTGGTCCTCGACGGCGCGGTGGCCACGGCCGGGGCGACGCTGGCGCGCGCGCGCGCCCGCGGCGCAGCCCCGCTCCGGCCGGCGCTGGGGGTGCTGGCCATCGGCCTCGCCGGCGCGCTCGCCACGCTCGCCAATCCCTCGTCGCTCGGCTCGGGGCAGCAGGCGCTCGACCTGGCGCGGGCGCTCTTCGGCGGCGCACCGCCCGGCCCGGCCGCCGGCGCCGCCGCCCCGGTCCTGGCGGTCCTGAAGCGCTCGGTGCTGGAGCTGAAGCCGCTCGCACCGCGCGACCTCCTCGGCGCGTACGGGCTCCTGCTCGGGCTCACCGCCGCCTCGTTCCTCGCGGCCGGCCGCCGCGCTGCGCTCCGCGACGCGCTCGCCGTCGCCGCCTTCGCCGTCCTCTCCGTGGGCGCGTCGCGGTTCGCGCCGCTGGCCGCGATGGTGGCGGCGCCGGTCGCCGCCCGGAACCTGGCGCCGGCCGCGGCCTGGGTCGCGGCGCGCCTCAGCGG
>DASTGH010000317.1:0-2912 GCA_035719345.1 Anaeromyxobacteraceae bacterium
GGCGAGCGCATCGAGCGTGGCCCGGTCGAGCCGCGTCCCGCGGGCGCGGAGGGCGTCGCACAGCGCCGTCGCCTCGCCGGCGGCGGACGCGGCGCCCGCGGCGTCGCGGGCGTCGAGCGCGGCGGCGGAGCGCGCCAGGGCGGAGGCGAGCGCCTCGGTCACCGCGCCTCCCCGGCGCGCTCGGCCTGCACCTTGCGCACGGCCTCGCCGAAGGCGTCGGCCACGGGCAGGAGGACGCGCTCCGCCTCGCGGGCCAGCGCTGCGTCGCGCCGGGCGTTCGCGGCGATGAGCCGCGAGCTCACGAACCCGTAGACCACCTCCAGGTTCTTCGCCAGCTCGGGAAACCGCGCGCGGTCGAAGGTGGCGCCGAGCTCGCACACGATCTCGGTGGCGCGGCAGAGCGCGTGGTTCGCCTCCGCCGGGCGCCCGCCGTCGAGCGCGGCGGCGCCGGAGCGCATGTGGCGGACGGCGGCCTCGAAGAGGAGCGCCATGAGGCGCTCGGGGGAGGCGGTCTCGTTCTGTGACCTGGCGTAGCGGCGGGCGGCGGCGATCACGATCTCACCTCACTTGCCGTTCTGCTGCTGCTGCGACTGCATCGTGAGGAAGCTCCCGATGCTCTTGTACTGGCTGACGATGCGCTCCATCGCGGCGAACTGCGCCGTCAGCGACGCGCGGTAGGCATCGACCCGCGAGTTCATCTGGTCGACCTGGTCGTCCATGCGCTTGATCGTTCCGTTCAGGCTCGTCTGCGCCTGGACGAGCAGCCCGTCGACGGGATCGACGTAGGTGTCGACGACCTTCGAGACGGCGGCGGCGATGCCCCCCGACGCCTTCGAGAAGAGGTCGTTCACGGCGGTCGCGTCGCGCGCGATCGCTGCGGAGAGCGTCTCGTCATCGATCGACAGCGTCCCGTCGCGGTTCGTCTCGAGCCCCACGTCGGCGAGCGAACGTACCGTCCCGAGCCCGGGGACGGTCAGTCCGCCGATCGACTGGAGCGACTGCTGGAGCCCGCGGAGCACACCGCTCCCGGCGAGTGTCCCGACGCGGTCGGTCCCGGGCGCGGGGGAGAGCTGGCCCTGCACGACCTGCGCGACGGCATTGTACGCCGTCACGTAGGTCTGGAGCTTCGCCTTCGTGGCCTCGACGTCGTCCTCCAGCGTCACGTTCTCGGCCGGACCGCCACTGCTCTTCAGCGCCAGCGTCGTGCCGGGCAGGGCGTCGGAGACCGTGTTGGACCGGCGCGTGAACGCGAGGCCGTCGATCGTGAACTCCGCGTTGGTGGGATAGAGGGCGTTGCCGTCGCCGTCCTTCAGCCAGGCCATCCCGAGCTGGCCGAGGTCGTCGCTCACCGCGAGCGCCTTGTCGGCGCCGTCGCTCGGTTGCGAGCCGTCGGCGACGTAGCCGCTGTCGCGCTTCGTCACCGAGAGGTATCTCATCCGTCCGTCGAAGAGGACGGTCGCGGTGACGGGCGCGCCGGACGCGCGGATGCGGGCGGCGACCTCGTCGAGGCTGGCGCCGTCGCGCCAGGTGATGGCGGCGGACCCGTCCTCCGCGCTCGAGTAGTCGACCCCGTCCACCTTCAGCGTCAGCGATCCCGCACGCAGCGTCGAGCCGTCGGCGAGCCCCACGGACCTCATCTTCGCGGTCGTCGCGAGCGAGGTGACCTGGACGGTGTACGATCCCGCCACCGCGCCGGCGCCCGGCGCCACGGCCAGCGCGGCGTTGGTGCTCGTGGCCTTCACGCCCAGGACGCCGCCGTCGCGCAGGGCCTTGGCCGCGGTCTCCAGCGCGGAGAGTCTCGACGCCAGGATCCCGAGCGTCGAGACCTGGGCCTTCATTCCGGTCTGCTGGTCCTGGAGCAACGTGATCGGCTGCTGCTCCAGCTTGACGAGCCCGTCGATGATGGAGTTCGTGTCGAGCCCCGACGCGAGGCCTCCAGCGGTGAAGCTCGGCGAGATCGACGTGCTCATCGGGTGCTCCGAGGCCCCGCGGCGCCATCGAGCGCCGCGGGGCCGCGTTCAGGGCGATGCGGAGGCGGCGCTTACCCGAGCAGCTTGAGCGCCATCTGCGGCATCTGGTTGGCCTGGGCGAGGACCGACACGCCGGCCTGCGCCAGGATGTTCGACCGCGTCATGTTCGACGTCTCCTCGGCCACGTCGACGTCGCGGATGCGGCTGTTGGCCGCGGCGGTCGCCTCGGCGAACGTCTGGACCGCGTTGATCGCGCTCTGCAGCCGGTTGCCGATGGCGCCGAAGGTGGCGCGGTTGTTCGAGAGGGTGTCGAGCGCGGCGTCGATGCCGCCGGCCGCGGCGAGCGCAGCGACGCAACCCGCCTTGTCCGTGAAGTCGAAGCCGTTGATGCCGAGCGTCGTCGCGTCCGACTTCGCGGCGGCGACCGAGATGACGTCGTCGGTGCCGCTGTTGCCGAGGCCGACGTGGAAGTCGAGGCTGGCGGCGCCGGACAGGAGCGCCGTGCCGTTGAACTTCGTCGTGTTGGCGATGCGGTCGACTTCCTGGGTCAGCTGATCGCGCTCGCTGTCGATGTACCCGCGCTGCGTGTCCGAGACGCCGTCCGAGGCGCCCTGCATCGCCAGCTCGCGGATGCGGGTCAGGATGTTCGCGACCTCGTTGAAGCCGGCCTCCGCCGTCTGCACGACCGAGAGGCCGTCGTTGGCGTTGCGGACGGCCTGGTTGTAGCTCTTGTACTGCGCCTGCAGCGACGTGCTCACGCCGAGGCCGGCGGCGTCGTCGCCCGCCTTCGTGATGCGGAAGCCGGAGGACAGCTTGGCGAGCGAGGACTCGAGGGAGGTCTGCGTCTGCGAGAGGTTCCGCTGCGCGTCGAGGGAGCCGACGTTGGTGCGAATCGAAAGCATGCTCTTCTCCTGGTTGGGGGGACCGACCGTTCACGTCGTC
>DASTGH010000318.1:0-5254 GCA_035719345.1 Anaeromyxobacteraceae bacterium
GGGAAGGCCCGCGGGCGCGCCGCGGAGCACCGCCCCGGCGTCCGCGCCGCGGCCGCGCGGTCCTCGGCGCGGCCTGCCGCGGCGCCCCGTGCTACCGTCCCGCCCCGTGCCACCGACCGGCGACGGGAGCGATCAGCTCCGCCGCTTCTCCGACGCCATCGTCGCGGCGCAGCGCCCCATCCGCATCCTCAAGGCCATCAACTGGGACCCGGCGGTCCACGATCGCTTCTTCAAGCACGGCGCGAAGGAGCTGCCGCGGCCGGAGTACCCGCCGCTCGGCTTCGACCCCGAGGCCACCGTCAAGGAGCTGCGCGCGCTGAAGCGCCAGATGCGCGGCAAGAACGCGGTCGAGGCGCTCCTCCGCGAGAAGTGCGACGAGTTCGTCCTCGTGACGCGCATGCTCGCGGCGCGGGGCACGCGCCGCTTCTACGAGCTCTCGCGCCGGCTGTTCGGGGACCCGCGCGACCGCTTCCCCGACAACCCCGCCGACAACCTCGCCATCGCGCGGCTGTGGGCGGCGCGGCCGCGCGCGCGGAACGAGGAGCCGAACCTCACCGCCGAGGAGGCGGCCGTCCAGGTGCACGAGCTGTGCGCGCCCTACCTCGGCGGCAAGGTCAAGGTGCTCGTCCGCGGGCGCCTCACCGCCAACGCCGCCGCCGGCGCCACCCACGTCACGCTGCGGAAGGGCGCGCTCTTCACGGCGCGCCAGGTGCGGGCCCTCGCCCATCACGAGGGCCTCTGGCACGTCCTCACGTCGATGAACGGCTTCGCCCAGCCGGTGCTCACGGTCCTGGGCGTCGGCTTCCCGCGCCACACCGAGTCGCAGGAGGGCGGCGGGATCGTGGCCGAGTTCCTCACCGGCCACATCACGGACGAGCGCTTCATCGAGCTCGGCGAGCGGACCATCGCCGTGGACATGGCGGCGCGCGGGGCCGACTACCTCGAGGTCTACCGCTATCTCCTGGCGCGCTTTCCGCCGCAGAAGGCGGCGCGGATGAGCGAGCGCGTCTTCCGTGGCGGCGTGCTGGAGGGCGGCGCCCCGTTCACCAAGGACGTCGCCTACCAGCGCGGCTACTGCCGCACCTTCAACTTCCTGCGGGCGGCGCTGGAGCAGCGCGACCTCGACATCGTCCGCGCCTTCCTGGCCGGCAAGATGAGCGTGGACGAGGCGGAGCTGGTGCGCGACCTCGTCGAGGAGGGGCTGTGCGCCGGCCCGGTGCACCTCCCCGCCTGGTTCGACGACATCGATCGCCTGAACGCGATGGTCACGCACTCGGTGACGATGAACCGCTTCAGCCTGCCCTCCATCAGCCGCTACTACGCGCGCAGGCGGGAGCGGCGCCGGCCGGCGCCCGCCTCCCCCGCACCGCCCGAGGTGGAGCCGTCGCCGCCCGAGGAGGCGCCGGGCGAGGAGGGCGACGAGGAGTGACCCGCGGCGGCGCTCACCCCACCGCCGCGCCGACGAGCCGCCCCACGGCGTAGGTGACGCCCGCCGCCAGCGCCGCGAGGCCCACCATCCGCGCCGCCGAGCGGGTCATGCTCGTCCCGGAGAGGAACCCGACCACCGCCCCGACCGCCGCCAGCACCACGCCGGCGAGCGCCGCCGAGGCGGCCACCGCCGACCACCCCTTCGCGAAGAGGAAGGGCACGACGGGCACGGACGCGCCCACCGCGAACATGGCGAACGACGAGCCGGCGGCCTGCATCGGCGAGCCGAGGTCCTCCGGATCGAGGCCCAGCTCCTCGCGCACCAGCGTGTCGAGCGCCTGGTCCGGCTTCTTCAGGATCTCGGTGGCGGCGCGGCTCGCCTCCTCCGCGGACAGCCCCTTCTGCTGCAGGATGAGCGCGAGCTCCGCCGCCTCCTCCTCCGGCGCCTCGGCGATCTCGCGCCGCTCCATGGCCACCTGCCGCGCGAGCACGTCGCGCTGGCTGGCCACGCTCGTGTACTCGCCGACCGCCATCGACGACGCGCCGGCGAGCAGGCCGGCGAACCCGGTGACGAGCACGGTCCGTGGCTCGTGCACGGCACCGGCCACCCCCAGCACCAGCGAGAGGTTCGAGACGAGCCCGTCGTTCATGCCGAAGATGGCGGCGCGCAGCGAGCCGCCCCGGCCGCTCCGGTGCCAGCGCTCGCGCGAGGCGATGGTGGCGCGCGCCTCGGCGGGCAGCCCGCGACCCATCCCCGCCAGGACGGCGCGGTGCTCCCGCTCCTCCTCCGCCAGCGCCGACGACTCGGCCTCGCTCGCCTGCGCCTGGTACTTCTCCGCGTCGTTCCCCTCGGTCTCGGCCACGAGCGGCAGGACCGCCGAGGTGCCGAGCCGCCGCGCCAGCCAGAGCAGGGCGCGCACCCGCGCCGAGGCGCGGTCCGGCGGGAGCGCGGCACCCTGACCTTCCAGCTTGCGGCGCCAGATGTCGGCGTGCCGGCGCTCGCCCTCGGCCAGCTGCCGGAACGACTCGGCGCGGTCCGGGTCCTTCTCCAGCGAGGCCAGCCCCTCGTAGAGCGCGGCGCCGTCGCGCTCGTCCTGGAGGTTCTCCATCCAGAGGTCGGTCCGCTCCGCCATGGGCCGACGATAACCCGCCGCCAGGACACCGGCCACGCGGCGCGCCGGCTCGCTCGCCAAGCGCGGCGGCCATCCACTATAAAGGTCGGCTCCCGGGAGCCGACCGTGAAGACGCTGCGCACCACCGACCCCGATTTCGCGAAGGCCTGGGCCGCCCTCTGCGCCCGCGGCTCCGAGGAGGACGAGGGCCCGGTCCGCGAGGCCGCCGCCCGCCTCGTCGCCGACGTGCGCGCGCGCGGCGACGCCGCGCTCCTCGAGCTCACCGGGCGGTTCGACGGATGGAGGCCCGCCTCCGCCGCCGACCTCGCCTTCGGCCCCGACGCCTTCGCGCGAGCCTTCCGCGCGCTTCCGCCCGCCGCCCGGCGCGCGCTCCGGCAGGCCGCGGACCGCATCGGCGCCTTTCACGAGCGCGAGATCGACGCCGAGGTGCGGCCCTTCCGCGACCGCGCCGGCGCCTCGCTGGCGCAGGTCACCCGGCCGCTGGCGCGGGTCGGCGTCTACGCGCCGGGCGGGACCGCACGCTACCCCTCCACCATCCTCATGACCGCCGTCCCGGCGCGGGTGGCCGGCGTCCGCGAGATCGTCGCCTGCTCACCGGGCGTGAAAGGCACGGGCGAGGTCGACGCCTGGACGCTGGCCGCCTGCCACGTGGCCGGGGTGTCGCGGCTCTTCCGCATCGGAGGGGCGCAGGCCGTGGCGGCGCTCGCCTACGGGACCGCCACCGTGCCGGCGGTGGACAAGATCTGCGGGCCCGGCAACGCCTACGTCGCCGCGGCCAAGCGGCTCGTCTACGGCCAGGTCGACATCGACATGATCGCCGGGCCCACCGAGGTGGTGGTCGTCGCCGGCCCCAGGGCCGATCCGGCGGAGGCCGCGAGCGACCTGCTCGCCCAGGCCGAGCACGACGTGCGCGCCGTGCCCGTGCTCATCACGCCCTCGCCGGCGGTCGCCGAGGCCACCCACGCCGAGGTCCTGCGCCAGCTGGCGGATCTCCCGCGCCGCGAGATCGCGCTGCGCGCCGTCGAGGACCGCGGCGCGCTGGTCGTCACGCGCGACGTGGCCGAGGCCGTGCGGCTCGCCGACGACTTCGCGCCCGAGCACCTGGCGCTGCTGCTGCCGGACGCGCAGCGGTGGGTGAAGAAGGTGTCGCGGGCCGGCGCCGTCTTCGCCGGCACGCACACGCCCGAGGCGGTGGGCGACTACGTGGCCGGGCCGTCGCACGTGCTGCCCACCGCCGGCACCGCGCGCTACGCCTCGCCGCTCTCGGTGGCGACCTTCCGGCGCCGGATGAGCGTGCTCGACCTGTCGCCGCGGGCGCTGGCGGCGGTCGCGCCCGCCGTCGAGGCGCTGGCCGCGGCCGAGGGGTTCGAGGCGCACGCGCGGGCGGTGCGGGTGCGGGTGACCGGTTCGCTCCGGCCCCCGGCCCCGGAGGGCGGTCGCGCCGCGCCGCCGGGGCGCGCGCCGTCCGTGAGAGCCAGGGGCAGGAAGGCAAGCGCGCGGCAGGTGGGGAGGCGGCGCCCATGAGCTGGAAGGATCACCTGCGCGACGGCGTGTGGCCGCTCGGCGTCTACCGGCCCTTCGACTACGCCTCGGCGCCGTCCGATCTCGTCCGGCTCGACGCCAACGAGTCGGCGTTCGCGCTCGAGCCGGAGGACGTCGCCGCGCTCCAGGCCGAGCTCGCCCGCGTGCCGCTGCACCGCTACCCGGAGGTCTCGGGGCGGCCGCTGCGCGAGGCGCTGGCGCGCCGCTGGAAGGTGGAGCCCGACCAGATCCTGCTCGGCAACGGCTCCGACGAGATCATCTCCATCCTCGTCACCGCCTTCGCCGGCGGCCGCGAGGGGGCGCCGGGCAAGGTGCTCTACCCGGCCCCGACCTTCGGCGAGTACGAGTCGATCGCGCTGGCGCACGGGGCGCGCCCGCTGGCGGTGCCGCTCGACGAGCGCTTCCAGCTCGACGAGGTGCGGCTCTCCGAGGCCATCCGCCGCGAG
Source organism: Anaeromyxobacteraceae bacterium (assembly GCA_035719345.1). Lineage (GTDB taxonomy): Bacteria > Myxococcota > Myxococcia > Myxococcales > Anaeromyxobacteraceae > Anaeromyxobacter_A. The sequence continues at coordinate 4,550 of DASTGH010000318.1, forward strand.
CGGCCGGCGCTCGCCTTCTTCGCCACGCCCAACAACCCCACCGGCAACCGCTTCGACGCGGGGGTGCTGGAGCGGCTGGCGCGGCAGATGGACGCGGTGCTGGTGGCGGACGAGGCCTACGCCGACTTCGGCGGCTTCACGATGATGCCGCAGGTGGGCGAGGTGCCGGGCCTCTTCGTCATGCGCTCGCTCTCCAAGATCGGCATGGCGGCGCTGCGGCTCGGGGCGCTGGTCGGGCCGCGCGACGCCGTCGCCGAGCTCGACAAGGTGCGGCTCCCCTACAACGTGAACGCCGCGTCGCAGGCCCTGGCCTGCGCGCTGCTCGCCCGGCCGGACCGGCTCGACGCGCGCATCCGGCGGGTGGCCGAGTCGCGGCGGGCGCTGGAGGCGGGGCTCTCGGCGCTGCCCGGCCTGACCGTCTTCCCCAGCGACGCGAACTTCGTGCTGGTGCGCCTGGCGGGCGACGCCAGGGCCGTGTTCGAGCGGCTGCTGGCGCGGAGGGTGCTGGTGCGGTACTGGGCGCGGCCCGGGCCGCTCGACCGCTGCCTGCGCATCACCGCCGGCACGCCCGCCGAGAACGAGGCCTGCCTCGCGGCGACCGGCCGCACGCCCGTGCAGCTGCTGGCCGACCACGGCGCGCTCGGCCCGGACTCCACGGCCGTGCACGCCACGCACCTGGCGCCGACCGACGATCTCGGCGAGACC
>DASTGH010000319.1:0-3926 GCA_035719345.1 Anaeromyxobacteraceae bacterium
TTGTGCTGGAAGCGCCGGGTCCACCAGAGACGCGTCCTCGTCCACCGCGCCGCCGAGGAGCGCCGGCGCGGGCGGCTGGCCGCCGCGCGCGACGCCGCGCTCGGCGAGGCGGGCGCGGTGCCGGTGAGCCTCACCGCGCGGGTCGCCGTCGCCACGAAGGGTGACGGGCTCGTGAACGAGCACTTCGGCCACGCGCGCGAGTTCCAGATCTACGACGTGGGGCGCTTCGGGGCGACGCTCGTCGGCGTGCGCAAGGTGGAGAACTATTGCCAGGGCGGCGACGGTGACGAGGACGTGCTCGACGCGGTGCTCGCGGCGCTCGCCGACTGCGCGGCCGTGCTCGTGGCGAAGGTGGGGCGTTGCCCCAGGGAGCGGCTCGCCGCCGCTGACATCGAGCCGGTGGAGCGCCACGCCCACCAGCCCATCGAGGCCTCGACCATCGCCTGGCTCGGCCACCACGCTGGGCGCATCGCCCGCGGCGAGGTGCGCCCCCGGCCGGCCCCGGCGCCTGCCCTGGCCCAGGAGGTGGCGTGATGGACGGCCTCGAGGAGCACCTGCCGGCGCTCGCCCGGATCGAGCGCGCCGAGCAGTACTTCGACTTCTTCGGGGTGGCCTACGAGCCGCGCGTGCTCGCGGTGTACCGGCTGCGGCTCCTGAAGCGCTTCGGCATGGAGCTGGCCGAGGCCGATGCGGCGCACCCCGGGGCCGACCGCGGCGAGCAGCTCCTTCTCTACGCGGCGGCGCTCCGGCGCGTGCACGACGAGTTCGCGCGGCGGCTCGCGGACCCCGGCGGTGGCGGGTACGCGCCCGCGGCGGGGTGCGCCCCCGCCGCCTGCTCCATGTGCCGCACGTGACGCTCCCACCGTCCACCCCGGGCGGCGGCCTCGCCATCCGCGCGGCGGCCGGCGCCGACCTCGACGCGATGGTGCGGCTGCTGGCGGTCCTGTTCTCCCTCGAAGCCGACTACCGCCCCGATGCCGAACGCCAGCGCCGCGGCCTCGCGCTCCTCCTGGCCGAGCCCGACGCGCGCGTCCTCGTCGCCGAGGCCGGCGGGCGCGCCGTGGGGATGGCGACCGTCCAGCTCGTCGTCTCCACAGCGGAGGGCGCCTTCTCCGCGCTCGTCGAGGACGTCGTCGTGGAAGCGGCGTGGCGTGGGCGCGGCGCCGGGCAGTCGCTGCTCTCCGCCGCCGAGGCCTGGGCGCGCGAGCGCGGCGCGACGCGCCTCCAGCTCCTCGCCGATCGCGAGAACGCGCCCGCGCTCCGCTTCTACGAGCGGAACGGCTGGCGCACCACGCAGCTCGTCTGCTGGCGGCGCGGCGGCGCCTGACCCGGGCGCTGGCGCGGGCCGGCGCGTCGGGCCGGCCGCGCCGCTAGAGGTCCGGCGCCTCGCCCCGCGCCAGCGGCGAGAGCGCCACGAGCCGCTTCGCGAGCGCCTCCAGCTCGGCGACGAGGTGCCCGTCCAGCTTCGCCACCCAGCGTCGCGGGATCGCGTCCGGGCCGTAGTACGCGCCGGCGATGGCCCCCGCGATGGCGCCGGTGGTGTCGGCGTCGCCGCCCTGGTTCACGATGCCGACGAGGCACTCCTCGAAGCTCGCCGTCGAGAAGAGATGGTGCAGCACCGTCGGCAGGGTGTCGCCGACGTAGGCGGTGGAGAGGCCGGGGTAGGGGACGAAGCGCAGCCCGGGGACGCGAGCCGCCGCCTCGTCGGCGACGCTGCGCAGCTGCCCCATGGACAGGCCGAGGCAGGCGCGGTGGACGACCCGTCCCACGAGCACGCACGCCGCGTCCGAGAGCGGATGGTGGTGGGTCAGGTGCGCCTGGAGCACGGCGTCCCGTTCCAGCGACGCGCGGCTCGCCAGCGTCGCGATCGCGAACGGCAGCACGCGCATGGCGGCCCCGTTCCCGGCGTCGCCTTGCGAGGACGGCCCCTCCAGGGAGCCGTCGAGGATGTAGCGGCGGAGCCCGCGCCGGCAGGTGTTGCCCACGTCGGCCGGCCGCGAGCGCAGCCACGCGACGAGGGCGTCGGCCACGGCGCGCGGCACGAAGCGGCCCTCGGCGGCGAGGCTGCGCGCGGCCGCGAGCGACATCTCGGTGTCGTCGGTGACCGCGCCGGGCCGTAGGCGTAGCCATCCGCCGCCGCGCACCTCGCGATGGACGCCGAGCGAGGCGCGAATCTCGCTGGCCGTCATGAACTCCACCGTCGCGCCGAGCGCGTCGCCCACCGCGAGGCCCACGAATGCCGCTCGCGCGCGATCGACGACGTCGGGGATGTGATGAGAGAGCGGCGTCACGCGCGACGACGGATGCAATCGTCGCGCCGCGCGTGTCCTTGCCGAAAGCGCCGCTCGCAGGCGTCGGCTCGACGCATATCGCAGCGCGTGGCGAGGCGCGTTCGTGCTCTCGGCGGTCTTCGCGCTGTAGCTGAAAATATTCGTGCTACTTGCGCGCTTCTTCCTGGGCTCCCGGCGCTGATCGGCGATCGCGCCGACGCAGATGGAACCGGTGTTCCTCGTGAAAGGAGCCTGTCCTGTCGCTGTCCGTGTGGCTCGATGGGTCTCAACACGCCGACGGGTGGGCGGCGGCGGGCTGTTTCGATGCGTGCTTCGTCTTACACGGGCTGGGAGTCCGCCACGCGGAAGTAGACCGCGATCATCTTCTCGCGGTGCCCGCGCCGCAGCTCGCGCAACCACTGGTGGGTGGTCCAGAAGTCGAGGACGACGGGCATCGCGAACAGCGCACGCGGCAGCAGAAGGCTCTTGTTGGGCTGCGTGCGCACGATCCTCTTCGAGCCAGTGAGCCCGACTCTCTCGATGCGCGGTTCGTTGGACGCTCGGGTCAGGTGTACAAACTGCATGCCGTCACTCCAGACATCTTCACCCGATTGACGATCGTTTCGGCTACAGGGCGTCGAGGGCGCTCGAAGCTATCAACTCTCTCCGGCACAGTACATCGGTGAAGAGCGGGTGGTGTTCGTCCCGAAAATGCATGGCGGGATAGCGCCTGTCGATCATAGGGTTCATCGGATGCGCATTCTCGACATAGCTGGAGAACTGCTCCAGGAACTGGTCTACATGACGGCATCCACGCGCGGGAGTCCGGAAACTGTGCGCGTTCCAGTCCGTCGAGCGCCCGTCGAAGGGCTCCCGTCCGAGTTGGGCGGCATACTGGTCGCCTCAGACCTGCAGGGCGTCGCCCCCGTGGTGGCAGCCGAAGGCGCCTCGCAACTTGTGGGCGAGGCGCTGGTCGAACTGCTGGTAGAGCTCGAAGCAGCCGGGCTCGTGGCGCCCCTGAACACGATTGGAGTTCTCCTCGCCGGAGACCTGTACTCCGAGCCCGCAGCCCGTAAGCGCGGCGCAACCGGTGACATTCGAAACGTCTGGCGCGCGTTCGCGCGGTCGTTCCGATGGGTGGCCGGCGTTGCGGGCAACCACGACCAGTTTGGAGCCACCGCACGTGATCGTGAGCGGTTCGGGCGCGAGCCGGGGATCCATCTCCTGGACGGACAGGTGGTCGAACTCGACGGGCTCCGAATCGGTGGGGTTTCCGGGATCATTGGGCCGCTGGAGAAGCACAACCGGCGAGACGAGGAGGAGATGCTCTCCGTCCTCGAGCAGGTTGTCGCTTCGTCTCCGCAGGTGATCGTCCTCCATGAGGGTCCCGACTGTGGGCGCGGCCGTCCAGGCAACGCTGCGATCGGTCAGGTCCTCGCCGCTTGTCGCGAGCCCCTGATCATTTGTGGGCATGTCCACTGGCCAGACCCACTCAACCTGGGCTCCAGCGGCCTCCAGGTGCTCAACGCCACGGAGCGCGTGTTCCTCCTCTCGCCCCCTAACTGAACACGCGGCCGTAAGCCCCATCCGCCGCGGAGAAACGAACACAAGCAAGCGGAGGGAATCATGGGACTTACAAGCTGCTCGATGCTCTAG
>DASTGH010000320.1:0-2898 GCA_035719345.1 Anaeromyxobacteraceae bacterium
CCCAACCACATGGATCGGGGGATCGGCCTGCTGGCACCTGAGGTGTTCTCTGGGAGAGCGAGGGCGGCGGGGCCGGGAGGGTGGGGTGAAGGGTGATGCACTCCTGAGGGGTTCTGGAAAATGTATCTTCCATTCGAATATCGTATGACAGTCAGGAGGAAGACAAATGCCCAAGCAGCCGGCGAGCGCGGACCCGTTCACGAGCAGCGAGCGGATCATGCAGACGTTCCGGATGACGCGGGAGCTCGTGGCGTTTCTGAAGTCCGAGGCGAACGCGAGGGGGCTCGACCTGACGGCGCAGGTGAACCGGCTGCTCGACGGCGTCCGGACGTCGTTCGGCCTGCCGCACGCCGCCGCAGCGCTCATCGAGGCGGACCGCGAGGCCCTCGGGCTCGACCGGTACGAGTACCTCCTGCACGTGCTCTTCCAGCGCAGCCTGCAGCTCCGCGAGCAGGGTCCCGGGTTCGACGCGCCGAAGGTCGGGCCGAAGAAGCGGTGACGGAGCGGGTTGGCGATGCACCCGAGCGGCGCAGTCCTGACCGAGCGCGACCTGGCGCTCCTCTCGTACGTGGGGATCGCGCGGTACGCGTCCGCCGAGCAGCTCCACGCCCTCTTCTTCGACGGGCGCAGCAAGAAGCAGACGTACCGGCGGCTCGCGAAGCTGTGCGAGCCGGGGAACCGCCCCGGCTCTGGCGCGTGACTGCGCCGCCTCGAGTACCGGCGACGCGAGGGGACGGGGGTGCCGGTCTGGGCGCTCACCGCGTACGGCCGGAGCCTCGTCGTCCCGCTCGTGCCCTGGCTCCGGCCGCCCGCGGCGCACGACGTGGGCGCCCGGTTCCTGGAGCACACGCTGCTCCTGAACGACGTGCTGGCGGGTCTCGTCACCCGGCTGCGGCCCTCGCCGACCGCGCCCCTGGCCGCGCTCCCGTTCCGGTGGCTGAGCGAGGACGACGGCGTCCTCGAGTTCGAGCGGTACGACCGAACCACGGCGACGACCTGCAAGTCCGTGCTGAAGCCGGACGCCATCGTCGAGATCCCTGGGCGCCGGCGCCGGCTGTTCCTTGAGGCCGAGACCGGGACGCAGAGCATCGCGACCGAGAGCCCGGGTCGGAACGGCGCGGTGACGAGCAAGCTCGTACGGTACGCCGCGTACTTCCAGGCGTTCGCGGGTAGCGAGGGCGACGCCACCTGGTACAAGCGTGTGTTCCCTGACCACTACCAGCCACGGCTCGTGTTCCTCGTGCACTCCGACGAGCGCCGGGCACGCGTCGCCGCGGCCCTGAAGGCATGGCTCGGGTCGAGCCCGCCGAGCCGGTTCCAGGCCTTCGTGCTCACGTTCGACCAGGGGGCGCGGACGCTCGCGCCCTACATCACGGAGGGCTTGCTCCACGCTCCGCCTGCGCGCGGTGCACGCGTCGTGATGATCGACGCCGCGAAGGCGGAGCGGCTCCGCGAAGGGTACCAGCAGCTCGGAGAGGCGTTCCTCGCGATGCGCGAGCTCGTCGAGCGGCACAACGCGACGACCACCGGGAGGCCGCTGCCGATCCCGGCGCTGAGGGTCGATGCGGTCCAAGCGCTCGAGGACTTCATCCAGCGTGAGCTCGCGTCCGGAGCGAGCGACGGCGAATCCCGGCGAAGTGGAGCGACGCATGGCTGAGACGAGCAAGGAGCAGGTGGCGTTCGGATGGGCGGGGGACGAAGACCCGGCACCTCGGCAGAGTCGCCCTTCGACTGCGGCGCCGCGTCGCGGCGCCTACGCTCAGGGCGAGCGGGCCGAACCCGGGCGCGAGACGAAGACGGACGTGGTTGCGACCGTGGCGCGTACCGGCGAGTCCCAGCTCCCGCCGGACAACGAGCTGTGGGACGTTCATGCTGCGGCGCGCTTCCTGAAGCGCAGCGTGAGCTGGGTCTACCACCGGGCCGAGGACGGGACGCTGCCGGTCCGGCGGCTCGGCGGCTGGGGCGTCCGCTTCATCCCGGCCGAGCTCCGCGCCTGGGTCGAGCGCGGCGCGTCGCTCGGCCGGCGGCGCTAAGTTCCACTCCTGGGCCGAGCGGGAGGTCCCGATGGGCTGCGCGTACCGCCGTGGCCGCGTGTGGTGGGTGAAGTACCAGGACGTCGCCGGCGAGCCGTGCTACGAGGCCACCCCGGCGCGAACGGCGGCCGAGGCGAAGGCGCTCCTGCGCGAGCTGGAGGAGCGGGTCTTCCGCCAGCGCCGCGGGCTCGAACCGGCGACGCTCAACCCCGAAGGTTGGACGGTCGCCGATCTCATGCGCTGGTGGCTCGAGCAGTACTCGAGCCGCTCCCCCGGCCACGGCAGCAACGCCGGCACGGTCCGCGCGCACATCCTGTCGTCCTCCGTCGCCGACAAGCGGCTCGAGCACCTGAGGCGCGGCGACGTGGAGGCGCTCCTCGTCGCCAAGGAGCGCGAAGGGCTCTCGCCGCAGACGGTGAACCACATCCGCGCGTTCCTGGTGCGCGCCTTCAACCGCGCGAGGAAGGCCGACAAGTGGCTCGGCGCGAACCCCGCCGAGGAGACCGACACGCGCCGCGTGCCGGAGCGCATCGTCGAGATCCTCACGCCGGACGAGGTCCTGCCGTTCTTCGCGGCGCTCGCGCCCGAGCAGCGGCCGGTGTTCGCGGCCGCGATCCTCACGGGCCTGCGCAAGGGCGAGCTGTGCGGTCTCCGCAAGGAGGACCTCGACCTCTCGCGCCGCCTCCTGTACGTGCGACGCAGCTACGACCAGCCGTTTCCGAAGAGCCGCAAGCAGCGGGTGGTGCGCATCCCCGAGGAGCTCGTGCCGTTCCTCGAGCACGCCGCCGCGGCGTTCCGCGGTCCGTGGCTGTTCCCGGACGAAGACGGTGCGATGAGGACCAGGACCTGGCAGCCGGAGGACATC
>DASTGH010000321.1:0-19964 GCA_035719345.1 Anaeromyxobacteraceae bacterium
GCGGAGCGCGCGAGGCGGGGGCGGCTCAAGCTCTACGTCGGTTACGCGCCGGGCGCGGGCAAGACGTGGCGCCTCCTCCAGGAGGCGCGCGCGCTGCGGAGCGCCGGCGTCGACGCCGTGCTCGCGGTCGCCGACGCGCGCGGCCGCGCGGAGACCGCCGCGCTGGCCGAGGGGCTCGAGGCCGTGCCGCAGCGGAAGGTGGAATTCCGTGGCGTCGTGGCGGAGGAGCTGGACGTGGACGCGCTCCTGCGCCGCGCGCCGGCCGTCGCCATCGTCGACGACGTCCCGCATACGAACGCGCCCGGATCGAGGAACCGCCGCCGGTACGAGGACGTGCTCGAGATCGTCGCTGCGGGGATCGACGTGGTCGGCGCGCTCGACGCGCAGCACCTCGAGTCGCTGGTGGATCTCGTGGCGCGCAGCGCCGGCGTGACGGTGCGCGAGACGGTGCCCGACGGGTTCCTCGAGCGCGCGGACGAGGTGGTGAGCCTCGACCTCGGCGCGAGCGATCTCCTGGCGCGGCTCGAGGCGGGCAAGATCTACCCGGCGGAGCGCGTGGCGTGGGCGCGCCAGCACGGGTTCCAGCCGGCGGCGCTCGGCGCCCTCCGCGAGCTGGCGCTGCGCGAGGTGGCGGAGAGCCTCGATCGCTCGGCGGCGCGGAGGCCGCGGGGCGAGCCGCGGCGCGAGCGCGCCGCCGGACGCGTCATGGTGTGCCTGTCGTCGAACCCTCCGCACGCGCTGGCGCTGCTCCGCCGCGGGTCGCGCATGGCCGGGCGCCTCAACACGAGCTGGTACGTCGTCTTCGTGGAGACGCCGCGCGAGGCGCCGCGCCGGATCGCCGCCGGCCCCGAGCGGCACCTCGCCGAGAACGTGGAGAAGGCGCGCGAGCTCGGCGCCGACGTCGTGCGCCTGCGCTCGACCGAGCCGGGCGCCGCGCTCCTCGCCTTCGCGCGCTCGCACGGGGTGCGCGACGTCCTGCTGGGGAGGACTCGCGTGCCGTGGTGGCGGCGGCTGCTCGGTCCGTCGGTGTTCGAGCAGCTCGTGCGCGGGGCGGAGGGGCTCGACCTGCACATCGTCTCGTTCGTGGAGGAGGAGCCGCGGCCGTGACGCTCCGCGTGAAGCTCGTCCTCGCCCAGGCCCCGCTCGCCGCGGCGCTCCTCGTCCTGGGCGCGGCGTCGGTGCGGGTGCCGGACGCGCTCGACGACCGGCCGGCGCTGCTGCTGGCGATCCTCGCCGCCGTCGCGCTCGCCGGCCTCGTCTGCGCGGGCTGGCTCACGGCGCGCCTGCTCCGGCCGCTGGGCGCGCTCGCCGACGCCGCGCGGCGCATCGGCGAGGGTGACCTGGAGATGCGCGCCCCGGCGGAGGGCAAGGACGAGATCGCTGCGGTGGGCGCGGAGTTCAACACGATGGCGGAGAGGCTGCGCGGGTACCGCTCGAGCTCGCTCGGCGAGCTCATCCTGGCGCAGCGGGCCGCGCAGGTCGCCATCGACAGCCTGCCCGATCCGGTGATCGTGCTCGACGGGAACGGCGCGGTCCTGGAGCTGAACGGCGCCGCCGAGGCGCTCTTCCCGCGCGGCGCGGCGCCGTCGCTGGCGGCGCTCCCCGGCGAGGTGCGCGCCGCGCTCGAGCGCGTGGCAGCGCACGTGCTCGGCGGCAACGGTCCCTGGCTGCCGCGCGGCCTGGACGAGGCGGTGCAGGTGGACGGCGCGGATGGACCGCGGCGCCTCTTGCCGCGCGCGGCGGCGCTGCGCGCCGACGTGGGCGGCGTGGTCGGCGCCACCCTCGTGCTGCAGGAGGTGACGCGACTCGTGCGCTTCGACGAGCTCAAGAACGACCTCGTCTCCACGGTCGCTCACGAGTTCCGCACGCCGCTCACGTCGCTGCGCATGGCCATCCACATGTGCGCGGGCGAGCGCGCCGGGCCCGTCACCGACAAGCAGGCCGACCTGCTCTTCACGGCGCGCCAGGACTGCGAGCGGCTGCAGACGATCGTGGACGACCTGCTCGACCTCTCGCGCATCCAGGCCGGGCGGCTGCAGCTGGCACGCGGCGCGGTGGCGCCGCACGCGCTCGTCGCCGCCGCGCTGGAGGCGCACCGCGGCGCCGCCGCCGCCGCGGGGATCGCGCTCGACGGCCGCGCCCACGAGCTGCTCCCCGACGTCGACGCTGACCGGGAGCGCGTCGACCTCGTGCTCTCGAACCTCCTCGGAAACGCGCTGAAGTACACGCCGGCGGGCGGAGCCGTCGAGCTCGGGGCGGCGGAGGACGGCGACGGCGTCCGCTTCGAGGTGAGGGACTCCGGCTCGGGTGTCGCCGCCGAGTACCACGGGGCCATCTTCGAGAAGTACTTCCGCGTGCCCGGTGCGGCGGCGGGCGGCGTCGGCCTCGGACTCTGGCTGGCGCGGGAGATCGTCGAGGCGCACGGCGGGCGGATCGGCGTCGAGAGCGCGCCGGGGCAGGGCAGCGTCTTCTGGTTCACGCTGCCGCGGGCCGCCGAGGCGCGCGCGGCGGTGCCCTGAGCTTCACCTCCCCCACTTCTTGCGCTTGCGCCACAGCGTGGAGTCGTCGATGCCGAGGATCCTGGCGGCGTCCTCCATGGTCGGCGCGCGCGCCAGGACGCGCAGGGCGTGCTCGCGCTCGATGTCGTCGAGGGTGAAGTCGCCTCCGAGCGCCGGCGCCGACGGGCCCCCGGCGATGCGCTCGGGGAAGCTCTCCGGCTCGAGCACCTGCGCGGCGGTGAGGATGGTGGCTCGCTCGATGGCGTTGCGGAGCTCGCGCACGTTCCCCGGCCAGCGATAGGCGAGGAGGACGCGCTCCGCCGCGGGGGAGAGCTCCGGCAGCTGGCGCGCCGCCTGCCGCGCGAAGAACGCGAGGAAGCGGCGGGCCAGCGGCAGGATGTCCTCCTGCCGCTCGCGGAGCGGCGGCACGGTGATCTCCACGACGTTGAGGCGGTAGAGCAGGTCCTCGCGAAAGCGCCCCGCCTTCACCTCCGCCTCGAGGTCGCGGTTCGTGGCGGCGACGATGCGCACGTCCGCGGCGCGCGTGCGCGTCTCGCCGACGCGCTCGAAGCGCTTCTCCTGCAGGAAGCGCAGGAGCTTCGCCTGCACGGCGGGCGAGATCTCGCCCACCTCGTCGAGGAAGACCGTGCCGCCCTCGGCGGCCTCGACGCGGCCCTCCTGATCCCTCACCGCGCCGGTGAAGGCGCCGCGCGCGTGCCCGAAGAGCTCGCTGGCCAGCAGCTCCTCGGAGAGCGTCGGGCAGTTCACCACCACGAAGGGCGCATCGCGGCGGGGGCTCTGCGCGTGGAGGAGGTGCGCCAGGACGCCCTTGCCGGTGCCGTTCTCGCCGCGCAGCAGGACCGCGACCTCGTGCGGCGCGGTCCGCTCGACGGTGTGCAGCACCGCCTGCATGCGCGGTGCGGAGGTGTCGAGCACCGCCTCCGGCGCCGCGGCGGCGAGCCGCGCCTCCAGCTCCGAGACGCGGCGCGCCAGCCTGCGCCGCTCCCGCGCGCGATCGACGAGGTGCTCGATCTGGGCCGGCGTGAAGGGCTTGGGGAGGTAGTCCTTGGCCCCGCGCCGCATGGCCTCGACGGCGGTGTCCACCGTCGCGTAGGCGGTGATGACGATCACCTCCAGGCCGGGCCGCTCGGCGAGGAGGCGCGGCAGGAGGTCGAGGCCGCTCTCGAGGCCGAGGCGCAGGTCGCAGAGCGCGAGGTCGAAGGGCTCGTGTCGCAGCGCCTCCAGCGCCGCGCCGCCGTTCGCCGCCTGCTGCACCTCGCAGCCGGCGTCCCCGAGGCAGACGGCGAGCGTCGAACGGATGTTCTTCTCGTCGTCGATGACGAGCGCGCGGAGCGGCGGCGCGGCGGCGTCGGCGGACGACCCCATGGCGCATCCCCATGTGGCGCGGGAGCGGCGTGTGCAGGAGAAAAGCCCTGCAGCGTGGCCCTCGCCCGCGTCGTCGCGGGAGAGGGCTCGTGATTCCTGTCGTGCCGTGCGGGTAAGGGCGGCGTGCCACGAGCGACGCTCGCCGCGGGCGTCTCGCGGGTCGTTTGACAGAGCCTTTGGCCCGATGCCCCGGATGGGAGCGGGCACCGCGAAGGTAGAATGCCGCAGGATCCGCCTCTCGAGAGGGCCCTCGCCGATGCATCGCTCGTGGCAGGCCATCCTGATCGCGCTCTCCCTCGCGCTCGCCGCCCTGCCCGCCGGCGCGGCGGGCGCGGGCGCCCGCCCTGACGCGGTGGAGGAGGCGAACGGCGTCGCCTGGGTGAGGCTGCGCGGCGCGCGCCTCCTTCCGCTGCACGCAGCGGCGAGCGGCGGGGATGCGACGGCGCGCGCCAGGGACGCGAGCGCGGCGCTGGCGATCGCCGTCGCGCAGGAGGGCGAGGTCGCGGTGGACCTCCGGGACGGCGAGGCCACGCTGCGCATCGGCTCGGCGCCCATCCTGGTCCTCGGCCCGGCCGACGCGGCGGCCTCTGCGGCGCCCTCGGTGGAGATCCTGGCGCGCGATGCCGCGTCCCGCCTCGGCGACGCCGTGCGCGGCGAGCGCCGCCGGCTCGCGGTCCAGGGGATCGTCTTCTCGATCTCGCTGCTCGTCGCCTCCGCCCTGCTCGTCTTCCTCGTGGCGCGGCGGCTCGAGCGCGGTGCGGCCGCGCTGGTGGTGCGCCTGCGCCAGCATCGCTTCGTCGCCGACGGAGTGCGCGTCGCGGGCACCGAGGTCGCGAGCGCAGGAGTCGCCGGCGGCGCCGCGGCGGTCGCGACCCAGCTCGGCCTGCGGCTCGGGCAGGCGGCCCTCGTCTACGGATGGGTGCTCTTCGCGCTCTCGCTCTTCCCCGGGACCCGCGGCGCGGTCGCCAGGCTCACCGGGGCGGTGTTCGATCCGGCCATCGGGCTCGCCCTCCGGCTCGTCCGGTCGGTGCCCATGGGCGTCGCCGTCCTGCTCGCCGCCGGCGCGCTGGCGCTCGTCCTGCGCAGCGCGCGCCTCGTCATGGAGAGCGTCGCCCGGGGCGAGTCGCACGTCCGGCACGTGCCGCGGGATCTGGCGCGCCCCGCCGTGGCCGTGCTCGAGACCGCCGCCGTCATCGGCGCGCTCGCCCTCGCCCCGCTGTTCCTCGGCGAGACGGGAGGGCCGGTCGCCTGGCTGTCCATGGCCGCGCTGCTGGCCACGGGCGCTGGTGCGGTGCCGCTCCTGGCCAACGCCGCCGCGGGCGTGCCGCTCGTCCTCGGCCGGGTGGTCCGCGTCGGTGATCGCATCGAGGCGGGCGGCCAGGCCGGCCGTGTCGCGTCGCTCGCCCTGCTCGCGCTGGAGCTGGAGGACGACGCGGGGGCGCGCGTGCGCGTGCCGTGGCTGGCGCTCTCCCACGGACCGGTCCGCGTGCTCGGCGCCGGCGCGCACGAGAGCGTGGACGTGGGGGTGGATCCCGCCGCCGATCCGGCGGAGGTGGAGGCGCTGCTGCGCGCGGCGACCGGCCCGGGCGCTCAGGTGGCGCTGGTCTCCATCGACGGTGCGGTGGCGAGGTGGCGCGTCGTGGGCCGCGCCGGCGGCGTCGGCGTCCGGGCAGCCGCGGCCCTGCGCGGCGCCGGGATCGCGCTCGCCGCGCCGGGCGACCGGGGACGGACGGACCCGTGAACGGCCTGGCCGCCTTCCTGGCGCTCCTCGCGGCGGCCTACGTCGGCGCCGCGCTCATCGGCGGGCAGCGCGGCCGCGGCCTGGCCTCCGGCTCCGAATGGCTCCTCCTCGGCTTCGCCGCCGGACCGGCCGGGCTGGGCCTCGTCGGGCAGGAGGTGGTCGACGCCTTCCGGCAGCTCTCCACGGTGGGCGTGGGCTGGGTGGCGCTGGTCATCGGCCTCGAGTACGGCTTCGTCGGCGAGCGCCGCATCGGCTGGCGCACCCTGGTCCTCGCGAACCTCGCGGCGCTCGCGACGGCGGCCCTCGTCGCGGCGGCGGCGGGATGGGTGCTCGGCCTCGCGACCCCCGGCGCCGGCTTCCTGCGCCGGCGCGAAGACCTCGTGGTGGCGCTGGGCGCGGCGGCGGCCCTGTCCGACACGGCCAGGGACGCCTTTCGATGGGCGGCGCGGCGCGCGCTCCCCGACGGCCCGCTCCGCCTGCTCCTCGCCGAGGTGGCGGACGCCGACGATCTCGTCCCCGTCGCGCTCACCGCCCTCGCCTTCGCGCTCGCGCCGGACGGGTCGGCGACGCTCGGCGCCCCGCTCGCGCGGCTCGGCGCCGAGGCCGGGCTCGGCGTCGCGCTGGGAGCCATCGCGGCGGTGCTCGCGTCGGCCAGCGGCAGGCGGACGGCGATCCTCGGCGTCCTCTTCGGAACCTCGCTCACCGCGCTCGGCCTCGCCGCCCGCCTCGGCCTCTCCGGGCTGGGCGCGGGCTTCCTCCTCGGCCTCGTGCTCCACGTCGCCTCTCGCCACGGCGCCGAGCTGCGCGACTTGTCGGTCGAGATGGAGCGGCCGATCGTGCTCCCCGCCCTGCTGCTGGCAGGCGCGACCGTCGATCCGGGCGCGCACCCTGCCATCCTGACGCTCGCATCCCTGGCCGTGGGAGCCCGCCTCCTGGCCAAGCTCTGCGTCGGGGCGACGCTGGCCGTCTTCTCGCCGGTGGCCCGCCGCGGCGGGTGGGCGACCGCACCGGCGATGCTGGCCTCGGCGCCGCTCGCCCCCGTGATCGGTCTCGCCTTCGCGCTCCGCTTCCCGGGAGCGGCCGGGCAGGCGGTGCTGGCCTGCGCCTGCGCCTCGGCGGTCGTGGGGGAGCTCGCCTCGGCGCCGGCCATCCGCGCCGCCCTGCGGAACGCGGGCGAGCTTTCCCCGGCCGGCGACGTCGAGGCGAGCGCGCGAGCGGAGGCACGGCCGTGAGCGCCGGCGCACCGGCGGCCCCGGGCCGCAAGCTCGTCGAGGCGGTCGCGCTCCTGCTGCTCGTGGCGCTCGCGGCGCTCGTCGTCCGCGCCGGCGGCGAGCCGGTCGCGCCGTGGAGCGACGCCGTGTTCGCGATCGGGCTGCTGCTCATCGGCGGCTCCGTCGGCGCCAGCGTGCTCGAGCTCGCCGGCTTGCCCCACATCACGGGCTACCTCCTGGCGGGCGCGCTGCTGGGGCCGCACGCCCTCGGTGTCGTGGGTCACCAGGCGGTGGAGGATCTGCTGCCGGTGAACGCGCTCGCGATCTCGCTCATCGCGCTCGCCGGCGGCGCCGAGCTGAGGCTGGACGGCCTGCGCCGCGGGCTGCGGGGCCTCGCCTGGGCCACGCTCTACCAGTCGCTGCTGCCGCTCGTCGCCGCCGCGCTGGCGTTCGCGCTGGCGCGGCCGCTGCTGCCGTTCGCGAGCGGGCTCTCCACCTCGGCGATCTGGGGCGCCGCCTTGCTGTGGGCCGTCATCGCCATCACCCGCAGCCCCAGCGCCACGCTCGGGATCCTCGCCCAGACGCGCGCGGCCGGCCCGGTGGCGACCTTCACCCTCAACTTCGTGATGACCTCGGACGTGGTCGTGGTGTGATGCTGGCGGTGGTGTCCACCCTGGCCTGGCCGCTCGTCGTCCCGGGGACGCCGCTCTCATGGGCCGCGTTCGGCGAGGTGGGTCACGAGCTCCTGGGGAGCCTCGCCGTCGGCGTGACGCTCGGGCTCCTGCTCATCGGCTACCTGCGGCTCGTCGGACGGCACCTCCTCCTCGTGCTCGCCGCGCTCGGCCTCGTGCTGACGCGCGTCCTCGACGACCTGCACTTCGACTGGCTCCTCATCTTCATCGCCGCCGGCTTCCTGGTGCAGAACCTGTCGAGCCAGGGCCCGCGGCTGCTCCACGCCGTCGAGGGCACGGGCGAGGTCGTGTACGTCGTCTTCTTCGCCACCGCCGGCGCCCACCTCGACCTGCCGCTCCTCGCCGAGCTGTGGCCGGTGGCGCTGCTCTTCGCCGGGGTGCGCGCGGCGGCTACGGTGCTGGCCGGCTGGCTGGCGGCCCGTGCCGCCGGCGATCCGCCCGTGCTCCGGCGCTGGGGCCACGCCGGGCTGCTCTCGCAGGCGGGGCTCGCCCTCGGCATCGCCGGGAACGTGGCGAAGGAGCTCCCCGGCTTCGGGCCGTCGTTCGGCGCGCTCGCCATCGCGACGGTGGCCGTGAACGAGGTCGCCGGCCCCCTGCTGTTCAGCGCTGCGCTCGCGCGCGCCGGAGAAACGGCGGCGGCGAGCGGGCCGGCCGAGGTGGAATCGAGCGCGCCGCTGCAGGGGTGACGTGCTCGCCCGGAAGCGACGGTGGGGCCGCGATCCTCCGTACCCTCAGAGCCCGACCGCCTCCTCGGGCTTGCCCGCGTCCGGCACGAAGAGCGGCGCCCCGAACTTCTCCACGCCGAACTTCCCGATGACCTCCTGGGTCTTCGGCGCCACGATGAAGTCCGAGAACGCCCTGGCGCCGGCGGCGTTCACCTTCGGCCACTTCGCCGGGTTCACCTGGATGACGTGGTACACGTTGAGCAGCTGCGGCTCTCGCTCGACGAGCACCTCGAGGGCGAGCTGCCGGCCCTTCCTCAGCGCGAGGTACGTCCCGCGATCGGTGAGCGTGTAGCCCGTCTTCTCGGACGCGACGTTGAGCGTCTCGCCCATGCCGAGCCCGGTCTGCTGGTACCACTTCTGCCCTTCCGGATTCAGGTCCGCCGCCTTCCACAGCCCCTTCTCCTTGGCGTGCGTCCCGGAGTTGTCGGCGCGCGAGACGAAGAGCGCGCCCGCCTCGGCGATGTTCTTGAGCGCCTCCTTGGCCGAGGCGGCCCCCTTCACCTTGGCGGGGTCGGAGGGCGGCCCCACGAGGACGAAGTCGTTGTGCATGACGAGCCGGCGCTCGATGCCGGAGCCCTCGGTCATGAACTTCTGCTCGTCGGCGGGCGAGTGCACGAGCAGGACGTCCGCCTCGCCCTTCCGGCCCATGGCCATCGCCTGGCCGGAGCCGACCGAGACGGGCTTCACCGTGTAACCGGTGGCCTTCTCGAACTGTGGCACGAGCACGTCGAGGAGCCCGGAGTCCTGCGTGCTGGTGGTGGTCGCCAGGATGACCGTCTTCCCGGCGTCGGCCGCCACGGCGAGGGTCGTGGCCGTGCACCAGGCCAGGGCGACGGCGGCCGCACGACGGAGGTGGGAGCCGGATCCGATCATCGCTTCTCCTTGTCGAGCTCGACGGTGGGTGACGCCTCGTGCCGGCCGCGATCATGCTGGAGAACCGGGTCCGCCGCCAGCGCGGCGCGACGACCGCAGCAAGACCTCGTGCAGGAGGAGCAGGAGCCCGGTGGCGAGGAGGAGCGCCGCGCCGAGCGTCGCCAGCCCGGCGCGCTCCGCCACGAAGCCGAAGGCGGACGGCAGCACGGCCGAGCCGATGGTCGCGGCGCTCACCTGGTATCCGATGGATTCGCTGGCGACGTCCGCGCCGACGCGCGCCGGTGTCCGCGCCATGAGCGTGGGGAACATCGGCGCGAGCGAGAGCCCCAGCACCAGCAGGCCCACCTGGCCCGTGACGCCCGGCGCGAAGGAGAAGAGGAGCGCGCCCGCGACGGCGCCCACCGTCGCCAGCCGGAGGAGCCGATCGGGGCCGACGCGGTCGACGACGAAGCCGACGAGGACGCGACCGGAGAGGATGCTGCCGTAGTAGGCCGTCGTCCAGGCGCCCGCGGCGGCGACCTCGAGGCCGCGGACCTCGCGCAGGGCGCTGAACGCCCACGCGCCGGTGCCCAGCTCGATGCCGGTGTAGACGAAGAAGATGGACACCTGCAGCCACACGCGCGGGCGCGCCAGGGCGTGGGAGCGCTCGCCGTCGAGCGCGCCGGCTGCGACCGGCCCGTCGTCGTCCCAGCGCGCCCGGGTCGAGAAGAAGGTGAGCGCCATCGCCGCGAGCGCGGCGGACAGGACTCCGTACCCGGCGCGGTAGGAGGCGCCGGCGGCGAGGATCGACGTCATCATCGCCGGGCCGATGGTGGCGCCCAGGCTGTAGCAGGCGTGGAGCCAGTTCATGTGCCGCGCCGGGAGGTGGTGCGCCGCGAAGGAGTTGAGCGCGGCGTCGATCGCGCCCGAGCCCAGGCCGATGACCGCCGCCCAGGGGACGAACAGGCCCCAGGCCGTCGCCAGCGCGTAGCCGAGGAGCCCGAGCGACACGAGCGCGGTGGAGAGCGCCAGCAGGCCCCCCACGCCCAGCCGCGGCGCGAGCCGCGAGGCCAGGGCGCTCGACGTCGCGTACCCGGCGACCGCGGTCGCCAGAACCGCACCGAGCGCCTGCTGCGAGAGCCCGAAGCGCGCGCGCAGCGAAGGCCAGGCGATGCCGAGGACGGTGTCGGGCAACCCCAGCGACACGAACGCGACGTAGGCGAGGACGATCAGCGCCGGGCCGACCCGGCGCGGTGGCGGCAGGGACACGCGCTGCTCCGGGACGCACCGAGGCGCGCACCTTCTAGTGCACCGCGGAGGCGCTGTCCACGGACTCGCTCCGTCAGCGGACCGTGACCGGTCCGGCCTCGACGAACTCGAAGTCGCTGCCGCGGAGCGTCTTGAGCGCGTCGAGGTCCTCGTCGCTCCAGCGCGGGTCCGGCGCGCCCGTCACGTACCAGCTCGAGCCGTTGTCGGCGAGGATCATCCCGTGGCGCTGGAGCGCGCGCGCCACGACGCGTGCCTGGGGGGTGAGCACCGAGACGTCGAAGCTCGCCCTGAGGCGGGCGCGGGCGCCCATCGGCGGCACGTCCGGATCGGTGTTGCTCGAGGCGAAGTGACGCGCGGGGGCGACGTAGCCCTGCTGCGTCCGCGGGGCGGTGAAGCGCAGCGCGTGCCGGATCTCGCCGCCGGCCACCTCCTCGTAGCGCGCCAGCCCGGGGAAGATGGGGAGGCCCGCGGCGTCGGCGCTGGTCCAGCCGGCGGGGCGCAGCGTGCCCGAGCGCAGGTCGAAGGCGGCGCCGCTCCCGGCGCTCCACCCGCCGGCCACCGGCCGCGCGGCGAAGAGCTCGTACAGCCTGCACGCCGCGACGTCCACGACGAGGACGTGCGCGTCGCTCCCCTGCTCGATGGGCGCGCCGGGTGGAATGGGATAGGGGCCGGGGTCGCTCTCGTCCGCGTAGGTGAAGCGGACCGACACCGGGCGGGTGGTGGCGTCGGCGGTCGTGTACGGGATCCCGTACTGCGTGCCGAAGTCGGGGTGGAACCGGGCGGCGCCGCCGATCGAGGCGACCCACGCCCCGGAGCGCACGTCGAGCGGCGCCGCGGACACGTCGGTGTTCCAGGCGTCGCCCGGCGGGAAGACGGGGCAGGCATCGCCCAGGTCCGGGCTCGCCGGCGCCCTGGGGCCGTCGCCCACCCCCGATCCGCACGCCGCGAGCAGCAGCAGGACGGGGACGGGCCTCATGGACCCGAGCGTAGCGGAGGGCGCTGTGCGCAGGGCAGGTGGCGGTGCAGGTGTCGTTCGCACCATCGATCGGGTGCGGCCGCGGCGCGCGCATCACGCCTCGGTGCCAACCACCGCCGGCGCGAGCGGCAGCTCCAGCACGAAGGTGGTGCCCACGTCGAGCTGCGAGCGGATCCAGACGTGCCCTCCGCTCGCCTCGATGGCGCGCTTGACGATGGAGAGCCCGAGCCCGGTGCCCGGCACCTCGCGCGAGCTCTCGCCCCGGTGGAGCGGGTCGAACGCGTGCGCCACGTCGGTCACCGACATGCCCGCACCGTTGTCGCGCACCTCGAGCACGTACCGGTCCAAGGCCGCACGCCCCCACAGCGCCAGCGCCAGCGGCGCCTCGGGGCGCCGGTACTTCATGGCGTTGTCGACGAGGTTCCACAGCGCCTGGCGCAGCAGCCCCTCGCCGGCGCAGCTCACGCAACCCGGCTCGAGGTCGAGCGCGACCGTGCCGCCGTCGCGTTCGATGGCGCCGCGGACCTCGTCGGCGAGCGCCGCCGCGATCGCGGTCGGGTCGCAGGCGACGACGGGGTGGTCACGGTCCATCTGCGCCAGCGTGAGCAGGTCGTCGATGAGGGCCGTCATGCGCGCGAGGCTGCGCTCGACCACCTGCAGCGCCCGGCCGCGCTGCTCGCCCGTGCCGCGCTGCAGCGCCACCGCCGCCAGCGCCGCCGCCTGGATGGGCCGCCGCAGGTCGTGGGCCACGCGCCCGGCGAAGGCGTACAGCTCCGCGTTGTGGTGCTCGATGCGCGCCGCGTGCTCGCGCAGGAGCGCGTCGCGTCGCACGGCCGTCCGCGTCGCGGACACCCCGACGGCGGCCGTGAGGAGGATGCCGGCGAGCACCAGCCCCGCGATCGTCCGCTGTCCCTCGCGCTGCACCTCCTGGATGCGCCGGGCCGACTCCGCGGCGCCTCGCTCGTTGATGCGGACGAGGCGATCCAGGTCCTCCTCGATCGCGCGGAAGCGAGGCTCGGCGCCGAGGAACGCCCGCCGCGCCTCGACGTCGCGGTCCTGCCGCGAGAGCGCCAGGGCCTGCTCCACCGCCGGCCGCGCCGCGGCGATCCCGGCCCGCAGGCGGTCGTAGGTGGCGCGCTCTTCCGGCAGCGTCGCGAGCGGCTCGTACCGGGCGGCGGTGCTCGCGAAGTCGGCGCGGAGCAGGGCGATCTCGCGCTCCACCCGGGCCATGGCGGCGGGGTCGCTCTCGAAGATGTGCGCGTCGAAGAGGAGGCGCTCCTGATCGAGGTCGTGCGACATCCGGGAGACGAGGACGAGGCTCGCCATCGTGTTCGAGACGAGGGCGTCGCTGCTGTCCCGGATCTCCCGCGCCTTGAGCATCACCGTCGCGGTGATGACGGCGAACAGGACGGCGATCGCCACGAAGGCCGT
The DNA here is from genome assembly GCA_035719345.1 of Anaeromyxobacteraceae bacterium. GTDB lineage: Bacteria > Myxococcota > Myxococcia > Myxococcales > Anaeromyxobacteraceae > Anaeromyxobacter_A. The sequence continues at coordinate 12,782 of DASTGH010000321.1, forward strand.
CACCAGCAGCCTGCTGGCCGACCATCGGGCGGGCTCCACGCTCCGGGGCCCTCTGGCGGTCATCGTCCTGCCGTCTCGATGGCACGACCCGTGCCATCCGTCGGACGAGGAAATCCAGGACGTTCCCGGGCGCGCGCCGCGCCCTCGCAACTTTCGGCTAGAGGATTCTTCTCGCTCCCGGCGAGGTCGGGGCGAGCACCTCGACGGCGCGTTACACCGTCGACCCGATGAGCGCTCTCGCCGTGCCGACCTACGACGACGTCGTGGCCGCCGCCGCGCGCATCCAGGGCCACGCCCACCGCACCCCGGTGCTCACCTCGCGCACCGTCGACGAGGAGCTGGGAGCGCGGGTGTTCTTCAAGTGCGAGAACCTCCAGCGCATGGGCGCCTTCAAGTTCCGCGGCGCCTTCAACGCCCTCTCGCGCTTCGACGAGCGGCAGCGGCGCGCCGGGGTGGTCGCCTTCTCCTCCGGCAACCACGCCCAGGCCATCGCGCTCTCGGCCAGGATCCTCGGCATCCCGGCCACCATCGTGATGCCGCACGATGCGCCGGCGGCCAAGGTGGCGGCGACCCGCGGCTACGGCGGACGCGTGGTCGTCTACGATCGCTACTCCCAGGACCGCGAGCAGATCGGGCGGGAGCTGGCGGAGCGGGAGGGGCTCACCCTCGTCCCGCCGTACGATCACCCCGACGTCATCGCCGGCCAGGGGACGGCGGCGAAGGAGCTCCTCGAGGAGGTGGGGCCGCTCGAGGCCCTCTTCACCCCGCTCGGCGGCGGAGGGCTGCTCTCCGGCACCGCCCTCTCCGCCCGGGCGCTCGCGCCCGCGTGCCAGGTGTACGGCGTCGAGCCGGAGGCCGGCGACGACGGGCGCCGCTCGCTCCGCTCCGGCGCCATCGTCCACATCGATCCCCCGAGGACCATCGCCGACGGCGCGCAGACGCAGCACCTCGGCCAGCTCACCTTCCCCATCCTCCGGCGCGAGGTCGCGGACGTGCTCACCGCCACCGACGCGGAGCTGGTCGAGGCGATGCGGTTCTTCGCCTCGCGGATGAAGCTCGTGGTCGAGCCCACCGGCTGCCTCGGCTTCGCCGGGGCGCGCGCGATGCGCGAGCGCCTGGCGGGGCGGCGCGTCGGCATCGTGCTCTCCGGCGGGAACGTGGACCTGGAGCGCCTCTGCGCGCTGCTCGCCGCCCCCTGAATCACGGCGCGACCGCCTCGGACCGCCGCCGGTCGTACCGCCGGCGCGGGGCGAGCGGCAGCGCGCGCCGAACCACCGCCGCGACCGGAGCGCCCGAGGGCATGCGCTCCGCGGCGACCTCGACGACATCGCCGCCGTGCAGCAGCACCAGCTCGCAGAGGTCGTCGATCACGTCGGCGTCTCCCGCCCGGGGCTCCCCCGTCCTCAGGATGCAGGCGCCCGACGTCGCGTCGAGACGGCCCCAGAGGTGGTCGCCCCGCCGGTGCACGAGCAGCTGCACCCGGCCGGCGGCGGCGGCGCGCGCCACCGCGGCGAGGTCGTCGGTGGCGCAGCCGGCCTCCACCGCGGCGAGGTACCGGGCGGCCGCGGCGGACTCGACGTCGGCGCGGTGCGCCCGCACGATGACCCTCGCCGGCGCGAGGAGATCGCGCACGTGCACCTGGCCGAGGTCGCACTCGATCCCCTCGTCGAGGACCCCGGGGTAGCGCGTGGCCGCGCGGAAGGCGGAGCGCTGCTCGCGCGCGCCGGCCAGGACGACCAGCTCCTCGGTGTCGCGCACGTGCGACCGGAGCGCCGCGTCGAGCGCGCGGTGCCACGCCTCCCGCGCCGCAGGCGATGTGCCCCGCGCGGCGGGGATGCGGCGCTCGGAGCGGACGAGCGCGCCGGGCGTCGCGTCGTAGAGGCGCGCTGCCCCGTCGCCGAGCGCGAGCACCACGAACGTCTCGCCCCCGTCGAGCAGGGTCACGAGCGGCTTGGTGTGGAACGTCGAGGCCACCACCGCCACCTCGGGCACGTCGGTCGGCAGGGCGAAGGCCGCGGCCACGCCGGGCGATCCCAGGAGCGCGACGCTCCTCGCCCGCGGCCAGGCCTCGCGCGCGCGCTCCGCCAGCGGCGTGAGCAGCGCGTCCACCTCCGCCCGCGCCAGCGACGGCGCCAGCATGTCGGAGGCCCTGCGGAAGAGCGCCCGCAGGCGCGCGCGGTCGGACCCGCCGGCCGCCTCGCCGCTCGCGTAGATGGAGACGGACGGCACCGCGCGCGCCGCCACGAGCTCCTTCACCTGGGGAATGGTCAGCTTCCTCATCGTCGTTCCTTTCGGCCCCGCTCACGGCAGGGCGTTCGTTCCGTGGACCGGCCGCAGGTAGCGCAGCAGCCGCCGGTGCGTGTGGGTGAGCCCGCGGAGCACGTGCGGCACGCCCGCGTCCGCCAGCGATCGGTCCAGCCTGGACAGGGCCCACGGCTCGCAGGTGCGCACGAGGCGCAGATCGATCACGGCGAGCGCGCCCTCCGGGCGGCGCGCGAGCGCCGCCACGATGCGGTCGACGTCGGCCATGGTCAGGGTGTCGTGTGCGATCACCTCGAAGGAGCGGGCGCTCCGCCGCATCGCCTGGATGGCCATCGTCATCTCCACGGGTCAAGGGGACCTTCGTCGCCGGGCGACGCGCCACGACCGCAGCCGCGGCGCCCGACGCAGGAAGATGTAGCGCGCGCGCCCACCCCAGAAAATGACTAAATATCGCGGCGTCGATGCGTCTTTTGAAATGCATGACGACCCGACGCGGGCGTTCCGCGGCCGCCCGCGATCCGGGTAGAGAGGGGAGGAGACATGCGCGGCGCCCTGCGGACACTGTGGAAGCTCCGTCCGGAGGAGGCCATCGCGCTCCTCTTCTTCCCGTTCTGCCTGGGGATCTCGCTCAAGGCGTACCTGTTCTGCGTGAGCCGAGGGATCCCGCCCGGGCGCTTCGGCGTGGGCCTGTGGCGCCTCGCCGTGACGGTCGCCGCGGTCGCGCTCTTCACCTGGTTCGTGCGGCGCAAGCCGTGCTGGGCGCGGCTCGGCTGGATCCGGGACGTGATGCCGTTCCTCTTCTGCATCGCCATCTACACGAACCTGAACGACACGGTGCAGTTCGTGAACCCGCACCACGTGCACGACGCGCTGGTCCGGATCGACGCGTGGCTCTTCGGCGTCCAGCCCTGCGTCTGGGCGCAGCGCTTCTATACGCCGCTCGCGACCGAGGCGTTCTCCCTCGCCTACATGAACTACTTCGTCGTCTCGGTCGCGGTCGTCGGCTACCTGCTGCTCGCCGGGCGCCGCAGCGACATGCGCCAGGCGCTCCTCGGCACCATCCTCTGCTTCTACCTGGGGTACGCGCTCTACGTCGCGTTCCCGGCCGCGCCGCCGCGGCTCGTGCTCGCGCACCTCTTCACCCGCGACTTCTCCGGCGGGTGGTTGACCACCGTGCAGAACAAGCTCGTCGACCTCAACCCGTCGGCGGGCCGGAGCGCGTTCCCCAGCCTCCACTGCGGGATCACCTTCATCACGCTCGCCTACGCCTGGCGCTTCCAGAAGGCGCTGTTCGCGGTCCTGCTCCCCATGGGCGTGATGCTGGTGCTCGCCACCGTGTACCTGCGGCACCACTACGTGATCGACATCCTGGCGGCCATTCCCCTGGCCGTCCTGGCGTACCGGCTGGCGCCGCCGCTCGAGGCGTGGTGGAGCCGTCAGCGGGAGCGCGCGGAGAGCGCCGCACCCGCCGGCGCCGGCGCCGGACCGGAGCGCGCGCCGGCGCCCGCCGCGGCCCACGCCGGGGTGGATGGGCACGCCACGCCGCCCGCCGCCCGCTGAGCGGCGATCGCCGGCGCGCCCGCGAGCGGGAGCGTGAAGCGGAAGCTGGCCCCCCTCCCCGGCCGGCTCACCACCCAGAGCCGGCCACCGTGCGCCTGCACGATGGCGCGGGCGATGGAGAGGCCCAGGCCCGTGCCCTGGTAGCGCGCGCCGGCGCCGCGCACGAACGGCTCGAAGATCCTGCGCTGCTGCTCGAGCGCGATGCCGGGGCCCGTGTCGCTCACCGAGAAGACGGCCAGGCCGCGGCGGGTGCGGCAGCGGACCCAGACGCGCCCTCCCCGCGGCGTGATCTTCACCGCGTTGGAGAGGAGATTGCCGAGCACCTGCTGGATGCGATCGGCGTCGCCGTCGACGCGCGGCGCCTCGTCGCTCACCTCGCACGCGACGCCGACGCCGGCCTCGGCGGCGGCCGCGGCGGCCGCCTCGACCGCGTCGGAGGCGAGGGCGCGGGCGGACACCTCCCGGCGCACGATCGAGACGTGCCCGGCGTCCACGCGGGCGAGGTCCGCCAGGTCGCCGACGAGGCGATTCATCCGGTCGCACGAGCGGGCGATGCCGGCGGCGGCGTCCCGCACCCGTCGCCCGGACGCGCCTTCCGGCGCCGCGGCGCGCAGGACGCCCGCGGCGATGCTGATGGCGCCGAGCGGGTTGCGCAGGTCGTGCGAGACGACGGCGAGCACGCGCTCCCGCGCGCGCACCGCATCCCGCGCTTGCGCGTGCAGGCGTGCGTTCTCGACGGCGATGGCGCAGCGGTTCGCCAGCTCGATCGCGAGCGCCAGGTCCTCGGCGCCGAAGCGGCGATCGGCGCCGGTGACGCCGAAGTCGAGCACGCCCACGAGCCGCTCGCCGAAGCGCATGGGCACCGCCATGAACGAGCGCAGCCCGATCGCCTCGAGCAGCGCGGCGCGGGTGGCGACGGTCGTGCCGCCGCTCCCGACGAAGTCGCCGACCACCGGCATGAGCTCCGGCTCGCCGGTGCGCAGCACGCGTCCGGCGCCGTGATCCGCCTCGAGATCGATGGGATAGCGGCGCAGCATCTCGAGCGCGGCCTCGGCGCGACCGGCGTCCCGCGCCTCCACCGCCACGCGCCGCGGCTTCCCGTCCTCCTCGAGGACGATGGCCATGCACCAGTCGCCGAGGCGCGGCAGCGCGAGGCGAGCCACGCGCGCCAGCGTCTCCTCGTCGTCGATGGAGCGCGCCAGCTGCGCGGTCGCCTCCGCCAGGAATCGCTCGTTCGCCGCGGCGCGCCGCTCGGCGGTGACGTCCTGGAACGCGACGACCGCGCCGACGACGCTCCCGCCACGCAGGATCGGGGCCGAACTGTAGCGGATGGGGAAGCACGTGCCGTCCTTGCGCGTGAGCATGTCGTTCTCCGCACGGTACGGCTGTCCGCTCAGCATCACGTTCTGGAGGCGGCACCTCGCGCCGCCGCCGCAGGGCGCGTCCGTCCGGCGGCAGCGGAGCGCCTCGCGGAAGGGCCGGCCGACGAGCTCCGGCGCGCGGTACCCGAGCATGCGCAGCGCGGCGGCGTTCACCCAGGTGATCCGGCCGGCGCGGTCGATGGTGTAGACGCCCTCGTCGAGCGCCCGCGTCATGGCGCGGAGGAAGGCGAGGCGACCGCGCGCGCGCGCCGCCCCGTCCACCGCCGCGGCGAGCGCCAGCGCGCCCGCGCCGACGACGATCTCGTGGCCGGCGACCCACGGCACCACCGCCCGCGCCAGCACGCACGCGCCGAGCGCCGCGGCGACGGCGAAGCCGTACCGCGCCAGGCGGGCATCGGGCTGCTTCACGAGCGTCCGAGCGAGGGCGAGACGTCCGAGGCTCATGTCCACTCCGCGTGAGAACCATCCTACACGCGGCTCGCGCCATCTGTTCCGGATCAAACGTGCGGAATCCGCCACCGCACGCGGACGCGGCGCGTCGACGTGCGGGCGACCCACCACCCGCCGGCCCGGACCTCAGGCGCGCGCCTCTCGCGGCGAGAGCGCCACCGCCTGCCTCAGCGCCTCGACCAGGCTCCGCTCGTCGGCCTTTCCCGTGCCGGCGATGTCGAAGGCGGTGCCGTGGTCGACCGACGTGCGGACGAAGGGCAGCCCCACCGTGATGTTCACCCCCGCCTCGAGCCCGAGCACCTTCACCGGCCCGTGGCCCTGGTCGTGGTACATCGCCACCACCAGGTCGAAGTCGCCCCGCCCGGCCCGGAAGAAGACGGTGTCGGCGGGGAGCGGCCCGTCTGCGGCGATGCCGCGGGCCCGGGCGGCCTCCACCCCGGGCGCGACCTTCGTCTCCTCCTCGCCGCGCCCGAACAGCCCGTGCTCGCCGGCGTGCGGGTTGATGCCGCAGACCGCGATCCGGGGGCGAGCGATCCCGGCGCGGACCAGCGCCTCGTGACCGCGGGCGATGGTCCGCTCGACGAGCCCGGGCTCGATGCGCTCCACCGCGTCGAGGAGGCCGATGTGCGTGGTGACGTGGATGACGCGCATCCGGGGGGTCGCCAGCATCATCGAGACCTCCTTCGTCCCGGAGAGCTTCGCCAGCAGCTCGGTGTGGCCCGGGTACACGTGCCCGGCCGCGTGGAGCGCCTCCTTGTTGAGCGGGGCGGTGCAGATGGCCTGCGCGGCGCCGGAGGTCGCGAGTTCGACTGCGCGGACGATGTAGTGGTAGGCCGCGTTCCCGCCGGCGGCGGAGAGCCGGCCCCAGGCCAGGTCCGGCGGCACGAGCCCCACGTCGACGACGTCGACCACGCCCGCGCGGAAGCGGGCGGCCACCGGCCCGGGCACCGCGACGACCTCGGCCGGGGCGCGCGCGATGCTCGCGGCCGCCCGGAGCCGCGCCGCGTCGCCGACGACGAGCGGGCGGCACAGGTCGTACACCTCGGGATGCGCGAGCGCCTTCACGACGATCTCGGGCCCGACGCCGGCGGGATCGCCCATGGTGATGGCCACGACCGGAAGGCTCGGACGGCTCATGGGTGCTGTTCCTCTCGGTCGCCGGCGTGCGCGGCCCCGGGCGCGCGGAGGGCGGCGCGGGCGCGAACCAGGGTCTCGGGCGAGCCGAAGGCGCCCGCCTTGGTGACGAGCGTGAGCGGCGCCGCGGAGTCGGTGATGCCCACGGGGACGCCGGGCTCGACCTCGCCGGCGAGGTGCAGGCCGGTCGCGCCGAGCGCGCCCACGACGGCCCGGGCCACGTCGCCGCCGGTGGCGATGAGGGCGCCGAGCCCCGGCGCGTGCGGTGCGACGAGCCGCGCCGCGGCCGCCGCCAGCTCGGGCCCGCGCTCCACCGGGACCGGCTCCTCGCCGAACGCGAGCAGCACGTCCCGGCCCGCCGCCAGCGCTGCCCCGAGCGCGGCGCCCGGCCACCC
>DASTGH010000322.1:0-3859 GCA_035719345.1 Anaeromyxobacteraceae bacterium
GGTCCGAGACGGCGGGCCGCAGCATCCTGCGCCGCACGCTTCCAAGGGTCACCTACCGCCGTGAGCACCAACCGCGCGTGGCGTCGGCGTATCTGGTGTTCGCGCCCCGCCCCCTCGGCGGAGGTGCAGCCGGCGAGGGCCCGGCCCGGCGACGCGTTCCTCGTGCTGGTGCGCGGGGCCGCGTCGCCGCCCTCGGCGCGCGCCGCCGGGCGCGAGCTCGCCGTCTGGCCGGTGCCGGGCGGCTTCGCCGCGGTCGGCGGGCTGCCGGTGGAGACGGCCGCGGGACCGCTCGAGGTGGAGGTCTTCCTCCCGATCGATGGCGGCGAGCCGGTGCGGCTCGCACCCCGGCTGGAGGTGGAGGCGCCCGGCTTCCCGCACCGCGCGCTCACCGTCGATCAGCGCTTCGTGCGCCCGCCGCCCGAGGAGGTGCAGCGGCGCATCGAGGCCGACCGCGCCGCCTTCGCGCGCGCCTTCGACCAGCCCGCCGCGCCGCCGGTCTTCGACGCGCCCTTCGCGTGGCCGCGCCGGGACCGCGTCACCGCCGGTTACGGCGAGCAGCGCACGATGAACGGGGTGAAGCCGTCCCAGCACTACGGCCTCGACCTCGCCGGCGCGGTGGGCGCCCCCGTCGCCTCCGCCCAGGACGGGCGCGTCGTCCTGGCGCGCGACTGCTGGGCCTCGGGCCAGAGCGTCGTCGTCTGGCACGGCGCCGGCCTCTTCACGACCTACTTCCACCTCTCCCGGACGCTGGTGCGGGAGGGCGACGTCGTCCGGCGCGGGCAGCGCCTCGGCCTCGTGGGCGCCACCGGCCGCGCCTCCGGCCCGCACCTGCACTGGGGCGTCCGCGTCGGCGACCTCTATGTCGACCCGCGGTCGGTGTTGCGCCTGCCGCTGCCCGAGGGGCGCGCCGCGACCCGCTGAACGACCCGGCATCCCAGGCGTCGGCCCCGGTCGAGGGGCCCCGTGCAAGTCGCCCGTGGACGGACCTCCGGGTGTCACCGTGGGTGGGTACGCACCTCGCGTCCCCCCTTTCGACCCGTGGGTAGGACGCGTCGGTGAGGAAAGCGATGGACCAGCGGAATCGCATCGAGGCCCGCCTCGAGGTGCTGGATCACGACGTGCGCCGGTCGCCGGCGCCTCCCGAGGTCGAGCTCGACGCCGCCGAGCGGGAGGCGGCCGGGCTGGCGGAAGCGGTCGCCATCGTCGGGCGCGGCTGGTGGCTCGTCGCCGCCGCCACGGCGCTCGCCGTGGCGGCCGGCGGCGCCTACGCCCTCCTGGCCACCCCGGTGTACCGCTCGGATGCGGTGGTCCAGGTCGAGGAGCGCTCGCGCGGCATCGCCGGGCTCGAGGAGCTGACGTCCATGTTCTCCTCCGCCACGCCTGCGGAGACCGAGATCGAGATCCTCCGCTCTCGCACGCTCCTCGGCCTGGTCGTGGACGAGCTCGCGCTCGACGTGGTCGCCGAGCCGCGTCACCTCCTGCTCGTCGGCGCGCCGGTGGCGCGCGCGCGCGACGGCCGTTCAGCGGCGAGTGCCCCGCCAGGGCTCGGCCGCTACGGCTGGGGCGGGGAGCGCATCGGGCTGGAGCGGCTCGAGGTCGCGCCGCGGCTGCTGGGCGAGCCGCTGCGGCTCACCGCCCTCGGCGCCGGCCGCTACCGGGTCGAGGCACCGGGCGGCGAGGTGCTGGTCGAGGGCGATGTGGGCCGGCCCGTGGTCTCCGGCGCCGACCCCGACGACCCCGGGATGCCCTCACTCGCCGTCTTCGTCTCGGAGCTGCGCGCGCGCCCCGGGACGCAGTTCACCGTACAGCGCCTGGCGCGCGACACCGCGGTCGACGCCCTCCAGCTCGGCCTGGCCGTGGCGGAGCGCGGCCGCAAGACCGGCGTGCTCGAGCTGGCGCTCGAGGGGCCCGACCCGGTTCGGGCCGCCCGCGTCCTCGACGCGGTGGCGCGCCTCTACGTTCGCCAGAACGTCGAGCGCAAGAGCGCCGAGGCCGAGAAGACGCTCGAGTTCCTGAACGGCCAGCTCCCGCAGCTGCGCGCCAACCTCGAGGCGGCGGAGGGCGCGCTCAACGCCTACCGGGGCAAGCGCGGGCAGGTGGATCTCTCGCTCCAGGCCAAGGCCGCGCTCGATGGCGCGGTCGAGGTGGAGCGCCGCCTCTCCGAGCTCGAGCTGCAGAAGGCCGAGCTGCTCCGGCGCTTCACGCCGGACCACCCCGCGCTGCGCGCCCTGGCCGATAAGATCGAGCGCCTCGGCCGCGAGCGCGATGCCGCACACGCGCGCATGAGGGGGCTGCCCGAGGCGGAACTGCAGTCCGCCCGCCTCACCCGCGACGTCAAGGTCGCGAACGAGCTGTACGTGCTCGTGCTCAACAAGGTGCAGGAGCTCAAGGTGGTGAAGTCGGGCACCATCGGCAACGTCCGGGTGCTCGACGCCGCACGCAGGCCGCGGCAGCCCGTGAAGCCGAGGCGCGGGGCGGCGCTCCTCCTCGCGCTGCTCGGCGGCCTCACCCTCGGCGTCGGCCTCGCCTTCGCCCGCGAGGCGCTCGACCGCGGCGTCTCCGACCCGGCCGAGGTGGAGCGCGCCGCGCGGCTGCAGGTCTATGCCAGCGTGCCGCGCTCCCAGCGGCAGGTGGAGACCGAGCGCGCGCTCGGGCGCGCCGGGAAGAGAAAGATGCACCCGGTGCTCGCCGCCCTCGACCCGCGCGACCTCGCGGTGGAGGCGGTGCGCAGCCTGCGCACCAGCGTCCTCTTCGCCATGCGCGAGACCGGCACGAACGTGATCGCGGTGGGCGGGCCCGGCCCGTCGATCGGCAAGAGCTTCCTCTCCGTGAACTTGGCGCACGTCATGGCGGAGGCCGGGAGCCGCGTGCTCGTGGTCGATGCCGACCTGCGCAAGGGCCGCATCCACGAGTACCTCGGCGGCGCGCGCATGCCGGGCCTCGCCGAGGCCGTGGCCGACGGCCTCCGGCCGGAGGAGCTGGTGCGCGCCACCGACCACCCGAACCTCTCGTTCCTGGCGCAGGGACGGATCCCGCCCAACCCCTCGGAGCTCCTCGCCAGCGACCGGCTGCAGCAGGTGCTCGCCTGGGCGTCGCGCGCCTACGACGTCGTCATCGTCGATACCGCGCCCATCCTGGCCGTCACCGATGCAGCGCTGGTGAGCCGGCACGCCGGGGTCACGCTGCTCGTGCTGCGCGCCGGTCGCCACCCCGCCCGCGAGATCGCGCTCGCCGCCCGGCGCTACGCGCAGAACGGGGTGCGCGTCCACGCCGCGATCCTGAACGACGTCCGCCAGCGCCGCGGCGGGGGCGAGTATCACTACCAGTACGATTACCGATGAGCGCGCCCGTGGACACCGCCCCGGGCTGCGGGCGCGTGCGCGTCCCCAGCCCTGCCTCTCCCCCACTCAGCCGGCGCTCGCCGGGCGACCCCCCCGGGCTCCGCGCCCGCCTCGCCCGTGCGCTGCCGGCGGGGTCGCTCCGCCGCCGCCTCGCCGGCGGCGCACTCTGGTCCACCGTCGGCGCCGCCGCCGCGCAGGGCCTCGGGCTCGTGGCGCAGGCGCTCGCGGCGCGCGCCCTGGGCGCGTCCGGGTACGGCGGGCTGGCGGTGGTGCTGGCGACGGTGGCGCTCCTCTCCGAGCTCGTCACGGCCGGCGTCGGGCTCACCGCGACGCGCTTCGTCGCCGAGCACCGCGAGCGCGACCCGGCGCGGGCGGGACGCATCCTCGGCCTGGGCGCGGCGGTCGCGCTGGCCGCCGGCGTGGCGCTGGCGGCGACGCTGGCCCTGGCCGCCCCTCTCATCGCGCGCGTGGCGCTCGGCACGCCCGAGCTCGCCCCCGCGTTGCGGCTGGCGGCGCCC
>DASTGH010000323.1:0-8973 GCA_035719345.1 Anaeromyxobacteraceae bacterium
GGCGGCGCCGGCAGCACCGGCAGCGCGGGCGCCGGGCAGACGCGCTGGGTGGCGTCGGAGGCGACGCCGGCCGCCGAGAGCGTCGCCTCGGTGACGGTGGACGACGCCGGGAACGCCTGGCTCGCGGCCGCGGGCGGGGGCGAGCTGCGCCTGTCGAAGATCGACCGCGGCGGGACGGTCGTGCTGGAGCGCCGGTTCGCCTACCCGCGGGAGCTCTCGACGCGGGCCATCTCCCCGGCGCCGGGCGGCGGCGTCTTCCTCGCCGTGCCCGGCGCGTGCTTCCGCGGCTGTGTCCTCCCCATCCCCCAGCTCGATCTCGGCGGTGGCCCCGTCGGGAACGACGGCGCCATCGTCCGCTTCGACGCGGCGGGCGGATGGCTGTCGCAGTTCTCCATCGCCTCGGCGGACGTGCCGTCGATCGCGAGCGACGGCCGCGGCCGGGTCGCGGTGCTGCAGGGCGCGCAGGCGAAGACGGTCGTCGTCTACGACGCCGCGGGGAACCCGCTCTTCCAGGCTGGGCCTTTCGCGGCCCCGCGCAGCCTGCCCGCGTTCGCGCCCGACGGCAAGCTGCTCGCGGCGTTCCCGGATCGGAACTTCCGCGGCGGCTTCGCCGCGCGTACCGCCGCCTACGACGCGTCGGGCCAGGAGCGCTGGACCTGCACCGCCCTGTCCGGCCAGGTACCGGCTGTCGTCCTCGCCGTGGGGAACGACGCGTTCGCCTGGCTCGACGGGAACGAGCTCGTGCTCTCGGCCGTGCCGAGCTGTCTCGAGCGGTTCCGGGTCGACCCGGGCGTGCCGGTGACGTCGCTCCTGCCGATGCGCGACGGCGGCGTCCTCGCCATGGGATGGCTGTCGACCGGCGCGTGCGCGACGTCGCGCCTGCGACGGTTCGATCCGCACGGCGGCCTGCTCTGGTCGCGGGACCTGCCGCCGGGCGGCTGCCCCGACGTCCGGGTCGCCGACGGCGCCGTCGCCCCGGACGGCGACGCGCTCGCGGCCGGGATCGTCGCCGGCAGCGCGGACCTGGGCACAGGGCAGCGCGATGCGGGCAGCGGGGATGCGTTCGTGGTCGACGTCTCGCCGTGAAGCCGTCCCCGATCCGGCAATTGGCACGGATCGTGAAGTTCTACTGGTGAAACAGAATGCACCGGTTCGGGTACGGTGCGGCCGGCGAAAGAGCTCGAGAAACCTCGGCCGCTGCGAGCGCGCGCCGACGTCGCGCTTCAGTACGGCGTCCCGTCCCTGTGCGAGAACTGCCAGCGGCCGTCGGGGCCGAGCTTCGCCTCGAGGTCGTCGCGCGGGTACTCGCCGGCGTCGCCAGGCGCGCGGTCGCCGATCTCGAGCACCACCACGTCGCGGTCGGTCCGGTTCTCGAGGTGGTGCGCGGTGCCGCCAGCCGGGAACCCGGCGCACATGCCGGGGCGGAGCGCCATCTCGCCGTCGTCGTGGACGAGGATCGGCTCGCCCTCGAGCACGTACACGAACTCGTCCTGCCGCGTGTGGCGGTGGTGGAGCGCGGAGGCGCCGCCGGGCCCGATGCGCGTCAGGTTCACCCCGAACGACTTCAGGTCGAAGAGGTCGCCGAGCGGCCGCTTCAGGCGCTGCGCCATGCGCGAGGCGAACGGCTCGGGGTAGTTCGACGCCTTCGCGCGCGGCGCGGCCGCGGCGGCCTCGACGGCGAGCGGGCGGGGATCATCGGCGCTCATCCCTGGGCTCTAACGGTGCGCGAGGCCGCCGGGAGGTGCAGCGGGCCCGATCGGCGACCGGCACAGCCCGCCGGGCGCGTCCCGGCCGAGAGCGCTCCCTCCCCCGCCTCTCGAAGAAGGGCGGCGGCGGCGAGCGCCGGGCCCGTCCACCTTCCGTGGAGAGGCCGACATGGACGGATCGGGCGTGGCGGTGGGGGTGGGGCTCGTGCTCGCGATGACCGCCTGCGGAGCGCCGGATCGGGGTCCACCGACTTCTCCGCCGGCCCAGCTCGCGTGCCAGGCCGCGACGTGCGCCTCCCTCGGAGCAGCATGTGGCGCCGCGGGCGACGGCTGCGGCGGGCAGCTCGAGTGCGGCGGCTGCGGCCCCGGACTGGCCTGCGGCATCGCGGGCCACGCCAACCAGTGCTCGCCGGTGCCGCCCTCGTGCGCGCCGGCGACGTGCACGGCCCTGCGCAGCCGTCGTGTTCCGGGCAGACGGCACCGAGGAGCTTCGCCTGCCCGTGAGCTCGGTCATGGCACCGCCGGTCTTCGACGGAGCGGGCGGCCTCGTGCAGGCGACGGTGGACGGCGTCACCCATCTGAACGAGCTCGTGCGCTTCGACGCGGCGGGAGTGGCCACCTGGACGTTGCCGCTGAGCGCGCAGGCGGTGAAGGTCGTGCTCGCCGGGCCCGGCAAGCTCGTCTACGCCTCCGTCGACGGGCTGGTGGCCCTGGACGCAATGACGGGCGCGGAGCTGTGGCGGACGACGCTCCCCCTGGAGCCGACCGATCTCGCCGGCGACGGCGCGGGCGGCGTCGCGGTGCTCGGCGGTGATCTCGCTGGCTGCCAGGCGATGGCGGTCCGGCGGTACGACGCCGCGGGTGTGTTCCTGTGGTCGCGCCTCATCCGCGCGTCCGGGAGCTGCATGGGCGCGCCCGTCGGGGCGGGGATCGCCATCGCCACCGACGGCGACGTGGTCGTGGTGGGCGGCCTCTCGGCGCCGACGGATCTGGGCACGGGTGAGTTCCAGCCGCGCACGGGCGCGGGGTTCATCCTCGACCTCGCCCGCTGACCACCGCGGCCGGACCGCTCTCGGCGCCCCGAGGCGCGCCGCGGGGAGGCGCGTTACAAGGGGCGCCATGGCCACGAAGACCTTCGACGCGGTGGTGATCGGCGCCGGCCCCGGCGGCTACGTCGCCGCCATCCGGCTGGCGCAGCTGGGGAAGAAGACGGCGCTCGTGGACCGGGAGGCCCTGGGCGGCGTCTGCCTCAACTGGGGGTGCATCCCGTCGAAGGCGCTCATCGCCGCGGCGAACCTGGTCGAGGACCTGCGCGGCTCGGCAGACCGGGGCATCACCGCCGACCCGAAGGTGGACGTGGCGAAGCTCCGCCAGTTCAAGAACGACGTCGTGAAGAAGCTCGTCGGCGGCGTCGGCATGCTGGAGAAGGGGAACGGCGTCGAGGTGGTGAAGGGCACGGCCACGTTCGTAGGCCCGAACGCCGTCGAGGTCGCGGGCGCGGGCGAGGCGCAGCGGCTCGAGGCGCAGGCCTTCATCGTCGCCACCGGCGCGCGGCCGGTGCAGATCCCGGGCTTCGAGTTCGACGGGAAGGACGTGTGGAGCGCGAAGGAGGCCGTCGACCTCCCCGAGATCCCGAAGCGCCTCGTCGTCGTCGGCGGCGGCATCATCGGCCTCGAGCTCGGCACCGTCTACGCGAAGCTCGGGTCCAAGCTGACGGTGGTCGAGGCGCTGCCCACCATCCTCTCCGGCATCGACCCGGAGGCGGTGCGGCTCGTCGCCAAGGGCCTGCGCCAGCGCGGCGTCACGACCCACGTCTCCGCCAAGGCGAAGAAGCTGGAGCGGAAGGGCGGCGAGCTCGCGGTGACCGTGGAGGTGGGCGGGAAGGACGAGGTCGTCGCCTGCGACAAGGTCCTGGTGGCGGTCGGGTTCCGGCCGAACTCCGAGGGCTTCGGCCTCGACAAGGCGGGCGTGAAGGTCGGCCCGCGCGGCTTCGTCGAGGTGAACGAGCGGATGCAGACCAACGTGCCGTCCATCTACTGCATCGGCGATCTGTCCGGCGCGCCGCTCCTCGCCCACAAGGCGTCGAAGGAGGGCGAGATCGCGGCCGAGGTCATCGCGGGCAAGAAGTCGCTGCGCGACTGGGTGGCGATGCCGGCCGCCATCTTCACCGACCCCGAGGTGGCGGCGGTCGGCCTCTCCGAGGAGGAGGCGCAGAAGGCGGGCTACGAGCCGATCGTCGGCAAGTTCGCGTTCGCCGCGCTCGGCCGCGCCATCGCCATCGACCACACCGAGGGCTTCGTGAAGGTGGTGGGCGACCGGAAGACGAAGCTCCTCCTCGGCGCCACCATCGTCGGCCCGGAGGCGTCCGACCTCATCGCCGAGGCGGCGCTGGCGCTGGAGATGGGCGCCTACCTCGAGGACGTGGCGCTCACCGTCCACGCGCATCCCACGTTGCCCGAGGCGTTCATGGAGGCGTGCAAGGCGGCGCTGGGCGAGGCCATCCATGCGCTCAACCGGCCGGAGCGCCCGAAGCGCGAGAAGGCCGGGGGCGCGGCGGCGCAGGCGTGAGCCGGGCGCTGCACGTCCACAGGCTCGGCCGCGTCGAGTACGCGGACGGGCTGCGCCTCATGGCGCTCGCCGGCGAGGCCGTGCGCGAGGGCGCGCCGCCCGCGACCGACCACCTCTTCCTCCTCGAGCACCCGCCCGTGCTCACGCTGGGGCGGGCGGCAGGGGCGAGGAACATCCTCGCCTCGCCCGCCTGGCTCGCGAAGCAGGGGTTCGAGATCCACGAGACCGACCGCGGCGGCGACGTCACCTACCACGGGCCGGGGCAGATCGTGGGCTACCCCGTGCTCGACATCGCCGATCGCCCGGACGTGAAGCGGTACGTGCACACGCTCGAGGAGGCGATGATCCGCACCTGCGCCGACCACGCGGTGGCCGCCGGCCGGCACGAGGAGCACCGCGGCTGCTGGGTCGGGCCGAAGAAGATCGGCGCGGTGGGCGTGCACCTCGCGCGCTGGGTGACGAGCCACGGCTTCGCCTTCAACGTCGCGCCCGACATGCGCCACTTCCAGGTCATCGTCCCCTGCGGCATCGCCGACCCGCGGCTCGGGGTGACGAGCCTCGCCGAGGAGCTCCGGGCGCGGGGGAGGGCGGCGCCACCGCTCTCCGAGGTCGAGGAGCAGCTCGCCCGGCACGTCGCCGACCTCTTCGAGCGCGAGCGGCGCGACCGCCCGCCCGACCTCCGCACCGTGAGCGTCGTGCCGGTGCGCGCCGACGGCCGGGTGCTGCTCCTGCGCCGGAGCGAGGCGCGGGGCGGCTTCTGGCAGCCGGTGACGGGCCGGCTCGAGCCGGGCGAGGAGCCCGAGGCGGCCGCCCGCCGCGAGCTCCTGGAGGAGACGGGGGCGGACGTCCCCGTGGCGCCGCTCGGCTACGTGCACGCCTTCGGCATCGAGCCCGGCCTCGCCGGACCGCCGCCGCCGACCCCGGCCGTGCGGGTCGCGGAGGAGACCGCGTTCGCCGCCCGCCTCCCCGACGCATTCGCCTGCCGCCTCTCCGACGAGCACGCGGAGCACGCCTGGCTCCCCCCGGCCGAGGCGCTGGAGCGCCTGCGGTTCGCGGGGTTGCGCCGGGCCGTGCGCCTGGCGACCGGCGCCTGATCCCTCGCTCTTTCGGGGGATGATCCACCGGCTGGCGCCAGGGCGGTCTTTGGGTATCATCCGGGGCCCCTGACAGGTCCCGGAGGACCCCGTTCGCATGATCAGCGTCGAGAAGATCGGCGGAACCTCGATGTCCCGCTTCGACGACGTGCTCCGCAACATCATGTTGCGCGACCCGAAGCAGGTGTACGGGCGCGTCTACGTGGTGTCGGCGTACGCCGGCGTCACGAACGAGCTGCTCGAGCACAAGAAGACGGGCCAGCCGGGCGTGTACGCGCGGTTCGTGGACGGCACCGACTACGGCGGGGCGCTCGACGCGCTCACCGCCAAGCTGAAGGGCCTGAACGCCGGGTTCGCGCCGCTCGGGCTCGACCTCGGCGCCGCCGACGGCTTCCTCGAGAAGCGGATGCGGGAGCTCAAGGCCTACCTCGACTCGATGCGCCACGTGCTCGCCAGCGGCTACGTCCGCCGCGAGAACGTCCTCCTCGCCGCGCGCGAGATGCTGGCGGCGGTGGGCGAGGCCCACTCCGCCTTCAACTCGGTCGCCATCCTCAAGTCGAAGGGCGTGGAGGGGCGCCTCATGGACCTCTCCGGCTTCGACGACGACGAGCCGCTCACCATCGACCAGCGCATCCACGAGGCCTTCAAGGGCGTCGATCCCACGCGCCAGGTGGTGGTGGTGACCGGGTACACCAAGGGGGTCGAGGGCATCATGCGGGAGTTCGACCGCGGCTACTCCGAGGTCACCTTCAGCAAGGTGGCGGTCGAGCTCAAGGCCGACGAGGCGGTCATCCACAAGGAGTTCCACCTCTCCTCGGCCGACCCGGAGATCGTGGGCGCGCAGAACACGGTCGTCGTCGGCATGACGAACTACGACGTCGCCGACCAGCTCGCCGACGTGGGCATGGAGGCGATCCACCCCAAGGCGGCGAAGCCGATGGAGCTCGCCGGCATCGCCATCCGCCTCAAGAACACGTTCGAGCCGGACCACCCGGGCACGCTCATCACCAAGGACTTCGTCGGGAAGCAGGCGCGCATCGAGGTGATCGCGGGCTCGCCCAAGGTGACGGCGGTCGAGATCCACGACCCGTCGATGGTCGGCACGGTCGGGTTCGACCTCGGCGTCATGGAGATCTTCAAGCGGTTCGGGATCTCGTACATCCTCAAGGCCACCAACGCGAACTCCATCACCCAGGTCGTCTGGGAGAAGTCGGTGAACGACGCGTTCGTGGAGGAGCTGGAGAACCGCTACGAGGTGGTGAAGGTCCTCCCCTCCGCCATCGTCTGCGTCATCGGCACGAACATCGCGTTCCCGGGCGTGCTGGCGCGCGCCACCGCGGCGCTCGCCGAGCACAAGATCAACGTGAACGCCTTCTCGCAGTCGCTGCGGCAGACGAACATGCAGTTCGTCATCGACCGGGCGGACTACAAGAAGGCGGTCGTGGCGCTGAACCAGGCGCTCTGCCTGAGCCCGCTGCCCGCCTAGCCGCCGCCCGGAGATCGCGCTCACCCGCCGAGCGCGCCCTCGTCCACCAGCCGGCACACCGCCTCGACGTCGCGGTGCAGCTCCCGGTCGCCGTCCAGCGTCGGCACCGCCGCGCGCAGCCGCTCGTGCGCCTCGGCCACTCGCCGGGCGGGCCGCAGCGGCCTGCGCAGGTCGATCGCCTGCGCCGCCACCAGCAGCTCGATGGCGAGGCAGGTGCGGACGTTCTCCACCACCTGCCTCGCCTTGAGCGCGGCGGTCATCCCCATGGAGACGTGGTCCTCCCTCCCCGCCGACGAGGGGATGGAGTCCACGCTCGCCGGGTGGCAGAGCACCTTGTTCTCCGAGACCAGCGCCGCGCTCGTCACCTGCGCGATCATGAAGCCCGACTCCAGCCCGGCGCGCCGCGCCAGGAACGGCGGAAGCCCGGAGAGCGACGGGTTCACGAGCTGCTCCACGCGCCGCTCGGAGATGGCGGCGAGGTGGGAGACGGCGATGGCGAGCACGTCCAGCGCCAGCGCCACCGGCTGCCCGTGGAAGTTCCCGCCCGACACGATCTCGCCCTCCTCCGCGAAGATGAGCGGGTTGTCGGTGGCGGCGTTCACCTCGCGCTCCAGCGTCGCGCGGGCGAAGGCGAGCCCGTCCCGCGTCGCGCCGTGCACCTGCGGCATGCAGCGGAGCGAGTAGGGGTCCTGCACCTTGTGGCAGTCGGGCCCCTGGTGCGAGGCGTTGAGCGGCGAGTCCGCCAGCAGCTCGCGCAGGTGCGCCGCCGCCGCCAGCTGCCCCGGCTGCCCGCGCGCGCGGTGCATGGGCGCGAGGAACGGCCGGTGGGAGCCGAGGAGCGCCTCGACCGTCATCGCGCCGGCGAGATCGGCGGTGCGCGCCAGCCCCTCCGCCCGGAGCAGCGCCAGCGCGCCAACGGCGGTCATGGCCTGGGTCCCGTTGACGAGCGCCAGCCCCTCCTTCGGCGCGAGCCGCACCGGGCGGAGCCCGACGCGCTCCAGCGCGGCGCGCCCCGGCAGCCGCTCCCCGCCGACGAACGCCTCGCCCTCGCCGATGGCCACGAGCGCGAGGTGCGCGAGCGGCGCCAGGTCGCCGGAGGCGCCCACCGACCCGCGCTCGGGGACCACGGGGATGCAGCCCCGCTCCAGCATGGCCACGAGCAGGTCGAGCGTCTCCTCGCGGATCCCGCTGTAGCCCTTCGCCAGCACGTTGGCGCGCAGGAGGACGAGTGCGCGCGCCTCGGCCGCGGGCAGCGGCGCGCCCACGCCGGCGGCGTGGGAGAGGACGAGGTTCCGCTGCAGCGCCTCGAGGTCGGCGCGGGCCACCCGCACCTCGGCCAGCGTCCCGAACCCCGTGTTGATGCCGTAGTGGGCCTGGCCGTCCTCGAGCCGGGCGTCGACCAGGGCGCGCGCGGCGCGCACGCGCTCCCGCGCTCCCGGCGCCAGCTCGGCGCGCGCCTCGCCGCGAGCCACCGCCAGCACCTCCTCGAGCCTCAAGGTCTCGCCGTCGAGCAGGACGTGACGCATGCACGGTTCCTAGGCCGGGGCGCGGCAGGCCGCCGCGGCGCCGCCGGGGCCCTCTCCGAGGCCCACCTCCACCGAGGTTCCAACTCGCGGCGCCGTGGGCTAGCCTCGGGGCGTGCGCATCGCGCTCTACGACGCGACCTTGACCGAGGGCGCCCGCGAGCCCGGCGTGCAGCTCTCGGTCCGCGACCGGCTGCGGGTGGCGCTGCGCCTGGCCGACATGGGCGTGGCCTGGATCGAGGCCGGATGGCCGGCGTCCGACCCGGACGTGTTCCGCGAGGCGCGGCGCGTCGACCTCGCCGGCACGCGGCTCTGCGCCTGCGCCGCGGTGGGCCGGGACGGCGCCGGAGCCGAGCTCCGCGCCGCGATCGGCTCGGGGGCACCCGCCGTGACGGTGTCGGTCGACGTCCGGCGGGGCGGGGCGGCCGCGGCGCGCCGGGTGGCAGCCGCCGTGAAGGCCGTGCGCCGGGCCGATCGCGAGCCGCTCGTGGAGCTGGTCGGGTTCTTCGACCGCGGCGCCGGCGGGCGCGGGCTCGCCGCAGCCGTGGCCGGGGCGCGCGCCGGCGCCGAGGCCGTCTTCCTCTCCGACGCCGCCG